>VBNH01000147.1 GCA_005878095.1 Gammaproteobacteria bacterium | reverse complement strand
AGGATCGCGCCCATGGCGGCCAAGCCAGCGACATCACCCGTGCCAGAATCAATCTGCACGAGCTGTTGCAAGAGTGCCCGCGCCTTCGGTTCGCATTTCTTGCCGGACGCAAGGACCCGAGCGTCTGGTCGAGCGTAGGACGGCGAGACGGAACTGACCGCCACAATCGCCAAAGCGGCACAAAAGAACGCCCGTGCACGGCTCAACTCGCATGTGTGCAGCATTGTGTGCCCTCTTTGCTTACCTCACGGGGACTGAGCGATTGTTTGATCGAATCTTCATCGTCCGACAAGTCACCCGACGAATGCTGCAAACACGCTGACCTCGAAGGGTAATTCTGCTTGCGTGTCGGGAGGGTACGCACAACGATCTCAAATTTTTGCAGAAATAGACTGCAGGGCTGATTTGGGCCGTACTCGCGCACAGCTCTACGCCCATCGCTTGCGTTTCTCTAAAGCGGGGCTCAAGAGCCACGGCGTTGAGGGGGGCGACCCGTGGCGTTCTCGTTCCGGTCGCGGAACCGATTGCGGGACCGGGCTGAGAGTCGTGATTGTGCGGACAGTCTTGAGTAAGGTTTTCCACTTTGGTTTCCAAACCAGCGTCACCCAGCGTCATCTAGCTGCTAGTGAACAGTCCAGCGAGGTTCTTACACCGGGATCCCCGATCGTACGCGCACGGTGCGCCGACCACCCCTGCGGGATCTGTCGGTTCTGCCTGCGCGTGTACCACCGGAGCTCCGAAGGTGAGCAGGGCACCGGGTAGGATGAGGAGGGTGATGCTGCCACCTGATTTCCTCAGCATGGATGCTCCTTCAGCAGTTCGGGAGCCGGCCTTGCCTTCGCGTGACGCAAAAGATTGTGGAGCGACGCACAGGCTAAGGCAACTCCGTGGGAGTAGGTTGGCCGGTCGGCCCCAGCGGGGAATGTTGCTGACGGAGTTCAAGAGGGTCACGGCACGAGACTGAAACGATCCGATCAGCGCCGCCCGAGGTTGAGGTTACGCACCGAATCGCAGTTCGCGCGAACACTGCAATCGATTTAACCGGACGCTGCAGATTTCGATCACCGGAATCGGGTGATTTCGATGTCGCTGATGGGTCGAAAGCACCAGTTCGCCACTTTCCGCAGTTCGCCAGTATGTGACATTCACTTGGCGATCGCTCTTTTCGATCCCCGATGACGGTTCAACTGGTTGCGGTCGCCCGCGCCGCATCGAGCGACCTCGGGAAGACGATCATCCGGCTGACCCCGGGCTCAGTGACTTCTTGCGCCTGTTGCAATAGCGCTGAGCGGCAAGAGTCATCGGCATGCCGCCTTGAGACTATTACAATTCTCTAGCCGTAAGGAGATGGACACCATGAACAAGCACTTGCTCAGCCGACGTCAATTTAGTGCGCGCTGTGCGGCGTTCGGCTTAGCGTTGCCCGCCATAAGTGCAATGCTGGCGGTGCAAGGAAGTGCACGGGTTCTTGCCGCCACTGGCGCGGCATCGAGGTCCGCAGGGCGTACCGTAAAGCTTCCAGACGGCACCACCATCCCGGCGCTCGGTCAAGGCTCCTCGCATCTCGGATTGGGAAGGCATCCGCCAGCCGTTGAAGAAGAGGCGCTGCGCACAGGCATTTCGCTCGGGATGACGTTGATCGATACGTCGGGAAAACCGACTATCTCGATCTGTATTTACTGCATTCGCCAGTCCCCAGCACGCAATTCTCCGGCGTCGTGGCGGGATTCGAACAACTACGCACGGCGGGGAAGATACGCGCTTGGGGTGTATCCAACTTCAACAGCGGCCAGATGGAAGATCTGTTCCGCGTTCCAGACGGTCATCGCTGCGCAACCAATCAGGTCCCTTACAGTCTCAACTACCGTCACATTGAACCTGCTGCTCTGTCGTGGTGCAAGCAGCACAATATGCCGGTGATGGCGTATTCTCCGCTCGGCGGCGACAATAACCTCCTGGTAGGTGACCGCACGCTGGCGCAGATCGCCGCTATGCATGATTGCTCGGCCGCCGCGGTTGCGTTGGCCTGGGTGATTCGCAGCGGGAACGTTATCGCAATTCCCGAATCCGGCTCTCCAGCGCACGTCAAGGAAAACGCTGTGGCGCTTTCGATAGCCCTCACGCCGCGAGACCTTCAGACTTTGGATGCAGCGTTTCCCGGCCCGTTCGGCGCAACCTAACGAGGCTTGTAACTTGCGGCAATCATCGACGGACTGGGGCATCCTTGCGTCTGCCAATTTCTGCTAGCGGCCAACGGGCGATAGATTTCCCAAGAGCGGACACTGAGCGCTGCGCAAATACGGCCCAGATTAATGCAGAGTGCCTGCCGAATGAGGCGGGCGGCTTGCTTCTTGGAGGGCGTCAACGGCCCTTTGTACGGTTCGCGCGTCGTGTCCCGCCCGCAGTATCGAGGGTGCCACAGAAGGCAGCCTTCGCTCATTCCAGCTTACCAATCAAGCGATAGACAGCTATCAGAATTCCGAATCCGAGATGCATTCCCACTGACATGACAAGCATCAGGATTCCAATCTGGACGCTCACAATCTTTGTTGCCAGCAGAAAAATGATCACTCCGGCAAGACCCATGAACGAAGCAACGATGCCAACGACGAGCTTTGGCGTCCTATTCTTAGACATAGGCCATGCGGGCCCTCTCGCTGCGTTCGGTTACGGCCGTCCTGGAGGCGCCGCGACTGATTCAGATGGACTGGGCATACGTTTTACCCCATCGGCCGGATGATTGTGGGGTCGCGATGAATTCGAGATTATTTCAGGGTCATCCTAGCGGGAAAAACCCTGTGACGGCACCTGCAACGCGCTGTTGAATCGGCTCGAGAGGATCTGAAAGGCGATCAGTGCGGTGAGCTCGACGATGGCGTCATCCTCGAAGCAACCGTGCAGGCGCCGCGTGAGCTCCTCGTCCAGCGGGAACTCCCCGCGGCACATGACCTCGGCGTAGCCGAGCGCGGCACGCTCGCGTTCGCTGAACACACTGCTGTCACGCCACCGCTCCAGCGCCTCGCTGCGGGACTTCGAGCCTGCCCGCGAGTCCAGCAATGCCGAGTTGATGTCCACGCAGAACCGGCACGCGTTGAGCTGCGCGACGCGCAGCGACAAGAGCGAGCGCAGGGCCGGCTCGAGCGGCGAACCCTTGCGCTCGAGCGCGCCGTAGAGCCACGCCACGCCGAGAAATACCCGCGGCGAGCGCCCCCACAGCAGCGCGGATTTCAACACCTGGCCGTACTTGCGTCTCTGGTTCCAGAAGAACGGTCGCAGATACCAGCGATACTGCCACCACGGTTTTTCCGCGATCCTCATGCGCGCTCCCGTGCTTCGTGCCGTCGCACCGTGGCCCGCAGCGTGTCACAGGCCCGCCGGCCGCGCGATCAAGAGCCGCACGCCGGGAGCGCGCCGGCGCGCGGCTGGGGGGTCGTTACTTGCTGTCGTTCTTCATCTTCTCTTTCGCCGCCGCGCACTCCTGCTTGCTCATTTCCAGGAAGCCCTGGCCCTTGCAGGAGTTCTGGCCCTTGCAGGCGTTGTGAGCGCTCTTGCAGGCCGACTGACCCTTGCAGGCGTTCACGCCGGCGCACTGGGTCTTGGCCTCGCTGCCCGCCACGGCGGTGCTGATCAGGCCGGTGCCGAAGAGCATGGCGGCGGCGGTCGCGACGGCCAGGCCGGAGCTGTTTTTCAATTGCATGGTGCATTCCTCGTGCTGTGAAGATCTGGCCGGGTGAGGCCCGGTCACACATAAGACCGGGGCGAGGGGCGATTTGTCACGCGGCCGCATGGTCAGCCGCGGCGCGAGTGTCCGTGCCGTGGCCGAACCGACGCTGCAGCCAGTGATCGACCGACAGCGCGCCGGGGCCGGCGATGGCCAGCCACAGGAACAGCGCCAGGTACTCGAACTCATCGAACCCGAGCAGCGTCTCGAGCGAATCGACCTCGGCCCATTTCGCCGAGCGGATGGCGACGATCATGGTGACGGCGAGGGCGCCCGCCGAAATGCGCGTCAGCAGGCCCAGCAGCAGGAACAGTCCGCCGAAGAATTCAACTCCCGACACGAATGGCGCCAGCAGGTGCGGCAAGGGGATCCCCCAGCCGACGAAATTCTCGGTCACCTGCGCCAGGGTGGTGAGCTTGCCCCAGCCGCTCCACAGAAATACCCAGCCGACCGTGACGCGCGCGAACAAGGGCGCCAGCCAGCCCAGATGCCCGGCGACCTGCCGGGGCCAGTCGATCAGCCATTGAACGAGTGACTTCACGGGTGCTCCTGTCTCGGGTTCTGCAGTTGGGCGAGAGGACCGGGCGGTCTGGCGCGATATTGCCGGAGCCGCAGAGGTGCGTGCGTATAATCTTCATTCCTCAGGCACTGCAGCCCTCATGCGCAATTCTGAGCCTGGATCCCCGGTCTCCTCAATCGACGGACGCGTGCCCGCAGCGGACGCGGGCGCGCCCATCACGCGACTGCTCGAATCGATGCGTCCGGAGCTGCTGCGCTTTGCCCACTGGCTGGCTCGCGACCGAGCGATTGCGGAGGACATCGTGCAGGAGGCGCTGCTGCGCGCGTGGCGCTCGCGGGACGCGCTGAAGGATCCAGGCGCGGCGCGTCCCTGGCTGCTGACCATCGTGCGGCGCGAGCACGCCCGGCTCTACGAGCGCAAGCGCCTCGAGCTGGTGACCCTGGACGAAGCGCTCGAGACCCAGGCGAGCCCCGGGTTCCCGGAACCGGGCGGGGAGCTGTTTGCGCTGCGCCATGCGATCATGAGACTGCCCATCCAATATCGCGAGCCTCTCATCCTGCAGGTGGTGGGCGGTTTTTCCACCGAGGAGATCGCCCGCGAGCTGGCGCTGTCCACCACCGCGGTGCTGACGCGCCTGTTCCGCGCACGCAATAAGCTGCGCGTCATTTGCGGCCTGACGGCCGTCCCCGACGCCCCCGCCCGGGAGAGCCTGCCGTGAGCTGCGAGGAGGCACGGCTGCTCATCGGTGCCGATCCGCTCGCCACGACGCCCGCGCTCGAGGAGCACCTGGCGACGTGCGTGGCCTGCGCCAGGTTCCGCGACGAGATGCGCTCTCTCGATGCCGATATCCGCCGCGCGCTGGAGCGGCCGCCTGACATCGTGCGCCCGCGCTCCGGGCGGCCGCCAGCCTGGCGACAGTGGGCGCTGGCCGCCAGTGTCGCACTCGCGAGCTTTGCCGTGCTCGCGGTGTGGCTGCTGCGCCCGAGCGACACCCTCGCCCGCGAAGTCGTGGCGCACGTCCAGGCAGAGCCGCAGAGCTGGCTCGCTACGCAGCACGTCAGTGCCCAGGGCATAGCCCAGGCGTTGCGCGGCGCCGGCGTCGCACTCGACCTCACCTCGGACAGGATCAGGTACGCGCAGAGCTGCTGGCTGCGCGGGCATTACGTGCCGCACCTGGTGATACAGACCGCACGCGGCCCGGTCACGGTTCTCCTCCTGCGCCACGAGCAGGTGCGCGCGCGCCGCACCTTCCACGAGGCGGGAATGACCGGCATCATCGTGCCCGCAGAGCATGGCAGCATCGCGCTGCTGGCGCGCGGCGCGGGTGATCTCGACGACATCGCCGGGCAGATGCAGCACGAGGTGCACTGGGTGCCGGACGCGCCCTAGCCCCACGGTCATTGGAGGCGGATGATGAGCTGGATCAATCGTCGCGAGCTGTTCGCCGGTGCCGGAGGTGTCTTCGCGGCATGGCTGACGCGCCGCCGCGCGTCCGCCGCCGCGTCCATCCCGCCGGCGCCCGTGGCGCGGGTCGCGGTGGTCAAGGACACCTATTTCGGGGAAACCCTGAGCGACCCCTACCGCTGGATGGAGAACGACAAGGACCCGGACTGGCTGCCGTTTCTCAGGGGTCAGAATGAGCACACGCGCGCGCTGCTCGACCGCATCCCCGGTCGCGACCGGCTCCTGAAGCGCATCCAGCTGCTGTCGGGCGATGCGGCGGCGACGCTGCTCGTGCAGCGCGCCGGCGGCAGGCTCTTCTACCAGCAGCGCCCCGCGGGCGCCGACAACTTCAAGCTGTTCGTGCGCGAGGACGGCGGCGCCAGCCGCGTGCTGATCGACCCGACGCTGCTCAGCAGCGCGACCAGCCACCTGTCGCTGGACTGGTGGCGGGCATCCCCCGACGGTTCGCACGTCGTTTACGGCCTCTCGAAGGACGGCAGCGAGGACTCGATCCTGCACGTTCTCAGCGTGGCCGACGGACGCGAGCTGCCCGAGCGCATCGCCAACACCGAGGACGCCAACCCGCAGTGGCTGGCCGACGCAAGCGGCTTCTTCTACAACCAGCTGACGGGCGCCGTCGACACGCCCGAGCGCTACCTCGACAGCCAGGCGCGCTTTCACAAACTGGGCACCGACCCTGGGTCCGACCCGGTACTGATGAAACGCGGGCTGGATCCCCGGGTGCAGTACGAGCGCATCCAGATGCCGTACGTGGTGGTCCACGAGGGCTCGCGCCATGCGCTGCTGCTGCTCGCGGACGTGCGCGAGGAAACGCGCATTTTCATCGCTCCGGTCGCCGAGGCAGCGGCCAACCGGGCGCAGTGGACGGCGGTGGCGGGCTTCGAGGACGAGATCACCGACACCGCGATCGACGGCGACACGCTCTATCTGCTGGCCAACAGGGGCCATCCGCGCGGCCGCATTCTCAGCACTGCAGCGAGCGCGCCCTCGGTCGCGGGCGCGACCGAGGTGGTCCCCGAAGGAAGCATGGTCATCCACGGCATTGGACGGGCCCGGGACGGCCTGTACCTTCATATGATCGATGGAGGCCTCGGCAAGCTGCGGCGTCTGACGCGGGATGCTCAGGTCATGGACGTCACGCTGCCCTTCGACGGCACCCTCGCGGCGCTGGCGGTGACGGCGAGCGAGGACGGCGCGCTGTTCTCCTTCACCGGCTGGCTCACCCCGGCGGATATCTACAGCGTCGACGCGCGCGGCCGGGTCACGCCCACGGGACTGACTCCCAAGCCGCCGATCGACGTCAGTCCTTACGAGACGACGCGCTTCATGGTCAAGGCCCGGGACGGCACGCCGATTCCCTGCTCGCTCATCTACAGGAAGGGACTGAAGCGCGACGGCAACACGCCGGCGTGGATTTCGGCTTACGGTTCCTATGGCATCAGCGCCTATACGCCGGCGTTCGCGGGCCGAACCCTGGCGCTGATCGACGCGGGTTTCATCGTCGGCTACGCCAACGTGCGCGGCGGTGGCGAATACGGGCGCGACTGGCACAAGGCGGGACAGCTGGCGAACAAGCCCAACACCTGGCGTGACCTGATCGATGTGTGCGAGGAGCTGTGCGCGCGGAAGTACACGTCGCGGGCGCGTCTCGCCATCGGCGGCCGCTCGGCGGGCGGCATCACCGTCGGGCGCGCCATGACGGAACGCCCGGAGCTGTTCGCCGCAGTGATCGACGGCGTCGGCTGGTCAAATCCACTTCGCTACGTCGCCGAGCAGAACGGCTACGGCGAGGAGCCCGAGTGGGGCGCGATTTCCGAACCGGCGGGTTATCGCGCGCTCAAGGAGATCGACAGCTATCAGGCAGTCAGGGACGGAGTGGCATACCCCGCCGTGCTGCTCACGACCGGCGTGACCGATCCGAGAGTCGGCCCCTTTCACGTCGCGAAGATGACCGCGCGGCTGCAGGCGGCGAGCGGCTCACGCAAGCCCATCCTGCTGCGCGTCGACTTCGACGCGGGCCACGGCGTCGGCTCGACCCGCGCGCAGCAGGACCGCGAGGCGGCCGATACCTATGCGTTCCTGCTGTGGCAGACAGGGGTGAAGGCTTACCAGCCCTCCTGAGCGGGGCCGCTGTCTTGCCTCGATGCTCATGGTGTTTTACAGGGCGGGGCAGCGCGTGCCTGAGCGACGGGCGGCAATCTGCCGAGCGCCAGCTGAGACGGAGCGATGGTTGCATGAGTGTCCGGCAACGTACCGATCTGGTCACGGACTTCACACAGTATCTCCTAAAGAGAGGATCATTCCTGACGATATGGTTACCACGACTTGAAAGCGCTTGACGGACAAGGTGGAACGACGCGGGGGCGAAAGCGCAGACGCCAGCCGCGACGCAGAGGTGATCCGGCACGCGGCATGCCTTCGAGTCGACGCGCGATCAAGTTGAGTTCTCTCGTCCCTCGCGTCCTTGGGTGGGGTTCGGCCGGTTCGCCCTGGGACAATGGCGAGGTGCTGCGCGCAGAGCTCTTCAGCATCGAGCGTCTCGAGCAGCACGCGGCAAGCCTCGCGGCCGCACAGCAGGTCACCCGGCGCCGAACGGCCCGCCGCTCTCTCAGCGTACGGCTCAGGGACAATGAGTCGGCCCTGCTCGCGGCATATCGCGCCATCGTCGCAGCCGTGGCCGAAGGCCGCGCGATCACCCCCGCCGCCGAATGGCTGATCGACAACTACCACCTCGTCGAAGATCAGATCCGCGAGGTGCGCCAGGACCTCCCGCCGACTTTCTATCGGCTGCTGCCCAAGCTTGCCAGCGGGCCCTTCAATGGCTATCCGCGCGTGTTCGGCCTGGCCTGGGCTTTTGTCGCCCATACGGACAGCCGTTTCGATCCGCAAACGCTGCGCCAGTTCGTGCGCGCCTATCAACGCGTTCAGCCTCTGACCATCGGGGAGCTGTGGGCGGTCGCGATCACGCTGCGGATCGTGCTGGTCGAGAATCTCCGCCGTGCCGCGACACGCATCGTAAGCAGTCGTGCCGCACGCCAGGAAGCGGATGCCGTCGCGGACCGGCTGCTCGGCGTCAACGGGTATCCGGCGGAGTCCGATGCCCTGATTCGCAGCCATGCACGCCACGCCGCGCTTTCGCCCGCCTTCGTAGTCCAGCTCACCCACCGGCTGCGGGATCAGGATCCGCGAGCAACCCCGGCTCTGCGATGGCTGCAGGAGCGGCTGGCGGCGCAAGGGACAACGTCCGACGCGATCGTGCACGACGAGCATCAGCGCCAGGGCGCCTCGAACGTGACCGTGCGCAACATCATCACCAGCATGCGGCTGCTCTCGGATGTGGACTGGCCGGAGTTCTTCGAGAGCGTCAGCCTGGTCGATGAGGCGCTGCGTGCGGGCAGCGACTTCGCGGCGATGGACTTCCCCTCCCGGGACCTTTACCGGCGGGCGATCGAGCGGCTGGCGCGAGGCTCCAAGCGGACGGAGCTGGAGATTGCCCAGGCAGCGCTGTCGGCTGCCGGCAAGGGCGTCGCAGGCCGCGAGCTCGATCCGGGTTACTACCTCATCGCCGCCGGGCGACGCGCCTTCGCAGCCACGGTCGGCTATCGGGCTTCGGTATGGAGTAACTCCGGCCGATTCAAGGCAGCGCCCGGCGTCGGCGGCTATATCGGCGCCATCGCGCTGATCACCGCGGTCGTGCTGTCGGTGCCGTTGCTGGCGCTCCACGCCGGGGGAATCGCCGGCCTGCGCCTCGCTATGCTCGCACTGCTCGGCCTCATCCCGTCGATCGATGCGGCGGTCGCGCTGGTGAATCGGGCCGCCATGATGAGGTTCGGCGCAACGACCCTGCCGGGCCTTGCGCTGCGCGGCGGCGTCCCGTCACGTCTGCGTACGATGGTAGTCGTGCCCACACTTCTCACGACGCGCGCGGCGCTGGAAGCGCAGCTCGAGAGCCTCGAGGTTCACTACCTGGCGTCGCCCGAAGGCGAGCTCTACTTCGCCCTGCTTTCGGACTGGACAGACGCCCCCAGCGAGAACGCCGCGGGGGACGCGGCGCTGCTTGACATTGCGGTGGCAGGCATCGAGCGCCTGAACCGTCTTCACGGCACGGGCGCTGCAGGCGATCGCTTCCTGCTGCTGCATCGTCGCCGGGTCTGGAGCGACGGGCAGAAACGGTGGATGGGATGGGAACGCAAGCGCGGCAAGCTCCAGGAATTGAACCAGCTGCTGCGCGGCGCGACCGACACGACCTTCCTGCATCCAGGGGGGCGACCGCCTGCCGTTCCGCCCGACGTGCGCTATGTCATCACGCTGGACGCCGACACCCGGTTGCCGCGAGAAACGGCGCTGCGGCTGGTCGGCAAGATGGCCCACCCGCTGAACCAGCCGAGGTTCGACGCGGCAAGCGGCGACGTCCGCGAGGGATACGCCGTTCTGCAGCCGCGGGTTGCGCCGTCGCTGCCGGTCGGTCGCGAGGGGTCGCTGTTTCAGCGCGTCTTTTCGAGCGCGAGTGGCATCGATCCGTACTCAGCCGCAGTGTCCGACGTCTACCAGGATCTGTTCAGTGAGGGATCGTATGCCGGCAAGGGCATCTATGACATCGACGCCTTCGACGCCGCGCTGGCGGGCCGTGTACCCGAGGACACGCTGCTCAGCCACGACCTCTTCGAAGGGATATTTGCGCGCGCCGGTCTGGTCTCCGACGTCGAGGTCGTTGAGGAGTTTCCGTCGCGATACGACGTAGCTGCCGCGCGCCAACATCGCTGGGCGCGCGGCGACTGGCAATTGCTGCCGTGGATCCTGGGCAGGCGCGATGAGGCCGCCGGCGGCCGCGGCACGCTGCCGCTGATCGGCCGGTGGAAGATGTTGGATAACCTGCGGCGCACGTCGTCCCCGCCGGCAAGCGCGGTCGCGTTGCTGGCGGGATGGCTGCTGCCGCGACACGCCGCGATCATCTGGACGGCTTTTGTCGTGTCGGCGATCGCGCTGCCGACCCTGCTGCCGGTGCTCGCAGCGATCGTGCCGCGCCGCGCCGGCATCAACGCCCGCAGCCACCTGCGCGCCCTCGGCAAGGATGCCGCGCTTGCAGCTTCGCAGTTTGCCCTGCTGATTGTCCTGCTTGCGCACCAGGCGTGGCTGATGGTCGATGCCATCGGCCGAACACTGGTTCGTCTGCTCGTGACACGGCGCAATCTGTTGCAGTGGGTCACTGCAGCCCAGGCGAACCTCAGCTCGCGGCTCGACCTCGGCGGCGCCTATCGGCGCATGAGTGGCGGCGTGGCGATCGCCGTCGCCGCCGCCATCCTGGTGGAGTGGCTGCGGCCCGATGCCTGGTGGGTGGCGGCGCCGTTCGTGATCCTGTGGATCGCATCTCCCGCCGTTGCCGTTTGGATCAGCCGCTCTCCGCTCGTCGAGGGTCGCCTGACGCTCAGCAACCCGGACGCCCGCGCCTTGAGACTGGTCGCGCGGCGTACCTGGCGCTACTTCGAGACGTTCGTTACTGCGGACGACCACATGCTGCCGCCGGACAACTTCCAGGAGGACCCGCGGCCGGTTCTGGCCCATCGCACCTCTCCCACCAATCTCGGCCTGTACCTGCTGTCGGCGGTCAGCGCCCGCGACTTCGGCTGGGCCGGCACGCTGCAGACCGTCGAGCGACTGGAAGCGACGCTCGCGACGATGAGCAGCCTGCAGCGCTTTCGCGGTCATTTCTACAACTGGTACGACACGCGGGATCTTCGTCCCCTCGATCCGCGCTACGTCTCTTCCGTGGACAGCGGCAATCTGGCGGCGCATCTGCTCGCCCTGGCGAACGCCTGTCGGGAATGGATCGACGCGCCGCTGTCACATCGCGAGCCGTTCGCCGGTATCGACGATGCCCTGACGCTCGCGCGCGAGGCCCTGCGCGAGCTTCCCGCCGACCAGCGAACCCAGGCGATCACGCATCGTCAGGTCGAAGACGCCCTCGATGCCCTCGCGTCTACGCTGGACAACGGCGCGGTCGCGTCCGCAGAGCTCGCGGCACGACTCGCGCACAGCGCAACTCATGCCGCAACCCTGGTCGACATCGCGCGAGCGCTGGCCGGCGAACTCAGCGCCGACGCGGGCGCCGACATGCTCTTCTGGGCGGAGGCGGCGCAAGGCTCGCTCGAGAGTTGGCGCCGCGATGTCGCGCAGACCGACGAGCAAGCCCGCAGCCTGAAGCGGCGCCTGGCAAACATCGAGTTGACGGCGCGCGCCATGGCCGAGGCGATGCAGTTCGGTTTCCTGCTCGATGCAGAGCGCCGGCTTCTCTCCGTCGGCTACCGCATTGCCGAGGGCGCTCTGGACCCGAGCTGTTATGACCTGCTGGCTTCCGAGGCGCGCCTCGCGAGCTTCGTGGCGATCGCCAAGAGCGACGTGCCGGCGCGGCATTGGTTTCGCCTCGGGCGCGCGGTCACTCCGGTCGGACACGGGGCGGCGCTCATTTCCTGGTCGGGCTCGATGTTCGAGTACCTGATGCCGTCGCTCGTCATGCGTGCACCGGCCGGAAGTCTTCTGGAACAGACCAGCCGCCTGATCGTCCGGCGCCAGATCAGCTACGGCGCCGAGCTTGGCATCCCGTGGGGCATTTCGGAATCCGCCTACAACGTGCGCGACCTCGAGCTCACCTACCAGTATTCGAACTTCGGCGTGCCCGGCCTCGGGCTCAAGCGCGGCTTGAGTGAGAACGCCGTGATAGCGCCGTACGCTACGGCGCTCGCGGCGATGGTCGATCCGCGACGCGCGGTGCGCAATTTCGAGCAGCTCACGCTGTGCGGCGCGCGCGGACGCTACGGGTTCTATGAGGCGCTCGACTACACGCGCAGCCGCCTGCCGGAAGGTTCGCGGGTTGCGACCGTACGCGCGTTCATGGCCCATCACGCGGGCATGACCGTGGTGGCTCTCGCCAACGTACTCCTCGATGGAAGGATGCGCGAGCGGTTCCACTCGGAGCCGAGCATCCAGGCGACCGAGCTTCTGTTGCAGGAGCGCACGCCGCGCGATGTCTCGGTGGCGCATCCGCGCGCCGAGGAAGTCACGACCGCGGCGCGGATCGTGCAATTCCCGGAGGTGCGCCGTCTGCTCACGCCGCACACAGCTACGCCGCAGGCGCATCTGCTCTCGAACGGCCGCTACTCGGTGATGCTCACGGGTGCAGGCTCGGGCTACAGCCGCTGGCGCGCTCTCGACGTAACCCGCTGGCGCGAAGACCCGACATGCGACGATAGCGGCAGCTATTTCTTCCTGCGCGACATCGAGAGCGGCGCCGTGTGGTCCGCGAGCTATCAGCCGAGCGGCGTCGAGCCCGACAGCTACCAGGTGACCTTCGCCGAGGATCGTGCGGAATTCGTACGCCGTGATGCAATGATCGCGACGACCCTGGAGATCGTCGTTTCGCCGGAGGATGACGCCGAGGTTCGCCGCGTATCGATCGCGAACGGCGGCAACCGCGTGCGCGACATCGAGATCACGTCCTATTGCGAGTTGGCGCTCGCGCGCCCCGCAGCCGACGCGGCGCATCCGGCGTTCTCGAAGCTCTTCGTGCAAACCGAATATGTCGCCAAGCAGGGCGCCATCCTGGCAACCCGGCGGCGGCGCTCGCCCGCCGAGCCGGAGATCTGGGCGGCCCACCATGCAGTCGTCGAAGGCGAGACGCTCGGCAAGCCGGAGATCGAGACCGACAGAGCCCGGTTTCTCGGCCGGGGGCGCGGGATCAGGAGGCCGGTCGCGGTTTTGGATGGCCGGCGTTTGTCCAATACGGTCGGCACGGTCCTCGACCCGGTGTTCGTGCTGCGGCAGCGGGTGCGGGTGCCGGCGGGCGCGACTGTGCACGTCGCATTCTGGACGGCTACCGCATCGTCCCGCGACAACGCGCTGGACCTGGTGGACAAGCATCACGAGCCGAACGCCTTCGTACGCGCATCCACGCTGGCCTGGACTCAGGCGCAGGTGCAGCTGCGCCATCTCGGCATCGATGCGGCTGAAGCAAGCCTGTTTCAACGCCTCGCGGGCCATGTGCTCTTTGCCGACGCGTCGATGCGTCCGTCGACCGACACCATAGGCCGCGGCGGCGGGGGGCGGGCGGCGCTGTGGGCTCACGGGATTTCGGGGGATCTGCCGATCGTCCTGTTGCGGATCAATGACGTCGAAGACATCGGCATCGCACGACAGCTGTTGCGGGCTCACGAATACTGGCGGATGAAGCAGCTCCCCGTCGATCTCGTGATCCTGAACGAGAGAGCGGCTTCCTATGTCCAGGACCTGCAGGTCGCGCTGGAGGCGCAGCTTCGCGTGAGCCAGTCAAGGCCGCAGCTCGGTGCAGACGAGGCGCGCGGGGCCGTATTCCTGCTGCGCATGGATCTGGTCCCGGAACAGACGCGCGCGCGGCTTGCCGCCGTTGCTCGGGTGGTGTTGGTTGGACAGCGCGGCAGCCTGGCGGACCAGTTGGACCCTCTGCACTCGCACGCCGCGCCTGCCCCGCGGCCGCCGCCGAGCGAGCCGCCTGTCGAAGCGCCGGCGGTCGATCCGGCGTCGCGCGAGCTCGAATTCTTCAACGGACTCGGAGGATTCGCCGCGGACGGGCGCGAATACGTCATTCTCCTGGGTCCGGGGCAGTCGACGCCGGCTCCGTGGATCAATGTCATCGCCAATCCAGGCTTCGGGTTCCAGGTCGCGGCCGACGGCGGCGGTTTCACATGGTCGCTCAACAGTCGCGAGAATCAGCTCACGCCGTGGTCGAACGATCCCGTCACGGATCGCCCGGGCGAGGTGCTGTATCTGCGCGACGAGGAAACCGGCGAGCTGTGGGGACCGACAGCCGCACCGATGCAGGATCCGGGCGCATTCTACCGGGCCCGGCACGGACTGGGATACAGCCGCTTCGAGCACGCCTCGCGCGGCATCGCGCTCGATCTGCTCGCGTACGTGCCGACGGGCGACGCCCTCAAGATCTCGCGCCTGAAGATCCGCAACACCTCGCCGCGTCCGCGCAGACTCTCGGTCACGGCGTATGTCGAATGGGTGCTCGGGTCTTCGCGGCCCGCCTGCGCGCCGTTCATTGTGACGGCCATCGATCCCGACACGGGAGCCATGTTCGCGCGCAACCCGTGGAGCGCCGAGTTCGGCTCGCGTGTGGCGTTCGCGGATCTGGCCGGACGGCAGACGCAGTGGACCGCCGATCGAGGGGAGTTTCTCGGACGACATGGCACGCTCGACCGGCCGGCCGCCCTCGCCGGGGGCACTGCCCTGTCGGGACGCGTAGGCGCCGGTCTCGATCCGTGCTGCGCCCTGCAGACTGCGCTCGAGCTCGCGCCGAATGAGACCGTGGAGATCCTTTTCTTCCTGGGCGAGGCGGCGAATGCCACGGACGCGCAAGCCATGCTCGCACGCTATCGATCGGCCGATCTCGATGCCGTGCTGCGCGCGGTGATCGAGTACTGGGACGAGGTACTCGGCACGGTGCAAGTGAAGACACCGGACCGCGCCCTGGACATCCTGCTCAATCGCTGGCTGCTCTATCAGACGCTCGTCTGCCGCATGTGGGCCCGATCGGCCTTCTATCAGGCAAGCGGCGCGTACGGCTTCCGCGACCAGCTCCAGGATGCCATGGCGCTGGTCGTGTCGAGGCCGGCGCTGACACGCGAACATCTGTTGCGCGCGGCGGCACGCCAGTTCATCGAGGGCGACGTCCAGCACTGGTGGCTGCCGCAGACCCGGGAGGGCTCGAGCGGTGCCGGAGTTCGTACACGCATTTCCGACGATCGGGTCTGGCTCGCGTACGCCACGGCCCACTACGTCGGGGCGACCGGGGATCTCGCGCTCCTGGACGAGCGAGTTCCCTTTCTCGAAGGCCGCGCTCTGTTGCCGGACGAGCACGACGCCTATTTCCAGCCGGTAGTCTCGGATCACGCCGCCGCCTTCTTCGAGCACTGCGCGCGAGCGCTCGACCAGAGCCTGCAGATCGGAGAACACGGTCTGCCTCTGATCGGCACCGGCGACTGGAACGACGGCATGAACCGCGTGGGCGAAAGGGGCAAGGGCGAAAGCGTCTGGCTCGGATGGTTCCTGCAGGCAACACTCGTGGCGTTCGCGCCTCTGGCGCGAGCACGTGAGGAACACGCGCGCGCGACACGGTGGCTGGCCCACGCGGCGGCGCTGCGAAAGTCGCTCGAGCAGGAGGCGTGGGACGGCGACTGGTACCGGCGAGGCTACTATGACGACGGAACGCCGCTTGGATCGGCGGGCAGCGCCGAGTGCCGCATCGACTCCATCGCACAATCCTGGTGCGTGATCGCGGGGGCGTCCGAGCCGGCCCGTGCCCGGCGTGCCATGTCCGCCGTAGAGAGCGAGCTCATCCGGCGCGATGCCAGTCTGGCCTTGTTGTTTACGCCACCCTTCGACCGCACGCCGCTCGATCCGGGCTACATCAAGGGCTATCCGCCCGGTATCCGGGAAAACGGCGGGCAGTACACTCACGCCGCCACCTGGTCGGTGATCGCGTACGCAATCCTCGGGCAGGGGAACAAGGCGGCGGAGCTGTTCTCGCTCCTCAATCCGATCAACCGCACCACCACGCGCGCATACGTACACCGCTACAAGGTGGAGCCCTACGTCGTCGCCGCAGACGTCTATTCGGTAGCGCCGCACGTCGGGCGCGGCGGTTGGACGTGGTACACCGGCTCGGCCGGCTGGATGTACCGGGCCGGCCTCGAGTGGATTCTCGGATTTCGCGTGCAAGGGGCAACCTTGCTTCTGACGCCATGCATCCCTGAGAGCTGGCCGCACCTGGAGATCGTGTTCAAGTATCGCACCGCGCGTTACCAAATCCTGATCGACAATCCTCGCAGTGTCAGCCATGGGATCGTCCATGCCGAGTGCGACGGCAAGACGCTGAGCGATGGGCAAACGAGGATTACGCTGGTTGATGACGGCAAGACCCACAGCGTGCGGCTGGTCTTGGGGCAAGGCTCTGCGTAAGTCTGGCCGGCGGCGCCTGGTCGACGAAGTGGGGCTCGTAGGGCAGACCGGTCTCCTCGAGCATGACGGAGACCTTGACGCCATTCGGGGTGGGCAGGGAATACAGCTGTAGCCGCTCCGGATGCCGCGCGGGCCACTTGCTCGTGACGGGGAAGCTCGCAAGGTCGGTCATGGTGACCCCCGAGCCGATGACACGGGCATGTGGCGCGGCGGCACCGTCGCGGCGCGCTGCGCGGACCAACGGCGCCACGCCCCGCAACGCGGTCGCAGCGGGCACGCTCGGGGCGCGCTGTGACGACCGGTGCAGCTGTCGGTCCCGCAGCGCTTCAGCGCTCGCAATAAGGCGGATCGCTCACGAGGGCGGCGACACGAAGCGCACGTAAGGCTTCGGCGCGCGCCAGCCCTTCGGGTAGATCTTCTTCGCCTCCTCGTCGGACACCGAGCCCGCGATGATCACGTCCTCGCCCTGCTTCCAGTTCACCGGCGTCGCCACCTTGTGTCGGGCGGTGAGCTGGAGGGAGTCGAGCAGCCGCAGCACCTCGTCGAAGTTGCGCCCGGTGGTCATCGGATAGCTGAACATCGCCTTGATGGTCTTGTCGGGCGCGATGACGAATACGGTACGCACGGTCTGATTGTCCGCCGGGGTGCGCCCGGTCGAGCTGCTGCCGGCCCCTTCCGGGAGCATATCGTAGAGCTTGGCGATCTTGAGCTCCGGATCGCCGATCAACGGATAGTTGGGCGCGGTACCGGTCACTGCCTTGATGTCATCGAGCCAGCGCGCGTGGTCTTCCACACGGTCGACGCTCAGGCCGGCGATCTTGCAGTTGCGGCGCTCGAATTCGGACTTGAGACTCGCCATGTAGCCGAGCTCGGTGGTACAGACGGGCGTGAAGTCCTTCGGATGTGAAAACAGCACGCACCAGGAGCTGCCGATCCATTGATGGAAACGGATGCGTCCCTGGGTGCTGTCCGCCTCAAAGTCGGGGGCGACGCTGCCGATGCGAATACTCATGACGACCTCCTGGCTTGGACTTGCGAGCGACGCTATTTCCTACTGCAGGGACCGGGCACTGCGCAAGCCGAACCGATGGCGTCGCTTTTGGTCTGCGGCGGCCGGCGCGACCCCTGGCTCCGCGCACCGCGTTCGGTGGCTGTCCCGGGGTACACTGCCGGCTTTGCTGGTGGCGGGATCCCCATGACGGATACGGCCGAAAGGAAAAAGTTCACCGCCATTTGGCGCAACTACCGCGGCACCCTGTTGTTTCTGTTGCTGATGCTCGGCTTTCGCTCAGCCTGGGCCGACTGGATCACCGTGCCCACGGGATCAATGAATCCGACGATTCTCGAGGGCGATCGCCTCCTGGTCGATAAGCATGTCTTCGGGCTGCGTATTCCTTTTACTCTGGTGCGCCTGACGGCTGGTGAGGATCCAGCGCGCGGTGACATAGTGGTGTTTGACTCGCCCTCCGACGGAAAGTCGCTCGTGAAGCGAGTGATCGCGCTGCCGGGCGATACAGTGGCATTGAACGGAGAGAGCCTCATCGTAAATGGCTATCTCGCGGATTACACCGTGGGAGACTTCAAGCATTTACATGGGCTGCTTGCATCGACCGCTGCACAGAACCCAGTGTTGCTGCGCGAAGCGGGCGTAGGTAGGGCCCACGACATCATGATCTTGCCGAATCGCATATCGAAGGGCTTCTTCGGCCCGCTGATGGTTCCCAACGGCATGTACTTCATGCTGGGCGACAATCGAGATAACAGCGCGGACTCTCGCTACTTCGGATTCGTACCCCGCCGCAACATCGTCGGACGCGCCATCCGCGTTGTCGTTTCGCTCGATCCGGCCCATTACTACACGCCTCGTCGAGATCGCCTTTTAGTCCCACTCAATTGATGGCGGTAACTCGTGGCGGCTACTCATTGGCAGCTGCCCAAACCGCACTTGACGCAAATTACCCGCCTGAGGCCCGCAGGCTGCTCCGCGCCAGTCTTGCAGTTACCAGAATCGGTGTCGCCCACGCTGATCTGTGATGAGCGTCTCATTCTGTGTGCAAGAGGTAATTACTCTGAGCTGGTACCCTGAAAACAAAAGGGGAGACGCTATGAAGAAGTATAAGAACGTCCTTGCAGCGTCGTTTCTTGGCTCGCTACCCGCGTTTCTCGTGGTTGCGCCTTTGCTGGCATCTTGTGCCAGTTCAGGTCTGTATAACATGTCCGACGAATGGTGCGCGAGGCACCTCGATGCGACCGCCGCGCGGTGTCCTGAGAAGCAAGAGCTCGCGCGTCGGACCGCCGAGACGGATATTCACGTCAGACGGTCCAGCCTCGCGAGCCAGTAATGCAGTCGCGCGTGCCTATGAGCGCGAATGCGGGGACAATGCAGCAAAAGACACCGCACAGTGGGGAGCGCGCCGTGGAAGCACGTAGCACATTGCAGTCGATGGTCGCCAGCAACTCTGTCCTGCGCTCCAGCGAGCGCTATTTCTATTTGTGGATGGCCGGCCTCTTCGTGCTGCTGGCATTCGGCGGCTTCACGCCTACCTATTGGGCCCCCGTCGCCAGTGGTACTTTCCATGGGCCGCCGATCCTTCACATTCATGGTGCGCTGCTCTTCAGCTGGACACTGTTCTATTTCATGCAAACCACATGGATCGCATCGGGACACACGCCCACCCACCGCGCGTGGGGCCTGGCGGGAATAGCCCTGTTCAGCGTCATGATGTGTTCGATCCTCGTCGCGCAGATAACCGTCATGCGCCTGGGCGACGCGCACGGGTATGGAGACGCGGCACGCCGATTCGCTGCCGTGGCGCTTTGCGGGTTTCCGGTGTTGATAGGATTCTTTTCCCTGGCGATCGCCAACGTGCGACGACCGGAAACGCACAAGCGGCTGATGTACCTCATCATGGTGGGGTTCATGCATCCAGCCATCGCGCGCGTAGTGCTGACCCTCTTCGCCCCGCCGGGGGCGCAAGGACCGCCGCCGGTGTTCATTGCGGTGCCACCGGGCTTGATCGCCGATCTGCTGATCGTCGTAGCCATGATCTACGACTGGCGAACACGGGGACGGCCGCATCACGTATACGTCTATGGCGGTCTGACTCTCCTGGCCGACCAGTTGCTGACCGTACCCGTTTCAGCGACTCAAACCTGGATGAGCATCGCCAGGTTCCTCGAGGGACTCGCGGGCTGAGGCGATAGCCGCCCGCTGCGGCTGGTTTTGCGCGCCTCCCGCCACTTATTGAGGCATGCTCGGGGATGCTTTCGGTGTCGGCAACCAGGGGGAATTCGGGGGTCCTGACGAGCGCGTCGAGCGGACGCGGGTCGCTAAGTGCCGCGCTTTGGGGCCCGCGGCGGGGGCCAGGGGTGCTGGGACTTGTCGCTGAAGATCGCCTCCATCTCGGCGCGCTTGAGAGTCCAGTCGCGTCGTGCGATCTCGGCCTCAAGCTGACCCGGTGCCCAGCCGGCGTGGCCGACGAAGATCCGCAGACTGTCCACGCGATTGTCGCGGCGAAGCAGCTGGAGCAGCAGCTGCCGGTCCGCGCTCAAGTAGACTCCGTCACAGGCTTGGATGGCGTGCTCGGGCGGCGCGGTGGCGCGAAACAGGAACCACACGGATCCGAAGTCCACGGGTCCGCCGAAGTACACCTTGTCGCGCACCTTCGCGAGGCGGTTGAGATCGGGAAGGAGACGCGAGACAGGAATCGGCATCG
>VBNH01000181.1 GCA_005878095.1 Gammaproteobacteria bacterium | reverse complement strand
GACTGGCGCGCTTCGTCGCTGAACGGATAGCGCGCCGTCAGCTGCTCGTAGATCTTGATGGCGGCGTTGAAGTCGTTGGAATCGAGATCGTGCCGGGCGCGCTTGTAGAGCAGGTCGGGGGTCTGCTTCTTCTCATCGCGCTCGCGGTGCGTGCGGCAGCCGGCGACGGCGAGCACGACGATGCACAAGGCGATCACGCTGCCGCGTACCGGACCGGGCAAGAGCATCTGGAAGGGGCCTTTCTTTGGCTTCGCGCCGCTTGAGTGCGCCGAGTATAGCGAATCCCGCACTTGCGACCGCGCAGGCGGCGGCGGAGTTCCGCTCGCATGCGCTGCGCCTGCCCGCGCAAGCCACCGGACTGCGCTTCGATCAGGCGCTCGCGCGCGCGCTGCCGCAGTATTCGCGCGCCCTTCTCAAGGCCTGGATCGAGTCCGGGGCGGTGCAGGTCGACGGCCGGCCGCTGCGCGCCAAGGACAAGGTACTGGGCGGGGAGCAGGTGCGCATCGAGGCGCAGCTTGCGGCCCACACGGCCGCCGCCGCCGAGGCGATTGCGCTCGCCGTCGCCTTCCAGGATCCGTCGCTCTTCATCATCAACAAGCCGCCGGGACTGGTGGTGCATCCCGGCGCGGGCAACCCCCGCCACACGCTGCAGAACGCGCTGCTGGGGCTCGATCCGCAACTCGCCCTGCTGCCGCGCGCCGGCCTCGTGCACCGGCTCGACAAGGATACGAGTGGCCTGCTGGTCGTGGCGCGCACGCCCGAAGCGCACGCCGCCCTCACCGCCGCGATGGCCTCGCGCAGGATCGGGCGGGAGTATCTGGCGCTGTGCACCGGGGTGATGACCGCGGGGGGCACGGTGACCGAGCCCATCGGCCGGCACCGCAGCCAGCGCACGCGCATGGCGGTGCGCGCGGACGGCCGCCCCGCGGTCACTCGCTACCGCATTGCCAAGCGCTTTCGGGCGCACACGCTGGTGCGCGTCGAGCTCGAAACCGGCCGTACCCACCAGATCCGGGTTCACCTGGCTCACATCGGCTTCCCCGTCGTGGGCGATCCGCTGTATGCCGGGCGCCGCCGCGTTCCCGCAGGCTGCACGCCGGCGCTCAGCGCCGAGCTTCAGGCATTCCCGCGCCAGGCGCTGCACGCGGCGCGCCTGAGGTTGACCCATCCCGTGACCGGGCGTGAGCTGACCTGGGAAGCGCCGTTGCCCGAGGACATCCAGCGCCTGCTCGCGGCGCTCGAGGCGGAGGGCTCGTGAGCGCACCCGGCGGGGCGCCCCTCGATGTCATCACGCCCAACTGGCCGGCGCCGCCGGGGGTGCGCGCCGCGTTCACGCTGCGCACCGGAGGGGTGAGCGCGCCGCCCTTCGATTCGCTGAACGTCGGCGTGCACGTGGGGGATGCGGGCGCTGCGGTCACGGAGAATCGGCGGCGCGTGCGCACGCAGCTGCGCCTGCCGGCAGAGCCGCTGTGGCTCGAGCAGGTGCACGGTACCGAGGTTGCCGATCTCGATGTCCTGTCCGGGCAGGCGTCCGAGTCCCTGACGGCCGATGCCGCCATCGCCCGGCGCGCCGGAAGCGTGTGCGTCATGCAGGTGGCGGACTGCATGCCGGTGCTGTTCGCCGCGCGCGACGGTCGCGCGGTGGCGGCGGCGCACGCCGGGTGGCGCGGGCTGGCCGCGGGGGTGTTGGAAGCGACGGTGGCGAGGCTTGCCGTCGCGCCGGGGGGCCTCATCGCCTGGCTGGGCCCTGCCATCGGTCCGGCACACTTCGAGGTTGGGGGCGAAGTGCGTGCCGCCTTCCTGGCGCACGATGCTGCCGCGGCGGAGGCGTTCAGCGCCAACAGCCGCGGCCGCTGGCAATGCGATCTCGGCGCGCTCGCCCGGCGCCGGCTCAGCGCCGCCGGGGTGAGCGCGGTGTTCGGCGGTGACTGGTGCACGTACGCGGATCCGCTGCGCTTCTTTTCCTACCGCCGTGACGGACAATGCGGGCGCATGGCGGCGCTGATCTGGCGGGAGTGAGTGGTCGATCATCCGTCTCCATCGTGCGTGTTACGATGTCTGACACGCGGACAAAGAACCCCGAGCCGTGCTGCTGTTGTGGATCATCCTGTTCGCCGCCTTCGGCGGCATCGCCAGCGCCGCGTTTGCGCTCGTATTTCTGTGGGTGCCGGAAGAGCGCAGTGCGCGCATCCTGCCGCATTTCGTCAGTTTCGCGACCGGAGCGCTCCTGGGCGCAGCGCTCCTCGGGCTGCTGCCGGAGGCGATGGCAGGGGCCGGTCCCTCGGGGGCGCACGACATCGGGCTGGTGATGGTGGTGGGGCTGGGAGTGTTCTTCGTCATCGAGAAACTGGTGCTGTGGTGGCACGCTCACGCGCAGGATGAGGAGGGCGCACCGCAGCAGCCCCATGCTCATCACGATCACGGCCACGACCGGGCATCGGGCGTCCTGGTGCTGGTGGGTGACAGCATCCACAACGCGCTCGATGGCGTGCTGATTGCGGCGGCCTTCCTCGGCGACCTGTCGCTGGGGCTGGTCACGACCTTTGCCGTGGCGGCGCATGAGATCCCGCACCGTGTCGGGGATTTCGCCATCCTGGTGCACGCCGGACTCTCGCGCCGGCGTGCGCTGCTGTTGAATCTCGCCACCGGTATCGCCTCGATGATCGGGGCGACGGCGGCGTACTTTGGCCTGCGCCGGGCGAACGCAGTCCTGCCTTTTGCGCTGGCCTTCGCCGCCGCCGGGTTCCTCTATATCGCGGTCGCCGGGCTCATCCCCGGCCTGCATCGCCGTTCCGATCCGCGCACCAGCGCGGCCCAGGTGCTGCTCATCAGCCTCGGCATCGCGGTCATCGCGCTCACCGAGCGGTTGACTCACCGCTAGCTGCGACGCTGCGGCTGGAGGTGGCTGCCGCAATAGTGCTTGCATTGCTTGCACCGTGGCGCCCTGACTGCTAGCATTGCTTGCACAGCAGCCGAGGACGCTCACATGGCGCAACTGATGGTCAGAAACGTGCCGGACGAGCTCGTGCGGGCGCTGAAGCAGCGCGCGGCCAAGCGCAATCGCAGCGCCG
This sequence comes from Gammaproteobacteria bacterium, assembly GCA_005878095.1. Classification (GTDB taxonomy): domain Bacteria; phylum Pseudomonadota; class Gammaproteobacteria; order Steroidobacterales; family Steroidobacteraceae; genus 13-2-20CM-66-19. The sequence goes on along the minus strand of VBNH01000181.1, from coordinate 1,337 downwards.
AGCAGGAGCACCGCGAAATCCTTAAGGTCGCATTACAGGGGCCCCGCCGCCGGCGACTCGCGGAGGTGCTCGCGAGCATGCCAAACGTCGGTGAAGACCGCGATTTCGCCCGGGAACAGGCCGACTCGCGGGGTTAGGGTGTACCTGGTCGATACCGACGTGATCAGCGAAGCCCGCAAGGGCGCGGACGGCAACGCCGGGGTTCAGTCATTCTTTGCGCAAGCGGCGCGCTCACAAGCGCAGCTCTACCTCTCGGCCATCACCATTGGCGAGTTGCGCCAAGGCGTGGAGCGCATCCGGCACCGCGGCGACCGAATGCAGGCCCAACGCCTCGAGCGGTGGCTGTTGCGACTCACCGTCGCCTACGCGGACCGGATCCTGCCGCTCGATGAGGAAACGGCCCAGGTGTGGGGCCGACTGCGCGTCCCCAATCCCGAGAATCCGCTGGAGAAGCAGATTGCGGCTACGGCGCTCATCCATGAGCTCACCGTGGTCACCCGCAACGTCGACCATCTCGCTCCCACGGGCGTACGCGTGGTGAACCCCTTTACCTAAAGCCGCTTTTTCCTGAGGCCCGGGCGCCGCGCCCTTGAACGGGCTGCGGTTTGTCCCCACAAACTAACGGCTCCACGCCCGCAGGTGTCGCCATGCGCATGGATAAACTCACCAGCCGCTTCCAGCAGTCGCTCGCCGAGGCGCAGTCGCTCGCGCTCGGCCGCGACCACCAGTTCCTCGAGCCCGCGCACGTGATGCTGGCGATGCTGGACGGCGGCGGCGGCTCGGTGCGGCCGCTGCTGCTGAAGGCCGGTGCCGACGTCAACAAGCTGCGCGCGGGTCTGCTGGGGCTGCTCGATGGCCTGCCGAAGGTCGAAGGCACACCGGGGGACATACACGTCTCCAACGACCTGAACCGCGTGCTCAACGTCGCCGACAAGCTGGCGCAGCAGCGCGGTGACCAGTTCATATCGAGTGAGCTCCTCGTGCTGGCGGGGTTCGAGGACCGTGCGCTCGCGCGCCTGTTCAAGGAGGCGGGCGTGGTGCGCGGTGCCGTCGAGAAGGCCATCGAGGAGGTGCGCGGGGGCGAGAAGGTATCCGATGCCAACGCCGAGGAGGGCCGCCAGGCGCTCGAGAAGTACACCATCGATCTCACCGCGCGTGCGGCCTCCGGCAAGCTCGACCCGGTGATCGGCCGCGACGACGAGATCCGGCGCACCATCCAGGTGCTGCAGCGGCGCACCAAGAACAACCCGGTGCTGATCGGCGAGCCGGGCGTCGGCAAGACCGCGATCGTCGAGGGCCTGGCGCAACGCATCGTCAACGGCGAGGTGCCGGAGGGC
>VBNH01000180.1 GCA_005878095.1 Gammaproteobacteria bacterium | reverse complement strand
ACTCGTATGACGCAGGGACGATATCGATCGCTGTTGACGGCTGTCAGGGTAGCGATGCTGTGGTGGGGTGCGACCTGTAGTCCGTCGACTGCAGGGACCCCAGATCCGACTATTAATAAGATCCTGGTGAAGGATTTCATGTTTGCGCCCGTGTCGTTGACTGTCAAAGCCGGCTCGACCGTGACCTGGGCCAACATGGACGATGAGCCGCACACCGTGGTCAGCGACACAGGACTGTTCCGCTCGGGTGCCATGGATACGAACGAGAGCTTCTCGTTCGAGTTCGACAAGCCCGGCACCTATCACTTCACCTGTTCGATTCACCCCCGCATGGTCGGAACGATTGTCGTTCAGTAGATCTCATGAGCAGCATAGCGAAAGCGGGCCTTGTCGTTGCGGGTACGCTCGCGGCACTGGCGATCGGCGGCGTCGTGTACGTCGGCTCGGGTATTTACAACATCGGCGCCGATGACCACCACACGAAGATCGTACTGGCAATCATCGAGCAATTGCGGGAGCGCTCCATCGGCGTGCGCGCACGCACGACTCACGTTCCCAATCTCGAGGATCCTACGAGAATCGTCGCCGGCGCTAGACACTATGCGGCGCTCTGCGTCGGCTGTCACCTGGCACCTGGGGTGACAAAGTCCGATATTCGACCAGGCCTCTATCCACACCCGCCGAACCTCGCACAAGAAGACATCCGCGACGCCCAGCGGGCGTTCTGGACGGTCAAGCACGGTATCAAGATGAGCGCGATGCCCGCGTGGGGGAAGACTCTGGATGATGCAGCAATCTGGGATGTTGTCGCGTTTGTCCGACAAATGCCTGCAATGACTCCGGAGACGTACCAGCAATTGTCCACAGGTCACTCAGGATAGGCGGCCGCGACAATGCAACTACTGAATAGCCAGCTGGCCGAGTGCGCGCCTGAACGCGGCGAGCGCGAACTGCTGGAGCGCATCGCGGCGCGGGATCGCGATGCGATGCACGAATTCTACCTGCTCTACTATCGTCGTCTCGCACGTTTTCTGAGGCGGCTGACGCGCCACCATGACCTCGTCGATGAGATAGTCAACGACACTTTCGTCGTTGTGTGGCAGAAGGCCGGCGACTTTCGCGGCGACTCCCGGGTATCAACTTGGATTATGGGCATCGCCTATCGACGGGGATTGGGTTTGCTGCGGGCGAAGTACCGCGCGGACGAACGTATGGTACTTCCAACGACCGAGGACCAGCACCTGCGCGACCCGGTTGCGGAACAAACCGGCCTCGCCGAGTTATTGGCACGCGCATTGGAAAGCCTGTCCCCTGATCATCGAGCGGTCCTGGAACTCACCTACTACCTCGGTCACTCGTGCAGTGAGATCGCCGCCATCATGGACTGCCCCGTTAATACCGTGAAAACACGCATGTTCCACGCGCGCAACAAGCTTCGCGTGCTGATACCGATGCTCGCGGCACCCCGTGTGGACGGCCTACTAACAGGGGGAGTGACAAATTCCGACTTGGCCTAAGGCTATCGTGTAGCCACCCCTCAGCACGCGATCCGCTGGTTCGGGCCACGGCGTAACCCCCCGTATTACATAGCGTCGATTCACCGGCCGCCGGTCCGGCCGCTAGGGGTCGTTACCGGGTGAGTCCGCCGTGACCGCCGGGCAGAGCCGTAAGAACGCCCCGGACCTGCGCCGTAGATCACCATTCGAGCAGCGATCACATTGATTTGTAACTGTCCTCAACTCCTATCGCAGCAGGCCTAGTCGGCGCCGGAGATCCTCGAATCGAGCGTCGGACCGCAGAGGATCGAAGGCCGGGCGCAGCAGGATGGACGGGTTGAATCGCGCTTTATAGGCCTTGTTCAGCCAGACCATCGCCTGGTCATGATCGCCGAGTCCCACGTAGACCAAAGCGATATTGGCGTCGGTGGAAGGATTTTTATCAGGCTGTGCCTCCAGGTCCTTGACTATGTTTTCGGCTTCCCGCCTCCGTCCTGACACGGCGTAAACGTAGGCGAGATTGGAGTCGAAAGCTCCGCTGTGACCGGAAAGCTCAATCGCTCGCTGAAACTCTGCGATGGCTTCATCGTGCATGCGCTTTTGCTCGAACGCCTGGCCCAGTTGATAGTGGGCAACGGCAAAGTTCGGGTCCATCTCCAGTGTTTTCTTACTTTGCTGCACTGATTCGTCATAGAGATGAGCGATGCACAATGCATCTGCCAGGTCTGCGCTGATGATAAGGGAGAGAGGATCAAGACTCTCGGCTCTTCTTAGCTCGAAGATGCCCTCGCTATTCCGTCCCATCACGAGCAGATGCCAGGCATACCAGTGATGAGCCGTTGCATAGCCGGGATTCAGCTCGATTGCCCGCTTATATTCCTTCTCGGCGGCGGCCCAATCCCAGCCATAAAGGTCGAATGCGAAAGCGAGAGAAGTGTGGGCCTCGCCGAGGCTATCGTCTAGTGCCAGCGCTCTGGTCGCAGCCGCCCGGGCTTGGCGGAAAGCATCCTGCGGAGGAAGAACTCCATATTCCCAGTCGCCCGACAGTGCGTAGGAGTCGGCTAAGCCTGAATAGGCTTCCGCGTAGTTTGGATCCGTCGCGATCGCGTGACTGAAATAATCGATGGCCTTCTTCAGACTCTCACCGGTGCGCTTGTTCCAGAAGTAACGTCCTTTGAGGTAGGCCTCATAGGCATCCGGGGTCACCGTCTTCGGCTTCTGCAGCGCGACCTGCTGCTGCCGACTCAAGGTGGCCCGGACCTGCTCGGCTATGGCTTGAGCGACTTCGCTTTGTAACGCAAGCGCATCGCGCAGATCTCCTTCATAACGCTTGGCCCACATTTGCTCGTCAGCGGGTACACGGATCAACTGGACGGTGATCCGAACTCGATCGCCTGAACGCAATACGCTTCCTTCCACCACGGCTTGCACATTCAGCTCACGGGCAATCTCGGCCAAGGGCTTACCAACACCCTTGTAGCGCATCACCGACGTACTGGAGATCACGCGTAAGGCGCTGATTTGCCCCAACTGCGTGATTAATTCCTCGGTCATGCCGTCGGCGAAATAGTCCTGGGAAATGTCGCCGGAGAGGTTTCCCAGCGGCAGCACTGCCACGGAGCGAATCGTCGGTGAGGAGGCTCTCGACGTGTAGAGAATCCATGACAGGGCAGCTGCGAGTACCAGGGCAAACCCAAAGCCGAAAACCCTCCAAGCAAGAGCACGGGGCGGCGGTCTTGCAGAGATACCGGCTTCCGGACCGGAGACACGACCGCCGTCCGCCTGCACAGTCAGATCGCCAGCCGCGGCTTCCCGTGGTCCATCCTGGACAACCGCGACATCGGCGAGAAACCGGTAACCGCGTCGGGCGACGGTCTCGATGAAGCGAGGATTCTCGGCAGAATCGCCTAGCGCTTCTCGAATCTTGCTGATGGCTTTGTTGAGCCCTTGATCGAAGTCCACGATCGTCTCCGGCCAGATCTTTGCGCGCAATTCCTCCCGGCTGACCAGTTCTCCGGGCCGTTCCAGCAACATAGCCAGCAGTTGAAAGGGTTGCTCCTGCAAAGGCAGGCGTTTGCCATGCTTCGTCAGCTCGCCGATTCGAGGGTCGGCTTCAAAAACCCCAAACCGCAAACACTTGCGTGGGTAGTTGGCATGCTGCATGGCAAATAGATCCGAACGTCACCTGTTTTCGGACAGCCTGTAGCAAGGACGGGACGGCTCCTCGTCGCCTTGTCGCACACCCCCTGCCGTCAAATTCTAGACCCCTTCCAAACTCCTGCCACAACTTTCCAAGCACGGAAACCGGAGGAGCACCTCACCTAAGCATTTCATTTCGATAGTTATTCTGGGGTACCCACGCTCCAGCAAGAACGCACTGACGATCCATTGAAGACAGACGTCTACCTGATTAAACACGAAGAGCGTTCTCGATGGTCACTGATCACGAAGTTACCCATGAAACCAGTTGCCGTTTGCCCAACCCGCGGCGCAACGATCTCGTCTGCCCCGCAGCAACGCGCGGCGGTGAACCGGATCAGCTCAGCAGACGCCAATGCGCGTTTCAGGAGTGTGGTGCTGCCCCATCTCGACGATGCCTATTCACTGG
>VBNH01000055.1 GCA_005878095.1 Gammaproteobacteria bacterium | reverse complement strand
GCGTCGCGGCGGTGGTCGAGAAAGCGCACTCTCTGGGCGACACCGAGCTGCTGGTCAACAACGCGGGACTGTCGACGTCAGGTCACTTTCTGGAGCAATCCCCTGACAGGGAGATTCAGTCGATCCGCGTGAACGTCGAGGCCCTTTATACGCTGACGCGCAGGATCGTTCCGGGCATGGTGGAACGGAAACACGGCGGGATCCTCAACATTGCCTCCATCGTCGCGTTCCAGGCGGTTCCGTATTGGACGACCTACGCTGCGACCAAGGCCTTCGTGCTGGCGTTTGGAGAAGGGCTGTCATACGAGCTTCGTGGCAGCGGCGTTCGCGTAGTCACGGTGTGCCCAGGTTTCACGCGCACGGGCCTGTACGCCGACTCCGGTGTCCCGGGTCTCGCTGGCAGGTTCCTGCCGTTCGCGACTCCGGAGGAGGTGGTGCGCGCGGCGCTGGCGGCGTATGACTCAGGTCGCGTTGTTCGCGTCGTTGGCCTGACGAACCGTGCGCTGGCTTTCTCCAGCGCTCTGGCGCCGCGTTTCATACTGCGTTGGCTCATGGCGAGGATGTTTGCTCCAATCGCCGCCGCGGGGTCGCAGCCCAGGTCGATGTCCCGGTGAAGAAACGCGCTATGTCAACCCCGCGGTTGCCGCGTTGTTGGGGATCGTCCTGCTTCACGAGCCGTTCGGGCTGAGCCTGATCATCGGCATGACACTGATACTGTTGGGTTCCTGGATGGCCGCGTCGCGCCGTGAGGGCGATACCGGGAAGCCCCCAGGCTGGCGATTCGCCCGCCTTGTC
>VBNH01000179.1 GCA_005878095.1 Gammaproteobacteria bacterium | reverse complement strand
TTCTCCCCGCCCGGGACCAGGAGCGAAGCGAAGATCTTCAGCACGTCCTCGGCATTCCAGGCGAAGGTCACCTTCTTGCGGTGCGGCCCTTTCGCTATTTGCTCCAGCGCCTCCCGCCCGATGAAGTCGTGGTCGAACTTGATGAACGGCCCGTAGCCCAGCGCGTAGGGCGTGAGGTAATAGTCCTCGATATTCCTGGACACGAAGCTGCCGCCGATCGAGGCGGTGCCTTCGTATCCGTCAGCGGGAAGCCACTCGCGGTACTTCTTCATCCGCTCCCCGGTGTACACCGCGGGTAGCGGCGAGGGAATCCAGCCGGACTCGAGCGTGTTGCTGGAGTAGGCGCGCGCGCCCACCTGCACCAGACCGAAGTCTCTGCCCGCCTCGAGGATGGCCTCGCGGATCTCATCCGCCTCCGCATAGGGACCCCAGACCTCCAGCCCCGGAGCCCCCGCCATGCCGTGCCGCAGGCAGCGCACCCTGCGCCCGCTGATGTTGATCGCATCCATGTGGAAGAACTTCACGTCCGGCAGCGGCCGGCCGTTGAGCTTCTCGAGCACCCGGGCGGCGTTCGGCCCCTGGATCTGATAGCGGTAATGTCGGCGGGAGACCGCCTTGCCGCGGGGGTGGGACGGCGAGCGGTCATCGCGGATCACCTCGACCTTATAGCCGCCCGTCTCCGCGTGAAACTGCAGCCAGTTCACGGTAGGGGTGCGTCCGACGAACAGCAGCTCATCCTTGTCGAGATAGAAGAGAATGCCGTCGCCGATCACATAGCCGTCGTGACTGCACGGCACCATCTGCTTCGCCTTGTTCGGCGTGAAGTTGGCGAAGCTGTTGATCGTGAGGTGCGACAGCAGCCGCAGGGCGTCGGGGCCGGAAACGGTCAACTCGGCCATGTGGTGCGACTGATCGAAGAGCACCGCGGTTTTCTGCCAGCCGACCTGCTCGCTGCGCCAGTTGCTGAACTCGATCGGCACGACTGGATAGACGTAGGCCCCGACCTGCGAGTTGCGCAGCAGATCGACCGTGTTACCCGCCCCCTTGAGCAGACTCTCCAGACTCTGGCCACCCATCGCTGCTATTCCTCACTGGCATTCAATCGTTTGAGCTGTGGACCCTGTCCGGCGACCGAGTAGAGCACCTGGGCGTTGCGGGTCTTCTGGAAGTCCTCGAGGGTCTGGCCGCGCATTGCGGCATAGACGTGCAGGTTGGTGATGCCGAGCACTGCGGCCAGCTTCTCCAGGAGGAAGAAGATCACCCCGTAGTGGATCAGCCCACGCCAGTCGCGCCGCCGCACGAGGTCGCGCTCCTGCGCCGTAAGGCCCGCCTCTTCGAACATCGGCTCCGCATCGGCCAGGAACCGCCGCCGGTACTCAGGCTTTATCAGCCCGTGCAGGAAGTGATTGAGGCGGTAGGCTTTCACGCTGCGGTCCAGCGTGAACGGATAAGTGCCCGGCAGCCGTTCCACTCCGGAGAGCTCACGGGCGATGCGCTCCCGGAACTCGGCGTCCGTCTCCGTCGCAGCCACCGGGGAGTCGTCTTCGTAGATCACCGTGACAATCGGGGTCATCGACGGCAGGTAGTAGGCGCTGTGCAGTTTCCTCACCTTCGCGGACAAGGCGCCGCGCATGATGAGCCACATGATCACCTCCGCGCCTTCCAGCCCGCCCCGCTCGGCGTACTGCGCGATCGTCAGCTCGCTTAAGCGCTCGGGTTGCCGCTCGAGCAGGTCAAGGAACTCCATGTCCCAGGGCGTGTTGTTGAATCCGGCGCGCTCGCCGTGTACCTGGTGCGCGAGGCCTCCGGTCGCGACGATGGCCACCTTGAGATCCTCAGGGTAGCTCTCGATCGCCCGGCGGAGCGACCTGCCCAGCCGGAAGCAGCGCCGCGCCGTCGGGATGGGGAATTCGAGCACGCCGACCTGCAGCGGGACGATCGCGCCGGGCCATCGCTCCTCATGCGGCCACAGCATCGACAGCGGCGAGAAGCAGCCGTGATCGAGTGGCTTTGCCTGGAAGTACGCGAGATCGAACTCGTCGGCGGTGAGCGCCGTGGCGATATGGCGGGCGAGCCCTGGGTGGCCCTTGATCGGCGGCAGCTTGCGCGGCCCGCCGCCCTCATCGGCCACCGCGTACTCCTCCCCCACTCCGAGCGCGAAGTGCGAGTAATGGTCGAAGAAGAACGAGGTGACGTGGTCGTTGTAGATGAAGAACAGGACCTCCGGCCGCTTCTCCTGCAGCCACTGCTGCACCGGCTTGTAGCCCGCGAATATCGGCGCCCAGACCGGATCGGTCTGCTTGTTCGCATCCAGGGCAAACCCGATCGTCGGGGTGTGCGAGGAGCCGATCCCGCCCACGATCCTGGCCATGTCAAACCGTCCTCGAGCGCCCCACGAGGAGCCGGCTCACAGATACAACTGTTTGTTGATCGGGATACCGTGCTCGCGGCAGTAGGTCTCGTAGTGGTTCATGAACCACCACACGTCGGATGTCTCGACGAAGTTGCCGTGCTCGTCGTACCACTCGATCGGCCCCTGGAGCCAGCCGAAGAGCTTCACGCCGTTCGGATCGTCGGTCACCAGCGTGTGCGTGAGTCCCGGGGTCTCGTAGATGAACGACCCGGGTGTCGCTACCCAGTCGTATTCGAGATAGCGGGTGCTTCCCTCGAGACAGATCATGACCACCGTGCCGCGATGCTTGTGCGTGCCGACCACGCCCTTGGATTTGATCCACAGGATGTTGCTGAAGATGTTGTGTCGGACGTCGAACGCGAGGTGGCGTATGGCCGCGTTGGTGCCAAACGGCACCCACGGGCTTTCCTTCTCCGAGGCCCCGACGAAGGTTCCCGGCACGGCGTACCGTTTGATCACGTCCCGTTGCAGCTCGGGGACATCGACGATCTTGTACGCCGTGGACGGCGGGGCGGTTATTGTGCGGGTCGTGGCTGACATATCCGCGTCCTCTCTACGACATGAGCTATTGTCCAACTGACACCCGCACGGTCGCATACCACTCCCGTGGCGGGTTGAAACCGCTTTGAATCTCGCCCGCCGCGTAGTTGACGGCACCGACGGTGACGTAGCGGTCATCGGTCAGGTTCGTGCCACCGAGGGCGAACTCGTAAGTGCCGCTCGGCGAGAAGTAATGAATGCTTGCACTCAGATTACGCGTCACCGGACGGCTCAGCTGCGGCGTATTGAGTGAATCGTTCCACATCTCGGCCGTGTAGGTGTAGTCCGCGGCGAGGCGAATCTTCCCCTGGTTAGCAAGGCCGAAGCCGTACGTCGGACCCAGGGTGAACTTGTACTTCGGCGTCTTCGGTAACCTTGCACTGAGCGGCGGCAGCAACACGAGACCTCGATTCGGATCGAAGTACTGGGGAATGCCGATCGCAGGATCGACGAAAGTATAGTAGGCATCTATGTACGCGCCGGCGAAATTGAGCGTCAGGCCGCGCGCGAGCAGCGACTGCATCTCCAGCTCACCGCCTTTCATCTTGGCGTTGCCTGCGTTCTCGTACACGGGAGAGGCGCCGGTCTGGACGTTGAGCTGAATCCCGTCGTAATTGGTGTAGAACACGGCGGCGTTCGCCAGCAGGCGGCGGTCCAGCCATTCCGACTTCAGGCCCAACTCCACCGTCTTGCTGTACTCGGGTTTGAAGGCGACGTCGTTGCCACTCTTGATTGCCCGCGACAGACGCGTCGACCAGCCGCCCGCCTTGAACCCTTTTGACCAGCTCAGATACGCCATCACGTCCGGACTGATGTGATACTGCGCGCCCACCGTGGGGGTGAAGATGTTGTAGTTCTGGCTGAGGTCGCCCGGCGGGAAGTAACGCAGCGGCTGAGTCGGGTCAGGGAAGCCCGCGAATACCGCGCACGGCAAGCCGGCCGGGTTGGGGATGCCGCCCGGCGGTCCAAACGGGACCGGATTCAGGACGGCATTCGGCGGATTGCAGCCGAGGAACTTGTAGGCGAAGCCGTTCAGGTCCTCCTGTCCGCCGGTGAACGTCTTGCGATCCCACGTATATCGGCCGCCGAAGCTGAAGCCGATCGCGTCCATGAGGCGGTAGTCTGCGTGGAGGAATGCTCCATAGGTCTTGGTGTCTACGTCGTTGGCGGCGTCGTAGATGTACAGGATGCCTTCGAACGGCACGAAGTCGTGCACGTAGCCGGCCTCGTGGAAGAAATACAGGCCGGAGACGTAGTCGAGCTTGTTCTCGAGCAGCTTGCCGGAGAGCTGCAGCTCCTCGGAAACCTGAAACTGGTGCTGCGTGTCGGTGACCTCCTGGATCGACTCCGGCGTGCCGTCGAGGTCGATGCCGATGTTCCACTTGGTCTGCCGATAGCCGGTGATGGACTTGAAGTGCAGCCCTTGCGTGACGTCCGAGTCCAGCGTGATCGAGCCACCGAAGGCGTCGTATTTGGCGAAGCTCGGGCCCGTGGAGTAGGTCGTATCGATATTGCCCGTGTCGGTGGCAGCGCGGTTCCAGTAGATCCGGGGGTTCGGCGAACCGGTATAGCCCGGGCTCGCCGCGTTCATGGGACCCGGAGGTCCGCCGATGTAGCCCGCGCCGCCGAGCGCGGCACCGCCGGGATAGGGCAGTCCTGAGTTGTTGGCGCGCGGCCCGCACAGACCGTTGGTGGTGTTGAAGATGTTGCTGGTCTGATTCGCGAAGAAGCCGCCGGGAATGGCCGGGGAAAACAGTGGGTCGTACGAGACGACGAGCGCGAGGTCGGCGGCATTCTGCAGGTTCAGGGCGTTGAGCACGGCAGCCGGCTGACTGATGCACAGATTATAGATCCCCGAGAACGCTGCGTTCGGGATCGCCAGCGTGGCGGTGTTCGGTATCGCGGACTGGTTCTCGTGCGACCAGTCGGCGGCGAAGGTCGCCTTCATGGAATCGGAGGCGAGCCACAGGAGCTTGCCGCGGACGACCTGCAGATTCTGGCCCCCATTGGAGTCGTGGGCGTCGGTCCCGGCCTTGGGATAGGCCGTCTGCGGATCGACGATGTGGGCAATCGTCGCCTCGGGAGAGCCCGCAGGATAGGGAATCACTCTCTGGTAACCGTCGCGTACCTGAGACGATACGGTGATGCTCGAGAGCAGAGTGTTACTGATGGGCATGTCCGCGGTGAAGGCGAAATCGCGCCGGTTGAATCGTCCCGTGTCCGCTTCGGCCACGAAGTGCGGCTTGCTGCCCGGCGTGTGGGTCACGATGCTGATCGCACCGCCAATAGTGTTCGCGCCGAAGAGGGTGCCTTGCGGGCCCTTCAGGATCTCGATGCGATCCACATCGAGGAGGTTCTGATTGGCGCCGATGGTGCGCGCGAGATAGACGCCGTCCAGGTAGACGCCGACGGCGGGATCCAGGTTGAACGCAAAGTCATCCTGACCGATGCCGCGGATGGAGGCGGAGAGCACCGACCGGTCGCCCGAGAAGGGCGACCCGGCATCGAGGTTGACGTTGGGCGTGAGATTGCCCAGAGCGTGGATGTCGGTCACGCCCTTGGATCGCAGCGTCTCGGTCGTAACTGCCGTGATGGCAATCGGGACGTTCTGGATGTTCTCCTCGCGCCGCTCCGCGGTCACGACGACCTCCTGCAGCTTCTCCTGGGCCACGGCCTGCACGCAGACCACGGCAACAGCCGCGCTGTACAGCGCACGGCGAGCATAGGCATGAAACCATTTGGCAAACGAGAAATTCATGTTGGTATTCTCCCCTCGGAAAAGCCAGCCCGGATCAGCAACGCTCGACGCTACTTCGCTTGTCGCCCTGTAACCCCCAGTCGTACCGGCCGGCGTTGATGTTCTGTCCGGTTCATGCCCGCGCTCACCGGACAAGCGCGAGACGCGGTATCACCTCCCGGTCCTCCCCGCCGGTCACCGGAATATTGAGATTCTCCTTGACCGGATTCGTATGCTCGCGCATCAGCGCTTCCACGCGCGAGCTCTCGCCGCGCTCCAGGGCCGATACGATGCAGTGATGCTGACGATGTGCATAAGCCATCGTGTCGTACATCCGCTCGAGGCTCGTCTTGTCGAGGGCGAGCGCCTGCGGGCCCGCGAATGGAATGCGTGCGTTGCGCTCCAAAGCCTGCTGGATGATGGGACTGCGGCACTCGGCCACGATGAGCTGGTGGAAGCGCACGTTCATGTCGACATACAGCGCTTCGAATTTGTCGGCGACGTGACCCTCGGCGAGGATCTGATCGCCCTCGGCCAGGCAGACGCGCAATGTTTGCAGCAGTGTCCGCGACGCGCCTCGCTCCGCGACGCGGCGCGCAGCGAGACCCTCGAGGACTCCGCGCAGGTCGATGGCATCGAGAACATCGGCGGTGCTGAACCCGCGGACGACGTAGCCGCGCGTCTGGTGCTCGGTGAGCAGCCCTTCCTGCGCGAGCACGGGCAGCGCCTGGCGCACCGGTGTCCGCGACATGCCCAGCAGCTCCGCCAGCGGGGCCTCCGCCACGCGCTCTCCGGGGCCGAGTTCGCCGCGCAGGATCATTTCGCGGATCCGCACGATCGCTCGGGTTTGATGGCCATTCATTTTGGGTAGCGGACCCGGAGAAAAGCGCGACAAGTCTTCGCGTTGGGATCCCAATTGTCAATGAGTGCTCTACGGCGGCCTGTCGGCTCCGAACGGCGCGGTAGGATAAACCCTCGTTTTAAGAGGAATTCCTGGTCAAGTGACCCTTGGGCGACTCGCTCCCAAGCGCAATCAACTGCGGCAAACGGGATCCCGCGTTCACTTGTCTCCCAGCGCCTTATCCTCGTTGGCACGCTTGATGACGTAGCGACGGATCGACTCGATCTGCTCAGGGCTCAGGACCTTGGCGAACCCGATCATGCCCTGATCGCGCAGCGCCCCGTCATGCACCACGCTCGCCCAGGCCTCGCTGTCCGCGATCAGCGCGCTGCGGCGCAGGTCCGGCAGCACCGTGCCGCCGTAGGCGGCGTCGCCATGGCAGCCGCCGCAGAAGCGTGCGTACTGTCGTGCGCCTCCGGCAATCTGCTCGGGCGTGCCGGTTGTGGCGGGTGGGTCGAGCGGACGCAGCGGGACGGGGGACTCGGGCGGGAGCTGTGCGCTGGCGCCCAGCCTGAAGACCAGCAGTCGAGACACATTGCGGACCGATCCCGCAACCTCGGAGAGGATGCCCGGGGCCAGCGCCCAAATGCCGCCCCAGCCGGCCAGCACCGCCACATACTGCTCGCCCTTGATCGAGTAGGTGACGGGGGCCGCGGTGATGCCAGTCTGCACGCTGCTCGACCAGAGCTTGGCGCCGCTCACGGCATCGTAGGCCACAAACTCCTTGGCCGCGTTGCCCTGGAACACGAGCCCGCCGCCCGTCGCCAGCACGCCACCGTTCCACGGTCCTTTAAAGGCCACGCGCCAGCGCTCCTGCTGTGCAATGGGGTCCCAGGCGATGAGTGCTCCCTTGGTTGCCGCCATCACGCCAGCACGGACCTTGGGATCGGCGGGCATCGCGGCTGCCGCAAAATCGATACCCGTATTGAAGCCGTGCGCCGCTTCCTGCCAATGGGCTTCGGGCACATACGGAAAGCCGGCTTCCTGCGCCGGGATATAGACGAGCCCCGTCCTCGGGTCATAGGCCATGGGCTGCCAGCTGTGCGCGCCGCCCGGTCCGGGCACGACCACGTAAGGCTTGCCGGTCTTGTCGATCCGCGCGTCCGGATTTTCGATGGGTCGCCCGCTCTGGACATCGATACCCTTGGCCCAGTTGACCGGCACATAGTTGGCAGCGGAGATCAGCTGCCCGGTTACGCGGTCGAGCACATAAAAGAAGCCGTTCTTCGAGGCTTGCATCAGCACCCCGCGCACCCGGCCACCGATCTCGAGGTCCGCGAGGATGATGTGCTGTGTGGCGTCGAAGTCCCAGGTGTCGCCCGGTGTGGTCTGGTAGTGCCAGACGTATTCGCCGGTCCGGGGCTTCAGTGCGATGATCGAGCAGATGTATAGATTGTCGCCGCCGCCGGGCGAGCGGTAGGCCTGGTTCCAGGGGCTTCCATTGCCCACGCCGACATAGAGCAGGTCGAGCTTGGGGTCATACGCCATCGAGTCCCACACGGTCCCACCGCCACCGAGGGTCCACCAT
>VBNH01000146.1 GCA_005878095.1 Gammaproteobacteria bacterium | reverse complement strand
GCTGGACCTGCCGCTCACTCTCTCACGGAAGGCAAGCTGAGCCATGACCCACTTGGACGCGAGCAGGCCCGACCGACGACGCTCGAATCACCTTGAGAATCATCCCGGAAGCCACCGTGGTACAATCCTTACCTCAAAGTAAGGAATTATCCATGGCATCCGCCACCCTCACCAGCAAGGGCCAAGTCACCCTCCCGAAGAGCGTCCGGGAGCGATTGGGCATCGAGGCCGGCGATCGGCTCGAGTTCATCGAGTCGGAGCAAGGCTTCCTCGTTGTCGCAGCCACTCGCGACATCCGGACCCTCAAAGGAATCGTCGGACGACCGAAGAAGCCAGTGACTATCGAAGACATGAACACTGCCATCGAAAAGATGGGCCGAACGCCGTGATCGGCCTTGATACGAACGTCGTCATCCGCTATCTCACACAGGACGATCCGAAGCAGTCGCCAATTGCCACACGGCTGATGGAGAAGACCCTCAGCACGGACGACCCCGGTTTTATTCCGCTCGTCGTGCTGGCGGAAGTCGTGTGGGTGCTGGTGTCCTTGTATTCCGTGGACAGGGCGGGCGTCGCGGAAATCGTTAGCGGACTCCTGACCACCGAGCAACTACGCGTCGAATCCGCCGAGCTCGTATGGCGCGCCAAGCGCCGGTACGAGGCGTCGAAGGCGGATTTCAGTGACGCTCTTATCGCTGAATGCGCAGTTGCTGCCGGCTGCAAGCGCGCTGTCACGTTTGATCGAACGGCCGCTGCGACATCAGGCTTTGAGTTACTGACCTGAAGCTCGTTGGCCGTCGCTGTCACACATAAGGCTCAGCGGCCGGCCTCGTCCACATCTCGCTTCTGTCGGCCCCTCTTCTGACGGGAGCACCGGTCGACCAACATTGGCCACTGCCAAAGCGCTGACAGCCGCCAAGACACTGAATTGAAATGCTGGCGGAGCGGACGGGACTCGAACCCGCGACCCCCGGCGTGACAGGCCGGTATTCTAACCAGCTGAACTACCGCTCCGAATTGGGGGGCGAATCCTAACGGATTGATCAATAAGGCGACAAGCGGTTTTCGCTCCCGCAGGTGGCCGGGAGCCTGACGCCCTCGGGGCGCAGCTCCTGCCGGGCGATGGCCGCCCGGCGAAGGCGGCATGGTCCTCGCCTGAACCGGCGCTGAACCGGTCAACCGATGCGCGGTCATGCGCTCATGCACTGCATGCCCGCCACGCGGACATGGGTTAGGTCGTCGCCAAGCTAAGACACGTCGCGCGGGCCGGCCGCTGAGGCACAATGACGCTGGTTGTGTGAGGATGACATTCATGAAGCTGACCCGCACCATTCTCTGTTCAATCGTAGTGGCCGTGAGCGTCGCCGCGCCCGCGTTTGCGGCACTGGGCGGCGATGCCACTTCCGTTCAGTCGGATCTCGCCAGAATGAAGGGTGCGCTGCGGACCACCTCGACCGCGAGATTCACCGTGCACGAGATCACGACCTCCTACGGCACGGTGGTGCGCGAATACCTCACGCCCGCCGACAAGGTGTTCGCCGTCAGCTGGCACGGCCCGGTGATCCCGGACCTGCGCCAGATGCTCGGCCGCTACTACGGGCAATACGAGCAGGCCGCGAGCGCACCCCACCCCGGTGGCCACCGGCACCTCGCCATCGAGCGACCCGGGCTCGTCCTGCAGTCGGGCGGACGCATGCGGGCATTCTACGGGCGCGCGTGGGCGCCGGACCTGCTGCCGCAGAATTTCTCCCTCAGCGACATCAATTGATACACCCTCTGATAAACGCCACCGGCAGCGAGGAAAACCCGTGCGCAAGTCTGTTGCTCCAGCTCTAGCGTTGATCCAACTCGGGTTCCTGGCCGCGTGCGGTGGCGGCGGCTACGGCAGAGGCACCACGACTCCCCCGCCTCCCACGCAAATGATTGCCACCCCGGGTCCGCCCAACGTCGAGACTCTCACGGTCGATGCTGGTCCCACCGGCGGGGTCAACACGGCCTTCGTCAGCGTCCAGATCTGCGTGCCCGGTACCATGACCTGCCAGACCATCGATCACATCGAGGTCGACACCGGCTCGACGGGGCTGCGGATCCTGGCCGACGTACCCTTCACCCTCACCCTGCCGCAGGCGACCAACGGCAGCGGGGGCCCGCCGATGACCGAATGCCTGCAGTTCGCCGACGGCTCGTCCTACGGCTCGCTGCGGGTGGCGGACATCACGCTGCCCGGGTCGGGCGAGCACGCCGCGAACGTAGTCGTTCAGCTCATCGGCGATTCCACCTACCCCGTTCCGACGGGAACAATCACGGGCCAGTCAGCCTGCCCTGGAATAGCCGAGAATTCGGTGCAAGCGTTCGGCGCCAACGGGATACTCGGCGTCGGCCCGTTTGCCCAGGACTGCGGTGGCGGATGCGCCGCCCCGAATCCCCCGCTGGCGGGGGTGTACTACAACTGTGCCTCGCCGAGCACCTGCGTTGATGCGAATGCGAGTCTCACCCAGCAGGTCCCGAATCCGGTGTCGCTGTTCGCCACGGACAATAACGGCGTGATCGTCGAGCTGCCGGCGGTCGGCAGCGCCGGCACCACGACCACGACCGGATCGCTGGTGTTTGGCATCGGCACGCGCACCAACAACGCACTGGGGATGGCCACGGTACTGCCCGAAGATCCCAACAGCGGATACATCACCGCGACCTACAAGGGCATCGCGTATGCGGCCGGCTATATAGACAGCGGCTCGAACGGCAATTTCTTCACCGACAGCTCGCTGACGCAATGCACAACCGCCACGGGATTCTACTGCCCGGCCTCGACCATGAGCGAGAGTGCGACGCTGCAGGGCACAACGGCCACCATGCTGGCAGCGGATTTCAGTGTGGCCAATGCGGAAACGCTGTTCTCAAACGCGAGTTACACCGCCTTCAGCAATCTTGCCGGCACGATCCCCAATCCGCCCCCGCCACCGCAAGCGCAGCCGTTCGATCTGGGGCTCCCGTTCTTCTACGGTCAGAATGTGTTCACCGCCATCGAGGGCAACACCGTCTCGGGCACCATGGGGCCTTTTTTCGCTTACTGATCGGCGCGGCTGACTTCCTCACCGCACGCCGCTTCGGCCGCGCGCGGCCATCGCGTGGCATCATAGCCGCATGAGCGGATTGCAGAAGGCGGCCGCGGCGGTTCTCGTGGCTCTGCTCGCCGCCGTCGGCTACGGGCTGTGGACCACGAGTCCCACTGTGAGCTCGGTGCGCGCGCAGCGGGCCGCGGCCAAGGCGCCCGCTGCCAGTGCGATGCCCGTCATCGACCAGAACACCTACCTGACGGCCAAACGCCTGGCGCGCCTCGCCACCACCGCCGAGGAGCAGCCGCTGGCACAGGCGGCGGTGCAACTCACCGATCACGAGCTGGACCTGGCCTTCAGCGCCGCGATCCGCCACATCGAGGCGCATCCGCCGGTGCTCGGCCCCGAGGCCGTTCAGATCCAGGAGCGTCTGCTGAGTGCCCAGAAAGAGCAGGAGCGTGACGCGCAGGAGGTCAAGCGCCTCGCCGCCGCGCTCGCCCAGGCTGCGGATGCCGACAAGGCCGCCATCCAGGACCGGCTCGATCTGGCCCAGTCGCAACTGGAACTCGCGCAGGACGAAGTACAGGAAGCGGACAACGATCTGTTGCAGGCCGGCGGCAACGTACATCAGCGCATCCAGATGATGCAGCAGGAGCACGACGCCACCGAACGCAATGCCGCAGCGACCCCCGTGGCGGCTGCGCCGAGCCGGCTCGGCAGTCTGCGCGGCCTGGTGGGTCAGGTGCGCAGTTGGTACGCCGTGCGTGAGAAGCGCCAGGCGCTCGCCGACGCGCAGCAGCACGCCGCCGACAGCGCCAGAGAGCTGGCGGCGGAGCGGACGCAGATCGCCGCCGAGCTCGCCGCGAGCAAACAAACTGTTCCCGAACTGGCCGGCCGCGCCGCGCGGCGCGCCCCGGGCGCGGGCAGCGCCGCTGTGACCGCGGCCGCGCCGAATCCGGCATCGGCAGCGCCTGCCGCCAAGGCCGCCGCCGGCGCGGCCCCCGGCGTCACGGCAGGCGCCGTGGCGCTCACCGGCGGCGCCCCGACGCTCCTGAACATCACGCGCCAGATCGCAGCCGAACAGCACCGTCTGACGCTTCGCGACCAGCGCATCAGCGCGCGCCGGCGCCTCGCAGACATCTACGGACGGTGGGACGCGATCGTGGCCGGACAGGAGCGCGTCATCCTGCACGCCTGCCTGATCAGCGTGGCGATCGTGCTGGCGGCGATCCTGCTGCTGCTGTTCGCGGAGGGCTGGCTGGAACGGCTGCTCGAGCGGGCGCGTGTCGACCGCCGCCAGCTCGCCACGCTGCGCAATGTGGCAGGCGTCGCGCTGCAGATCGTCGGCGTGGTGGTCATCCTCCTGGTAGTGGTAGGAGTACCCGGGCAGCTGGGCACCATGCTCGGTCTCGCCGGCGCGGGCCTCACAGTGGCGCTCAAGGACTTCATCGTCGCCTTCATCGGCTGGTTCGTGCTGATGGGCAGGAACGGCATGCGGATCGGCGACTGGGTCGAGATCAACGGTGTGAGCGGCGAGGTGGTCGAGCTCGGTATGTTTCGCACCGTACTGCTGGAAACCGGTAACTGGACCGACGCCGGCCGCCCCACCGGCCGGCGCGTGACCTTCGCCAACAGCTTCGCCACCGCAGGTCACTACTTCAACTTCTCGACCTCCGGCCAGTGGCTGTGGGATGAGCTCTCGGTGATGGTGCCGTACGACCGCGACCCGCACGCGGTCGCGGACGCGATCCAGAAGGAAGTGACGGCGGCGACGGCGCCAAGCACTGCCCAGGCGGAGCAGGAATGGCGGCGCGCGGCGCGCGGCCAGGGCGGGGCGGCGTTCTCGGCGCAGCCCGGAATTGCCGTGCGGCCCGCCACCGGCGGGGTGGAGATCGCGGTGCGGTACGTGACCCGCGCCAGCGAACGCCTGGCGCTGCGGGCGCGCCTCTACCAGGCGGCGGTGCAGCTGCTCTCGCAGCGCGCCTGACACATGAGCGCACGCCTGCCAGCGCTGTTCCTCGGACACGGCAGCCCGTTGAACGCCCTGCGTGCGAACCCCTGGACCCGCGCCTGGAGCGCGCTCGGCGCCGCTCTGCCACGCCCGCGCGCGGTGCTCGCGGTCTCGGCCCATTGGTATGTGCCAGCCACCGCCGTGACGGCCATGGCGACGCCGCGCACCATCCATGATTTCGGCGGCTTCCCGCGCGAGTTGTACGAGGTGCGCTATCCGGCGCCCGGAGAGGCCACCCTGGCCGCGCGCGTGCAGCAGCTGCTCGCGCCGCTCGCGGTGCTCGCCGATCACTCCTGGGGGCTCGACCACGGCACCTGGTCGGTGCTGCGCCACATGTTTCCGCAAGCCGACGTTCCGGTCGTGCAACTGAGCATCGATGAGACCCGCGCCGCCGCGTTCCACCATGAGCTCGGCGCGCGTCTGCGCCCGCTGCGCGATGAGGGTGTTCTCATCCTGGGCAGCGGCGATGTCGTGCACAACCTGCACGCCTACGCCTGGGGCGGACATCCGCAGGAGCCCTACGACTGGGCGCTGCGCTTCGAGGCCGCGGTGCGCGCGCGGCTCGAGGCCGGCGAGCACGCCCCGCTCATCGACTACGGCGTGTTGGGAAAGGATGCCCTGCTCTCGGTGCCGACACCCGAGCACTACCTGCCGCTGCTGTACGTCCTCGGCGCGAGTGTCGCGGGCGAGCCGGTCACGTTCCCGGTGGAGGGGATGGATGGCGGGTCGGTCTCGATGCTGGCCGTGCGCTTCGGCTGATCGGGTCTCTATGGTGCCGCCAGCGGATTTCGGGTTTTCAAGTCGCTGAAGCGGGTGAAGTCCCGCTCGGCGCTCAACAGCTCCCGTACTCCGTGGTGAAGGCAGAGGGCAGCGACCCGCGCATCGTGCCCGCGGGGTCCGGTAGTCTTTGCCCGTTCCGCCACTCGCGCCAGCACACCCCAGTAGCCGGCGGTCTCAGCGAGAACGACGAGCGTGGGCGATTCCAGCCATCCGGAAGACCCGGACGCATCCTCTCTTCTCACAATGGCGCTTTCTGCCTACGAGGACGCGATGATCGAGTGGGCGGCGGCTGAGTGCCATGACGGATCCCGGCTCCGAAACCTGATTGACATACCGGGTATCGGCCGCCACGAATAGCCCGTTGTGCAGGAGCGCGACCGCGTGATAGGCCGCGTCGTAGAAGGACACGTCGAAGCGGCGGGTCAATTCGCCGGTTTTCGCAAGCCAGGGATGAGAGGCCGGTGCCTCCTCGAGCCCAAACTTCATCAGTGCAGACGGCCAGTCCAAAGCGTGCGTCGGGAAACGCCGTGCGATCGTATTGCCGACTTCGTAGAGCCACAGCGCGGGCAAGAGCGCGCGTACCGCGTCATCCACGATCGCAGTGCGTAGAAGTAGCGCCTTGTCCGCGTCCGGCTCGTCATCCGGTGGCAGCACCCATTTGAGCAGGACCGACGCGTCAGGCACTACGAGCGGAATCGGCATCTTCAGTGGCCGTGCTGCCGATCCTCCCGAATCCACCTCGTCACTTCGTCCGTACTGATTTTCGGCAGCCGTGTACGCAGGGCCTCCATCTCACGCACCGCATCGTTGCGCCGGCGCCGAGTGACCCAGGCGCGTAACGCCTCGTTGATAGCGCGGCTACGCTCGCCGGCCGGAACCCGCTCGAGGAACCCCCAAGTATCCTCATCAATCATCACATTGATGCGTTTGCTCATTGCAGCGGGCGCTCCAGGTTTAAACGCGTGTGTATGATTACACACTGACGCGCCCACGCGGAAATCGCAACCAACCGCAGGGCCGGCGCGCTCACCCGCGCCGGCCCGATACCCACCCCGTGTTCGTTATTCGCAGGCCCTCGATGCTCGAGGCGCCGCTTCCGATGCACCTCGATATCCCGAACACCCCCTACAGGTGATGCAGCGCCTTCCTGGCCTTCGCACTCGCGGCCTGGTCGGGCGCGGCTGCAGCAGCTGCTCCTGCAACAGCAGCCGTCCCTTGAACAGGGGACGACGACGCGGCCGGTGCCCCTGACTGCGACTGATCCTCGCCCGCGGCGGCCTGCTGCAGCGCGCCCCTGATATGGTCGAAAGGCGCCGTCGCCGCGAATGTCGGCAGGTTGTGCGCGCGCGCCTGGGTTGCCGCTTCGTAGCCGGACGCGAGCCTGATCAGCGTCGGCTCGCTGAAGGCGGTGCCGAAGAAGCTGATACCCAGGGGTACACCGAACACCGCGCCCGCAGGCACCTGCACGATGGGATATCCCGGCCCGGCTGCGAGGCCCGAGGTTCCGAAGATGAAGTGATCGCCGTAAACCAGGTCAGTGGACCATGCCGGGTTGTCGGTCGCCGACACCACCGCGTCCAGATGGAACATGCTCAGCGCCTGGTCCATGCTGACGCCGGCTGCCTGGTCCAGGTCGAGCGCGATGTTGTAGGAGGCCATGCCGGCGCTGTTGCTGCCGAAGAGACCGGGATCCTGCGGCGCGTCAGGGTCGGTGGTGTTGAGCGAGTTCGCCAGGTCGAAGATGTCCTGATTGAAGAACGGCATCTCGACATCCGCGTGGGCGTTGTTGAAGTCGATGGCTGTCTGCAGCGTCCCGCGGGCAACCGGAACGCCGACGCGGGTGGCAAAGTACGCAGCGAGGTCGTTCTTGAAGTCATAGAGCAATATCCCAAACTCGCCAGCCGCGGGCGCGAAAGTGAATCCTGCCGCGTCCAGATCGATGACGGTCGCGCCGGCGTCGCTGAGCGCCTTGAAGGCCGCTTCAATCGCCGCGGTCACGGGGGCGGGAGTCGTAACATTGGTGAATCCCTTGAGCCCCACGCGCGTGATGCCGATCCTCGCTCCTCTCAGTCCGTCGGGGTTCAGGAACTGCGTGTAATCGGTGGGGATGTTGGTCGGGCGGGTAAAGCGCCCGCGCCAGCCCAGCGGTACGCTGCCGGTTGCGGGGTCTCGACCGTCATAGGTGCGGCTCTGGATCACGCTCAACACCGCCGCGGCGTCGGCCACGGTGCGCGTGTGTGGACCGATCGTGTCCTGCGTGTGCGAGATGGGCACGACACCGGCTCGGCTCGTGAGTCCGACCGTGGGTTTGAGGGCCACCACGCCGTTCGCATTGCCCGGACAGACGATGCTGCCGTCGGTTTCCGAGCCGATCGACACGGTGGCGAAGTTGGCCGAAGCCGCCGCGCCCGAACCGGAACTGGAGCCACAGGCATTGTGGTCGATGCCGTACGGGTTATGAGTCTCTCCGCCACGACCCGACCAGCCGCTGCTCGATTCGAAAGAACGGAAGTTCGCCCACTCCGACAGGGTGGTCTTTCCGAGGATCACGGCACCCCCGGCGCGCAGGTTGGCCGCGACCGTGGAATCGCGCACCGCGGGCCTTCCCACCAGTGCGAAGGAGCCGGCGCTGGTCTGCATTCTGTCGCCAGTGTCGATATTGTCCTTCAAGAGTACCGGGATGCCGTGCAAGGGTCCGAGCACCACGCCGTGTCGGCGCTGCTGGTCGGCCTGCCGGGCTGCCGCCAGCGCGTCCGGGTTGAGCTCCATGATGGAGTTGACCCCGGGACCGCCTGAGTCCAGCGCGTGGATGCGCCCGATGTATGCACGCGTCAGCTGCTCCGATGTCAGACGGCCGGAGGCCATCTCAGCCTGTAGCTGCGCCACCGTGGCCTCGAGAAAGGGGAATCCGTCGCCGGGGGCGGCTCGCGCCGCGAGCGGCGAAAGCAACAACGTTGTAACCAGAATCCGTCCTGCCATGCGGGATGTCATGTGGTTTCCTCCTCTGCGAGCGTGAGCGGAGCAGGAAGTGCAGTCATCCGGAGCCTCCCTGCCCCGAGTCTTTTTGTGGTTTCGGAAGATCTGTCGGTCAACCGTGAGCGGGCGGATGCTACGCGCGCGATATTCCAACCGCAATCAACCGCGCGTGGGTGTGATGTTATCTCGGCGATGTTGAGCGTTCCCTGCGCGCTCGAGGTAGGGCTAACCCCACCGTAACCCCGCTAGCTCCCGTCATATCGAGACCATTGAACCGTCTCTATCAGCAGTCGACAATTTCTCGAACCCTGGACAGCGAGCCTTCAGTGCAGGGAGCTCATGAGCTCTGCGGGCGTGAACTCGTGCCCGTTCCTGAACACGAAGCTGGCGTGACTCAGGTTCGCGACATCCACGAGAGGGTCGGCATCCAGCACCACCAGGTCGGCAAGCTTGCCGGCGGCGACACTGCCGAGGTCGCTGAGCGCCATGGTCGCCGCACCGTTGACGGTGGCGGATCTCAACACCTGCAGCGGCGTGAGCCCGGCGCGTTGCATCAGCTCCATCTCGCGAAACACACCTGGCCCGTGCAGCGTGCCGATGTTGCCGGCGTCCGTGCCCATGACCACGGTGATGCCGGCATTCCACACCTTGAGCAGGTTCTGCATGGCCACCGTCGGCGCCGCCACCTCGCGGTGCTCGCTCACGAGCTTCGCGACCCGTTCAGGGAGCTTGTCGCGGGGCACCTCATCGAGCCGCAGGCCGGCCAGAACCTGTGGGTCGGCGAGGCGCCGCTCCGCCTCGGTGGCCTGCCAGGTGCCCGAGAGCGCATAGAAATAGCCCATGCGCACGAAAAGCGTCGGGCAGTAGAGGATGTGGCGCTCGCGGGCCAGCGCAAGGAATTCCTCGTCCACCGGTTCGTCCTCGACGGAGTGTACGAGGTAGTCCGCGCCGGCGTGCAGCGCGGACTTCGCCACCAGCAGCTCAGTGGCGTGTACCGCCAGTCGCAGGCCCGCCGCGTGCGCCGCCTCCGCGGTGGCGCGTACGATCGCTTCCTGCGCGGCGAGATCGTCGCCCGCGCGATGAATGAACCACACCTTGATGTAATCGGGCTTGTGTTCCAGTTCGCGTGCCACCAGCTGCCGTGCCTCCTCCCCGGAGTTGATCCGCACGATCGGTGGATCGCCCAGGTCCAACTTCGGATCCTCCACCATCGAGATGAGCGGCCCGGTGACCGCGACGCGGGGCGCCGCGGCGCTGTTGCGGGCGGCATCGCGCACCTGGAAATTCCAGAAGGGTCCGCCCACATCCGCAACACTGGTGACGCCGCTCGCCAGCCAGACTCGAAAAGTCTGCGGCAGCCGCGCCTGGTTGCGCTGCACCTCGGCTGCATACGGCCGCCACGCGCCGAAGTCGGCGGCGTCCGGCCGCGTGTAGAGATTGCCCGACTGGAAGAAGTGCACGTGGGAATCGATCAGGCCGGGAATGACCCACCTGCCGTGGCCGTCGATCACCCGGGTGCCACGCGGCACGCTCGTCGTGGCCGCAGGCCCCACGGCCCTGATGCGGTTGCCGGCGATGATCACGGTGCTGTCGGATGAGCTTGCGGCCGCACCCTCGAGCTCCGGATGCACGACCGTCGCGCCGACGATGGCCGTGAGCGTGCCGTCGGCAGGACTCCCAGCGCGCGGCTCCGCCACGGACACTGCCGCCCCGGCACCCCAGAGCGCAGCCGCAAGCACCATCAGGCAACCGCGGAATCGGGACATGGCAGGCGCCTCCCTCGGATAACGCCGCCGCCAACTGTAGCGCCCGCCCGCCCGGTTCGTCATTCCATCGCGCGTTACCCCATCGCTGAAGTTCGCGATGATGTCCCGCAGCGATGCAGAGTGCCTTCTCGCGGGGGCAGCTGCCTTTAGATTTGGATCGGTGGGTGCTGACGGGCTCGGACCGCCGACATTCGCCTTGCGCGCGAGGTTGCAGTGGATGACGCGCTCCAAGTACGGCACTCGGCCGCGGCGCCAGTCTTGGAGGTGCTCACCGGTGGTGCCGCTGGGTGTCACGGTGACGAAAGTGGCTGATGCGCTCGGGGTAACCCGTAAGCACGTCTCGGCGATCGTCAACGGTCGGGCACCGATCACTCCGGATATGGCGGTGAGGCTCGCGGGGGTGTTCGGCACTGAGCCGGAGATCTGGGTCAATCTGCAGGCTCAGTACGATCTGTGGCTCGTGCGACAGCAGGCGAAACCGAAGGTGAAGCCGCTGCATGCGGTCGCGTGACGACAAACGCGGGGACCGTTGTGCCCCTCGTAAGCCCATTTGTTTAGATGGTGGGTGCTGACGGGCTCGAACCGCCGACACTCGCCTTGTAAGGGCGACCCGGCGGGGTAAGCGGACCCGGTCATTCGCCGCAGGCAAGCGGGTCAAGGCGTTCGGCGGAATTGCTCGGAATGCGGAGATGCGACTCGACCAGCTCGAAGCTGCTACTTCGCTGCGCGACCTCAACTTGCCAGGAAACCGGCTTGAGGCACTCAAAGGAGACCGAAAGGGTCAGTACAGCATCCGTATCAACGATCAGTGGCGGGTCTGTTTTGAGTGGCCGAAGGGTGGGAAGGGTCCGAGCAACGTCGAGATCGTCGACTATCACTAGGAGGAGACCATGGCGCGCACAGCAATTCATCCGGGAGAGCATCTTGCCGAGCAGCTTGAAGCGCTCGACATGAGTGCCGCGGAGCTCGCCCGCAAGCTGCGCGTGCCGGCGAACCGAATTACTGAAATTCTGAATGGTCGGCGCTCCGTAACGGGTGACACAGCGCTGCGGTTCGGACACTTCTTTCACACGAGCCCGGAGTTCTGGCTGAATCTGCAGGCCATTTATGACCTGCGCATCGCCCGGCAGAAATTTGGGGACGCAATCCGGTCATTGCCCACCTTGCCAGGCGGGGGTAAGAGAGGCCGCGAGGGCTATCATCCGCAGCCGGCCTGAGTCAGGGAACGGTGGCGCGGGTGTGTCCTTCGAGGACCGCCAGGACCTCCCCGGGGCACCGGTCCACGCGGGTCACCACGGACTACAGCGCGGCGGAGCTGCGGAACCTGCTGGATGCCGCCGCGGCGTGGTCGACAGAGAAGAATGCAGACATGAAGAGCTGACAGCGGGTTAGCATCTCAGGCAGCCTGCGCGGTGAACTTCAGACCGAGTGCGCGCATGACCTTAAGCACAGTGCCGAGCCTCGGATTGCCATCCTTCGACAGCGCCTTATAGAGCCCCTCGCGGGTCAAGCCCGTGTCCTTCGCAAGCTGCACCATGCCGCGGGCGCGCGCGATGTCACCAAGCGCCTTTGCCAGCAGCGCCGCGTCATCAGGCGCTTCCTCGAGACATGCCTCGAGGTAGGCCACCATATCGGCTTCGGATTTGAGGTAGTCAGCAGCGTCCCAGCGAGAGAAGGTTTCTTTCTTACGCCGTCTTGCAGTTCGCCGTCTTGCAGTTGCCATGTTTTCACCTCTTCCAGTCTTTCGCGATTTGGATCGCTCGCCTGATATCCGCGTCCTGCGTCCTCTTGTCGCACAGAGCCCGGCAACAAGCCCTGATGACCGCGCTCGGGATGCGGGGCACCACGGCGTGCTCCGCGCCAGTACCGCAAAATTCCCTCACGAACTTCGAGTGGGTTCGAGGAATGCGATCGAAGGTTTTGGTGGGTGCTGACGGGCTCGAACCGCCGACATTCGCCTTGTAAGGACGACGCTCTACCAGCTGAGCTAAGCACCCACGGTCTTTGGCAGGCGTGAAATTCTAACCCGGTGCCGACCGCGAGTCGGCTGCGATCGTCCTCGCTCGGGGGGCAGGGGGTCGTGAGCGCCGCTCAGTGCGCGGGCGGTATGACCTGCTTCAGCCGCCGGCCGTTACGCCTCGAGCGCTTGTCCTCGGCCTCGGCGGCGGCGGCGGCCACCTCGGGCGCCGCGGCGGCCGGCGCGTCCGCCTGCTGGTGCGGAATCGGAAGTTGAGTCAGTGCGAGCGCGAGGACCTCGTCGATCCACTTGACCGGCCTGATCTCGAGATTTCCCTTGATGTTGTCCGGGATCTCCACCAGGTCCTTCTGGTTCTCGTCCGGAATGAGCACCGTCTTGATGCCGCCACGGTGCGCGGCCAGCAGTTTCTCCTTCAGGCCCCCGATCGGCAGCACTTCCCCGCGCAGCGTGATCTCCCCGGTCATCGCCACATCCGAGCGCACCGGGATCTTGGTGAGCGTCGAGACCAGTGCGGTGCACATGCCGATGCCGGCGCTCGGGCCGTCCTTGGGCGTTGCCCCTTCCGGGATGTGCAGGTGCACGTCGTGCTTCTGGTAGAACTCGGGCTCGAGCCCCAAGCCCTGCGCGCGGCTGCGCACCACGGTCATGGCGGCCTGGATCGACTCCTGCATCACCTCGCCGAGCTGCCCGGTGTGCTGCAGCTTGCCCTTGCCGGGCACGACTGCGGCCTCGATGGTCAGCAGCTCGCCCCCGACCTCGGTCCAGGCGAGCCCGGTGACCTGGCCGACGCGGTTCATGTCCTCGGCCTTGCCGTAGCGGAAGCGGCGCACGCCCAGGAACTTGTCGAGATTGCGCGGCGCCACCGCGACCGACTTCTGCTCCTTCTTGTGCAGCAGCATCTGCTTGACCGCCTTGCGGGAGATCTTGGCGATCTCGCGCTCGAGGTTGCGCACGCCCGCTTCGCGGGTGTAGTAACGCACGATGTCGAGCAGCGCGGTATCCGATATCTTCAGCTCCTCGGGCTTCAGCCCGTTACTCTTCTTCTGCTTCGGCACCAGATAACGGCGCGCGATGTTCATCTTCTCGTCTTCGGTGTAGCCGGGCAGACGGATGACTTCCATGCGATCCAGGAGCGGGGGCGGAATGTTGAGGGTGTTCGCGGTGCACACGAACATCACCTCCGAGAGGTCCAGATCGACCTCGAGGTAATGATCGTTGAAGGTGGAGTTCTGCTCCGGGTCCAGCACCTCCAGCAGCGCCGAGGAGGGATCGCCGCGGAAATCCATCGACATCTTGTCGACTTCATCGAGCAGGAACAGCGGGTTGTGTACGCCCGCCTTCGACATGTTCTGCACGATCTTGCCGGGCATGGAACCGATGTAGGTGCGCCGGTGACCGCGGATCTCGGCCTCATCGCGCACGCCCCCCAAGGACATGCGCACGAACTTGCGGTTGGTCGAGCGCGCGATGCTCTGACCGAGTGAGGTCTTGCCGACGCCCGGAGGACCCACGAGGCACAGGATCGGCCCTTTGAGCTTGTCGACGCGCTGCTGCACGGCGAGATACTCGACGATGCGCTCCTTCACCTTCTCCAGCCCATAGTGGTCCTCGTCCAGGACCTTCTGCGCGCGGGTGATGTCCTTGATGATCTTGGTGCGTTTCTTCCACGGCACCTTCAGCAGCCAGTCGATGTAGTTGCGCACCACGGTGGCTTCGGCGGACATCGGTGACATCATCTTCAGCTTGTTCAACTCCCCGGCGGCCTTGTCGCGTGCCTCCTTGGGCATGCCGGCCTTGACGATCTTCTGCTCGAGCTCGCTGATCTCGTTGCCGCCCTCGTCCATCTCGCCGAGCTCTTTCTGAATGGCCTTCATCTGCTCATTCAGGTAGTACTCGCGCTGGCTCTTCTCCATCTGCGCCTTGACGCGGCCGCGGATGCGCTTCTCGATCTGCAGCACGTCCATCTCGCT
>VBNH01000054.1 GCA_005878095.1 Gammaproteobacteria bacterium | reverse complement strand
ATTATCGGCCGATGCCAGATGCTCTACCGGCGGCACTCGCCAATCTAAGCTACGATCAATACCGCGACATTCGCTTTCGCCCCGAAAGCGCGCTGTGGCGTGGCCAGTCGCTGTTCGAGGTGCAGTTCTTCCACCGCGGCTACCATGTCAGGCAGCGCGTCAATATCTTCGAGGTAACCGGTGCCGGCGCGAGCCCGGTCGCCTACAACCCGCAGTTCTTCACCTTCGGGCCGCTGCTCAGGGTGCCGAAGACCGCGGCGAATCTCGGCTTCGCGGGTTTCCGCGTGCACTATCCGCTGCACTCACCCGCGTACAGGGATGAGCTGATCGTCTTCCTCGGCGCTTCTTATTTCCGTGTGCTCGGCCGCAATCAGCATTACGGCGCCTCGGCGCGCGCTCTGGCGATCGATACCGCAGCACCCGGCGGGGAGGAATTTCCCGCCTTCACCGACTTCTGGCTGGTGCGGCCGCAGCCAGCCGATCGGGTGCTCACGATCTATGCGCTACTCGACGGCAAAAGCGTGGCTGGCGCGTATCAATTCCAGATTCGACCCGGCGCCACCACGCAGGTCGAAGTGCATTGCGGGCTCTACCCGCGCCGCGCCATCGGCAAGCTCGGCGTGGCGCCGCTCACCTCCATGTTTCTCTACGGCGAGGAGGGCGCCGCCCGCCGCTTTGACGATTACCGCCCGCAGGTTCACGACAGCGACGGCTTGATGACGGAAACCGGTCACGGGGAATGGATCTGGCGTCCGCTCGCCAATCCGCGCGAGCTGCGGGTCAATCGCTTCATGGACGAGAATCCGCGCGGCTTCGGCCTGATCCAGCGGGAGCGCGATTTCAATCATTACCAGGATGTGGAATCTCAATATCAATCGCGCCCGAGCTACTGGGTCCAGCCTCTCGGGAATTGGGGCAAGGGCGGAGTGGAGCTGGTGGAGATTCCCAGCGATGAGGAAATCCACGACAACATGGTCGCTTATTGGGTGCCCGCACAGGCTCCGGCGGCGGGCAAGCCATTGTCATTCTCCTATCTCTTGTCTGCCTACACCCAGTCGCCGCACTGGCCGCCGGGCGGCCGGGTGGTCGCGACCCGTAGCGGCAAGCCGGCCATGGGCGACAACAAGGGGCATTTCCCCGCCGGGGCGCGCCGTATGCTGGTGGATTTCGCCGGTGGCGATCTGGACGGACTCGACGGTGCCCAACCGGTCAAAGCGGACGTGGGCGCGGAAAACGGCCAGATCGAAGCAGTGACCGTGCAGCGCCTGGCGAGCGGCGTCTGGCGGGTTACATTCGTGGTGACGCCCAAATTGAGGCAGCCGGTCGATCTGCGCTGCTATCTTACCTTGTATGGCGAGGGGCTGACGGAAACCTGGGTCTATCAATGGACGCCTTGAGGCGGTCGGGTTCGTGGATGCGCCCGCATGTGCGCCTGCGGCGCACGCTGTTTTTCGGTTTGACCCTTCTCACGGCTGGCTGTGCGAGCGCATTGCTGCTGGACGTTCTGCAGGCCGACAGTCTGAGCGGGATCGAGCTGGTGGGCTTGCTGCTCTTTTTCGCCCTGTTTGCCTGGATTGCCAGCGCCTTCTGGACCGCAATCGCGGGTTTTGCGATTTCTCTGGTCGGGGGCGATCCGGCGGCCGTTCAGGTCGGCGAAGTGGCCGGACGGCCGCTGCGCACACGCACCGCCGTCGCGATGCCGGTGTACAACGAGGATCCGCGGCGCGTGGCGGCGGGCCTCGAGGCGATCTGGTGTTCGCTGGCGCGGGAGTCGCAGCGCGGGGCATTCGATTTCTTCATCCTCTCCGACACGCGCGATCCGGGCATCGCTGCCGAAGAGGAGGCGATGTGGCAACGGTTCGTCGCCCGCCACCGGGCCGCCGGCCGGGTGTTCTATCGCCGCCGTCGCGACCGCAGCGACCATAAGGCGGGCAATATCGCCGACTTCGTGCGTCGCTGGGGCGCGGGTTATGACTACATGATCGTCCTCGATGCGGACAGCATCATGAGCGGTTCGGCCCTGGTAACACTCGCGCGCGTGATGGACGCGCATCCCGAGATAGGCATTCTGCAGTCTCTGCCCCTGCCGGTGGGACGCGAGACGCTGTTCGCACGCCTCCTGCAGTTTGGCGCGCGGCTGCAGAGCCCGATGCTCGCAAGCGGACTCGCGTTCTGGCAGCTGGGGGAGAGCAACTACTGGGGCCACAACGCCATCCTGCGCCTGCAAGCCTTCGCGCGTCACTGCACGCTACCGCATCTGCCCGGAAAACCGCCCCTGGGTGGAGAGATTCTCAGCCATGACTTCGTCGAAGCGGCGTTCATGCGTCGCGCAGGTTACGAGGTCCGCCAGCTCCCCGAGCTCATCGGCAGCTGGGAGGAAATGCCGGCGAACCTCATCGACTACGCGGCGCGCGATCGCCGTTGGACCCAGGGCAATCTGCAGCATGCGCGCCTGCTGGGATTTCCCGGCCTGCATCCCCTGAGCAGGGTGCACTTTCTGACGGGCATCCTGTCTTACGTGAGCTCGCTCATGTGGCTGGCGCTGCTGCTCGTGAGCTCGCTCGTGAGCGCCATCGAGACGACCAAGAAGCCGCAATACTTCCTGCCGGGCCCTCACACTCTGCCGCAGTGGCCGCAAATGCGCGCCGGCGAGACTGCCGTGCTGTTTGCGCTGACGCTGGCGGTGCTGTTGCTGCCGAAGATTCTCGGCACGCTCCTGACGCTGCGCGACCGGCACCTGCGCCGCCAGTTCGGCGGCGCCGCGCGGCTGTGCCTGAGCCTGCTCGTCGAGCAGTTCTTCAGCGTGCTGCTGGCGCCGTCGATGATGCTGTTCCACTCGACGTTCGTGGCGCAGACCCTGCTCGGCAAAGCGGTGTCGTGGAATCCCCAGGACCGCAGCAACCGGGGTGTTACGCTGCGGGAGGCCTTCCGGCGGCAGAAATGGCACCTGGCCTTCGGTCTGGCGTGGGGCGCAATCATGCTGCGGGTGGCGCCGCACTTTTTCTGGTGGCTGACGCCGGTGCTGGTCGGTCTCGTGTGCGGTGTAGGGCTCAGCGCCTGGACGAGTCGCACCAGCGCCGGAAGAATCGCGCGACGCTGGGGCCTGTTGCTGATACCAGAGGAGACCGCACCGCCGCGTGAGCTCACGGCCTTGCGCGACCGCCGGCTCGCATACTCCTCGGGCATCAGTGGCGATCCGGCGGCCGCCAGGCGACGACCTTCTGCTGCTGCTCGCCGAGCTTCTCGATTCCGAGACGCATGGTATCGCCGGGCTTGAGATAGAAGGGCTGCGGCTTCTGCCCGAGACCGACACCCGGGGGCGTGCCGGTGGTGATGATGTCTGCGGGCTCGAGCGTGATGAAGCGGCTGACATAGCTGACGAGCGTGGAAACACCGAAGATCATCGTGCGCGTATTGCCGGTTTGCATGCGCTTGCCGTTTACATCGAGCCACAGGTCGAGATTCTGTACGTCACTCACCTCATCGCGCGTGACGAGCCAGGGACCAACAGGGCCGAACGTGTCACAGCCTTTGCCCTTGTCCCAGGTGCCGCCGCGCTCCATCTGGAATTCGCGCTCCGAGATGTCGTTGACCAGGACATAGCCTGCGACATGTTCCAGTGCCGCATCCTCTTCGACGTACTGCGCGGTCGTTCCAATCACAACACCGAGCTCGACCTCCCAGTCGGTCTTGCTCGAGTCCCGCGGAATCATCACGTCGTCGCATGGTCCCTGCAGACAGCTGACGGCCTTCATGAAGACCACCGGCTCGGATGGAATGGGTGCATTCGCCTCCGCCGCGTGGTCGGCATAGTTCAAGCCGATGGCGATGAACTTGCGGGTGCCCGTGCAGGGCGGTCCCAGCCGCGGACTGCCTGGGACCGCCGGCAGCGAGGACGGATCGATCGCGGCGAGCCTGCGCAGGCCGGCGGGGGAGATTTCCTCGGGCCCGATATCGCGGAGGTGGCCGCCGAGGGAGCGGACGATTCCGTGGGGATCCAGCATCCCCGGCTGTTCACGGCCTGCCGGGCCATAGCGCAACAGTTTCATGGGAGGGGCTCAGGTTTCCGTATGCCCACGGGCATTGTGCACCAAATGGATCGATTGGGCACCGCGGCGCAGTGCCGTGTCGGCGTTGAGTGCCGTGTCGGCGTTGTATTTGGCGTGCGACGAGGCGATATTCAGCGCCGATGACGCATCCGAAACCCCTGATGTGTGGAGTGGAACTGGGCGGAACGAAGTGCGAGTGCCTGGTCGGCACCGCGCCCGATGACATACGGGAGCGAATCACGGTCAGGACTGAGCGCGATGCGGCGGCGACACTGCACCGCATCGCCGGGATCCTGCGGGACTGGAAGATGAGACACGGCACGTTCAGCGCTCTCGGGCTTGCGTGCTTCGGCCCGCTGGATCTGCGGCCTGACTCGCCCGATTTCGGCAGGATCGGCATGACGCCCAAGGAAGGCTGGCGGAATGTGGACGTCGCAGGGTTCTTTGCCGATCGGTTTGCGGACGCGGTGGGCATGACGACCGACGTCATTGCCGCGGCGCTCGCCGAAGGCCGTTGGGGCGCCGGCAGGGGGCTGACCGATTACGCGTACGTCACGGTCGGCACCGGCATAGGAGCCGGTCTCATTGCAGCGGGCAAGCCCGTATTCGGCTGGCACCCTCCCGAAGTCGGGCACATTCGCATCGCGCGCGCTCCCGGGGATGACTGGCCCGGGAACTGCCGTTTTCACGGCGCGTGCCTCGAGGGACTCGCGTCCGGGCCGGCGATCGAGGCGCGCACCGGAACACTGCCGGCGAACCTGCCGGCCGACAGTCCCGTATGGGAAACGGTGGCGCACGCGCTGGCACAACTGGCGCACCATCTGGTCTTGACGCTCTCGCCCCAGCGGATCCTGATTGGCGGTGGTGTGGTCAGCGAGCGCACACACCTGTTTCCCCGAATTCGAGAGCGCCTGCGCCTCAGCATCAACGATTACCTGGATATCGAGCGAGCGGCCGGCCCGCTCGAGGAATACATCGTACCGCCGGGCCTGGGCACGCTGGCTGGCCCGCTGGGAGCCCTCGCGGTGGCCGCGGACGCTGGCTCAAGCAGCTCTAAGCGCCCGTTCACGCGGGCACGCTCATGAGTGCCGATTCAGGCGCGGATCTTCAGCGGGCCTGAAGCTGCGGTTCTCGACCGCAGCAGTGCGCGTGATGCCGCTTGTGGGTCCGGCCGCCTATGCGCGGCTCACGAGCTCTTCGGTACCGGCGATGCGGCCAGCCGTCACGCGATCGCGGCCGCAGAGCTTGCTCTCATAGAGAGCCGCGTCGGCCGCTCTCACCAGCCGTTGCGCCAGATCGCCGGGGGAGCCGGGGACGCGATCGAGCGCGCAGACCCCGAAACTCGCCGTGATCGAGAACTCACGGTATTGATCTGAGAACGCTTGCGAGCGGATACTCTCGCATAACCTGTCGGCCACCGCGCGCGCTTTGGACGCCGTGGTGTCGGGAAGGACGATGGCGAACTCGTCACCGCCGAACCGCGCGATCCAGTCTCTCCCAAGACGCAGCCCGTCACCGATGCGCTGGCAGAACTCCTTCAATACCTGATCTCCGACCTGATGCCCATGTTGGTCGTTGATGCGCTTGAAGTGATCGATGTCGGCCATCAGGATGGCCAGTGGCCGGCTTAGGCGGGCTGCCCGCTCAACCTCGCGCGGAAACTGCTGCTCGAAGTAGTGCCGGCGTGCGGCACTCGTGACTTCATCAAGAGTCGATAGCAGGTCGGTGTCGCGCACCGCAAGCTGCAGAGAGGCGGCGAAATCGGCGATGCGGCGTGCGGTGGTCACGTGCGTCCAGAAGTGCTCGCCACGCGTATCGCTCGGCACGCAGTCGTTGGCTCCCGCACGGAGGGCGTCCGCGTGCTGCAACAGTCGGCCGGAGCTCACGAAGACGATATGGGTCGCCTCGCCCGAGGGCAGCTGGCGCGCACGGCGTATCAAGTCGATGTTGTCCGTGAACAGCACAGCGTGAACGCGATCGGCGAGGCGTTCGAGCGCCTCGTCGATGTTTTGCACCGTGTCGATCTCGAGGTTCGCCATCGGCAGCAGCTTCGCAAACCGCTCCCGCGTCAGCTGCGCCTCGATCACGAGCAACGCCGCCGGACTCGGCGCCCTGCGCAGCATGATACTGGTCATCGCTTGGGAATCCCGCTGCTGCAGCGTCTCGTCCAGAACCCTGCGCCTCGCAAGCAGATGCTGAGCCGAGCCCGTGCCGGAGTCAGGGCCGGCACTCGGCGGGCAGCGGTCGCTCGCTCGGCGGTGGCGCGAGGGTCCCCTTGCCAACGCACCGCGGACGGTCCATGCCAGCTCTTCACGATTGCCCTTGGCGATATAGCCGGCCGCTCCGTGCTTGAGCGCCTCGCGAGCGCGCTCGTCACCGAGCGTTCCCGAGACGAACACGAACGGGATGTCCGGGGTCTCGGCGGCCGCAATCGAGAATGCCGAGATGCCATCGAATGCCGGGAGCGTGCAATCGGAGATGATCAGGTCGGGCGCCGACAGCAATGCATCACGGAAGGCATCCTCCGTCGCCACGCGCGTCCAGGTGCAGTCAATGCCGGCCGCCCGCAACTGGCGTACCGTCAGCTCGGCGTCGGGCACGTTGTCTTCGACGATCAGTAACTGCATATGCGTCAAATGTTAAATTCCCGTGATATGAAGGGATATGACATTAGTCTCCGCTATCCTAATGAGTCCGTGAAATCAAGCACGAGGTCACGCTCGAATGTGTGATGCTCGGCACAGCACTGTCTTATGCCGCAGCGGCTCTGCCTGGAAATACGCCCAAGCTTGCGCCCAGGCGGGGCCGCAACGGATGCCAGCCGGCACCGACTGCAGGCCAGCCACGCCATCCGTACGATGATGCCAATGACCGCCGCCAATTCGCGCCCCGCCAGCATTCCCACCCACGCCCGCGTCGTCGTCGTCGGGGGCGGAGTCATCGGCACCTCCGTGGCATACCACCTCGCTGTGATGGGCTGGAAGGACATCGTCCTGCTGGAACGTGACCGGCTCACCTCCGGGACGACCTGGCACGCCGCGGGTCTGATGGTGACTTTCGGGTCGACTTCCGAAACCTCGACCGAGATGCGCAAGTACTCGCGCGCCCTTTACAGTCGCCTCGAGGCGGAAACCGGCCAGGCCACGGGATTCGCGCCAATCGGCTTCATCGAAGTCGCATCCGACAAGGACCGGCTCGAGGAATATCGGCGTGTCTCGGCGTTCAATCGCTATTGTGGCGTGGACGTACAGGAGCTCTCCCCGCGCGAGGTGCAGGAGTTGTTTCCGCTCGCGAAGGTGGATGACATCGAAGCCGGCTTCTACGTGAAGGAGGACGGCCGCGTGAATCCGGTGGACGTCACGATGGCTCTCGCCAGGGGGGCGCGCACGCGGGGCGTGAAGATCTTCGAGGGCCTTCCGGCGAGCGGCGTTTTGCACGACCGCGGGCAGGTAACCGGCGTGCACACGTCGCTCGGCGACATCAGGACCGATATCGTCGTCAACTGCGCCGGCATGTGGGCGCGTCAGTTCGGTGCGCTCGCGGGCGTCACGATCGCCAATCAAGCGGCGGAGCACTACTATCTGATCACCGAGCCGATCAGGAATCTTCCGCCGAACATGCCGGTGCTCGAGGATCCGGGCGCCTACGGTTACTACCGCGAGGAGGGCGGCGGGTTGATGGTGGGATTGTTCGAGCCGGTGTGTGCGCCGTGGAAGGTGGCGGGAATTCCCGAGGATTTTTCCTTCGGGGAGCTGCCGCCGGATTGGGAGCGTATGACGCCGTTTCTCGAGCGCGCCATGTCACGCGTGCCGATCACCTCCCAAGTCGGCATGAAGAAACTGTTCTGTGGCCCAGAGAGCTTTACGCCGGATCTGCGTCCCATCGTGGGCGAAGCGCCCGAGCTCAGAGGTTACTTCGTGGCGGCGGGCCTGAATTCCATCGGTGTTCTGACGGGCGGGGGTCTGGGTCGGGTGCTCGCCAATTGGATCGTCACCGGATATCCCGATGTCGACGTCACGGGGTTCAATATCGACCGCCTCCACGTCTACCAGGCCAATCCCGAGTACCGTCGCCAGCGTACCGTCGAATCCCTCGGCATGGTTTACAGGTGCCACTACCCTGCGATGTCGCTGAGCAGCGCGCGGGGCGTGCGCAGATCCCCGTTTCATGATCGCCTGGCCGCGGCGGGCGGGTATTTCAAGGAGGTGAGCGGCTGGGAGAGCCCGGACTGGTACGGCACGCCGGGCGCGCAGCCCGACCCCGGCGCCCTGACCTGGGGCCGGCCGAGCTGGTTCTCGCGCTGGCAGCAAGAGCATCACGCCGCGCGCGGCAACGTGATCCTCATGGACATGTCGTTCATGGGGAAATTCCTGGTTCAGGGGCGCGATGCCGGGCGCTGTCTCAACCGCATATCAGGTAACCAGGTCGATGCCGCGCCGGGCGTGATCACCTATACACAGTGGATGAACGAGGCCGGCAGACTGGAAGCCGACCTCACGGTGACCAAGCTCGGCAGTGAACGATTTCTGGTCGTCGTCACCGACACCATGGTGCGGCATGCCGAAACCTGGATGAAGCGCAATATTCCCGATGAGGCGCACGCCTTGGTCACGGACGTGACCTCGGCCTACGGCCAGCTCAACGTGCAGGGTCCCGATTCACGCGCGCTCCTGCAGAAGCTAACGACCACGGATCTCTCGAACGCGGCATTCCCGTTCCGCACTGCGCGCGAGATCGACCTCGGTTTCGCACGCGTACTGTGCATCCGTATCACCTACGTGGGCGAGCTCGGCTACGAGCTCTACATCCCCGCCGAGCAGGCGACGCATGTTTATGACCGCATCGTCGAAGCAGGGCGCGAATTCGGACTCGCGCACGCCGGACTCAAGGCGCTCGCGAGTCTGCGCCTGGAAAAGGGCTACCGGGACTACGGCCACGACATCGACAATACCGACGTGCCATACGAGGTCGGCCTCGGCTTTGCCCTTGATCTCAAGAAGCCGGGCGGCTTCATCGGCAAGGAAGCGGTGCTCGCTCAGAGGGCCAAGGGCCCCCTGACTCGCCGCCTGGTGCAGGTGCTGGTGAAGGATCCCGAGCCGCTCATGTTCCACGCCGAAGTCGTGCGCCGCGACGGCGTTCCAGTCGGCTACGTTCGTGCGGCATCGTACGGCCATACCCTGGGCGGCGCCGTCGGCCTGGCGATGATCGAACCGAAGGTGCCCGTCGATCAGGCCTTTCTCGACAGCGGAAACTGGCAGGTGGATATCGCCGCAAGATCCTATCCCGCGATCGTTTCCGCCAAGCCACTCTACGACCCCGGATCGAAGCGCATCCACGGCTAGGCGATGACTGCTCGCGAAGTGCGTAGGGGCTGGATCGAAGAGGCGGCCGGCTCTTCAGGCGCGGCCGTCATCGCCCGGCTGCGGGTCGCTCAAGGTTTGCCGGATTGCGCCTGCCGAGCAGCCTCGAACAGAAACCAGGTGCGTCGCTCGGTCTCGTCGATCCAGACCTCGATCAGGCTGGCGGTGGCAATGTCGCGATGCTCCTCGCAGACGTTGTGCGCCTCGCGCAGACGCGCCGCGAGCTCCTTGTTGTCCTCGCGCACCTCGGCGAGCATGTCCTGCGGCTGCACATAGTCGACGTCGTTGTCCGCCACGCGCTGCAGGCGGCCGATATGCCCGACCGACTTGAGCGTGGATCCGCCGATCTTGCGTACCCGCTCGGCGATGGCGTCGGTCATCGCGAACAACTGATCCGCCTGTTCATCGAGCAGCAGATGGTAGTCCCGGAAGTGCGGGCCGCTCATGTGCCAGTGGAAATTCTTGGTCTTCAGATAAAGCGCGAATACATCGGCCAGAATGGCATTCATGGCAGCGGCGATGTCCCTGGTCGCAGCGGGTTTCAGGTCGGTGGGCGTCGCCAATGGAGCGCTCTGTCTGCGCACGAGATCTTCTCTGCTACTGTTCATGGCGTTCCTTTCTCAGAAGTGACATCTGAACTGGGTCATCCGACGCCAGGCGCGCTCGCCTGATCGATGAGCCTTCCGGGATCCGTCCGATAATATAGACCGGACGCACTGCAGCAAAGGCAATCTGCTCCGGCTCAACCCTTGGACGCGTGGGCGCCACCGTCCCGCAACTCCACCCACGTGGGTGCGTGATCGCTTGCTCTTTCCCAGCCTCGTACGTTGCGATCGACGCCCGCACTCGCCAGTCGCTGCGCAACCGGGGGATTCAGCAGCAGGTGATCGATGCGTAGCCCGGCGTCGCGCGCATACGCATTGCGGAAGTAATCCCAGAACGTATAGATCTGTTCATCGGGGTGCAGTACCCGTATGGCATCGGTCCATCCCTGGGCGAGCAGTCGGGCGAACGCTTCACGTACCTCGACCCGGAAGAGGGCATCGTCGACCCAGCGCTCGGGTTTGTAGACATCCCGCTCGGTAGGGATGACGTTGTAATCGCCGGCAAGGACCACCGGGGAACCGCTGGCGACGAGCTCGGCGGCATGAGCGATCAGCCGCTCAAGCCAGCGCAGCTTGTAGTCGAACTTCGGGCCCGGAGCGGGGTTGCCGTTGGGCAGGTACAGGCAACCGATTACGACGCCGTTGACCGTCGCCTCGATGTAGCGGCTGTTGACATCATCCGCATCGCCCGGAAGTGCACGCCTGATCTCCAGCGGCTCGGAGTTACGAGCGAGGATCGCGACCCCGTTCCAGCTCTTCTGTCCGTGCCAGATCACTCCGTAACCCGCGTCCCGAATCACGGCGTCCGGAAATTTCTCCTGAGGCGCCTTCAATTCCTGCAGGCACGCGACATCCGGCGCGAACTCAGCAAGCCAGCGCAGCAGATTGGGAAGGCGCGCGCTGATGCCGTTGACATTGTAGGTGGCGACCCTCACCCCCCTATGGTAACGGACTGCGGGGGAGCGAGACCTGTTCTGCGTACTGCCCGTGCCCCTCGGCGCCCGGACACTGAACCGTGTGCGGGCGCTGAGAGAGAGCCCGTACCGGCTGCTGATCCAGCGCATCGATCGGATCGGTCCACAATTGACCGACCAGCGCGCAATGTTCCCCGAAGCTGAACAGCGCCCTCATCCTTGACGGATCAAAGTCGAGCGTCCCGCCGAAGGGGTAGGCGTCGGGAATCTCGCTGACTGCGACGCTCATCTGGTGCCGCTGCGCGACCGAATAGGCCAGCTCGAGCGCGGCTCGCGTGCCGCCTTGCAGCGTGGCCCCGGCGCTGCGCCTGACTATGGAGACAGTCTGGTTGCGGGTTGTCGCTTCGGGCGTCCGGAAGCCACCGTTGACCAAGACATAAAGATGCCCGCCGTGCAGGGGCTCGAGCGGATCGGGGAGAATAGCGGCGATATCGGGGATGAAGAACATGGATGCAGTCGCACTGCCGTCGACATGCATCTCCTCGAAGTCTTCGCCCGCCTGTTCCACCCGGATCATCATCGGCGGGAATATGCCCGGCACGCTCACCGAGGCGATCAGGACGTCGCGAAACAGCCGCCTTGACTTTGCTCCGCCTTGCTGTGCGATCAGCCCCAGGTTCCAGATTACAGTCTGTTCGGTATCGAGATCCGTGGTTGCCACCAGCAGCAGGCGGCCCTTTTCCGCTTCGCGCGCGATCGCTGTCAATAGGTCGTCGGTCACATACCGATCGACCAACTGTGCGAGGGGTTCGCCCCGATAGACACTCGCGCCGAAGATTGCGCCTGCCCAGCGGGCGTGCATCAGGTGTTGCGTTTGCCCTCCTGAGAACGCCTCGGTCAGCTCGGGGTCCCAGTCCTGACCTGCGAACGCGAGCGGCGCAATCAGCGCACCGGCGCTCACACCGGTGACAATCTGAAACTCAGGACGCGTGCCCGATCGGCTCCAGCCAGCGAGTGCCCCGGCGCCAAACGCACCCCCGGCGCCGCCGCCTGAAAGCACCAGGACGTTGATCGGCCCGCCGCGGGCGGCCGCCTGGACCTGCCGCAGCAGACGCGCGCGGCGCCCGTCGAAGTCGCGCCGCGTCTGGGCCGACCATCGAATGTCGGGCGGAAACCCCGGCAGGGTAGCGTTGGCGTAGTCGACGGCCGGGGCGCCACGACGCGGCACGCCGGCGCAACCGCTCAGCAGCACGCAACTCAAGAGAAGTATGCCAGGCAAGAGCAGGCCGTGCGGCCGCGGGCGGTTGCAATCGGCGATCCCATGAGCCACGGCGGTTCCCTCTCCTTGGGTGCGAGGATAGATCTCCTCGACTATGCAGAACCAGATGCTTTGGATGGACCGCAGCGTCCATCAATTGAGGCAGTTCGAGAGCTCCTCGGCCGCGGGTGGCATTGCCACAGTGGGCGCGAGCAAGAGCGGCTGGTCAGGCGCGACGGGTCCTGGCCGTGACCAAGGTCGCGGTCAGCTCATGAGGCACACGCGGGCGTGCAGCTACGGTTGCCAGCGCACCCGGTACCTGCGCGCGCAGGAATTCAGGGACGTAGTCTGGCTCCTCGGCCTTTACAGGCTCGCCCCGCAGTTCCCGCTCCAATTGCCGCACACGGTCCTTCGCGCGCCGCAGCTCGTACAGTTTGCGC
The DNA here is from genome assembly GCA_005878095.1 of Gammaproteobacteria bacterium. Classification (GTDB taxonomy): domain Bacteria; phylum Pseudomonadota; class Gammaproteobacteria; order Steroidobacterales; family Steroidobacteraceae; genus 13-2-20CM-66-19. The sequence continues at coordinate 20,689 of VBNH01000054.1, read as the reverse complement.
GCTTTGCCGACTATCTGTTGCAAATCGTCTTCAATCATGGCAGCAGTTGCCTTTCCGTTCCGGCGTTGTTGGCGGCCAGCGTCCGACCGGTATCGAATGTCGGATCGATGGGGTATTGATCCGCTCGGCTGATGCCGAAAAATCCCGAATTGAGGTGGACCGTCAGAGTCGCAAAATCCTGACCGTGGTTCGGCACGCGGATGCCACCGTTCGACCAGTGACGCATGGCGAGCTCGCCTGTCACGCGGTTGCCAGGCAAGCGAAAGCGCAGCCCCAACTGCGAGGCAAAGTCCCAGCGCGTCGTGCTCAGGGCGTCCGACTTGGTTTTTCCCGCCATCCCGAAGCCGAAGAATCCCTTCACCGGACCGCGCTCGAACAGCTGCCACCGGCGTGACAGCGAAGCTCCCCAGTAGGGAGCCGCCATCAGCCGATTGTCGCGCGACCTGGATTCGCGCAGTGTCTGTTGGGTCGTCACGCGAACGAATTCGAGCTCGTAGCGATTCTCGCTCCAGGTCACAGCCACCGGCAGGACCACGCCGCCGGTCGCACCCCAGTAGTGATAGGTCCCGCCCAGCCCGATCTGTACCTCACAGCTTTTGCACAGGGATTGCGCATCTGCGGACCGCGGCGCGTAGGGTGCGCAGGCAAGTAACAGCGCCAGGCCGATCTTGATTCGTTCGCGACGCTTCCCGCCCATGGTTGACATAGGCTAGCGGGGTGACTTCCGGCGCGAACCTACCTCTCTGGATAGGCTCTATCTGCACTGACGATATATCGCCCGGCGTTTCGCGCGAGGGATTCGCGCCTAAGGCAAAGGAGAATTTGGTCGACTCCGGGCGCGACGCTTGTTTCAGCGCGGCAAGGGCGGCATGCTTTGCGCACGACGCTATCCCAGCTTCCGACCGACCCGAAAGCGTACGGCGGCATCCAATGACAACACTGCGAAATCAAATCGCGTTGATCGCAGGCGCCGGCTCGGGACTCAGCGCCTGTCTCGCACGACTCTTTTCCCGCGAAGGCATGCGCGTCGCCGCCGCAGCTCGCAATACCGGGAAACTCGCGGCCCTGTCGGCGGAGACCGGGGCGCAGACTTTCGCCTGCGATGTCGTCGACCCCGATCAGGTGGCGCGCCTCTTCGAGGAAGTGGAAGGCCGCATCGGCGCGCCCGACGTCGTTGTCTATAACGCGAGTGGACGGTTGCGCGGCCCGCTGATCGAACTCAACCCCGCGGAGGTCGCAGGCGCTCTCGGCGTGAGCGCCTTCGGAGGATTCCTGGTCGCTCAGCAAGCGGTGCGACGCATGCTCCCGAAGGGATCCGGCGCGATCCTGTTCACGGGCGCATCCGCGAGCGTCAAGGGCTATGCTCAGTCGGCACCCTTCGCGATGGGCAAGTTCGCTCTTCGTGGACTTGCGCAGAGCATGGCACGCGAGCTCGCGCCCCAGGGCATTCACGTCGCCCATTTCGTGATCGACGGCGCGATCCGTAATCCGGGCAGAATCGAGCCGCCGGACAAGCCCGACTCGATGCTCGACCCCGATGCCATTGCACAGAGTTATCTCGACGTCCTTCGACAGCCACGAAGCGCGTGGACCTGGGAGATAGAGCTCAGGCCGTGGGTAGAGCGGTTCTGACCGCGCAGGCTTACGATGCCCAGGCTCGAATCGCAGGCATACGCATTGCGGGGAACGGCCCCGGCTCGCAGCCGCGCCAAGGCCGCGAGCTGGCTGTTCATCGGGCTCCTTCCGACACTCCTGGCGTGCGGTGCCAAAAGGCACAGCCAGCCCACCATCCGTGCCGGAAACGCACGCTTCGAGTTTCTGACGCCGTCGCTGGTGCGCATGGAGTACTCGCCTGCCGGGGGATTTATCGATGCGCCCACTGCGGTCGTGCAGAAGAGGGACTGGCCGGTGGTCCAGGTCCGATCGACGCACAGGCAAGGTTGGCTTATCGCCGCCACCAGCGCCATGACCCTGCGGTACCGGCTGCAATCCGGTCCGTTTACCGCGGCCAACCTCAGTGTGACCTGGAACGATCCGGCCGGCGCGGCACACGCCTGGCATCCCGGCGACCTCGACACGCTGAACCTGGGGGGACTCACCTATTCCCTGGACAACATCAGCAAAGCCAACCTTCCTGCAGGGCAGATGGATCTCGAGAGCCCGGTCAACGACATGATTCCGGGGATCGACGTGCTGCTCGAGAAGGCGCGGCCCGGGTTGTTGAGCCGCGCTGGTTACGCGTTCATCGATGATAGCCAGACCCCGGTGTGGAATGCGCAGCGAACCTGGATAGAGGCGCGCCAGCGGCAGGACGGCCAGGACTGGTACCTCTTCACCTACGACCGCGATTACCACAAGGTGCTCAACGAGTACGCGGCGCTGTGCGGACCGATCCCGATGATTCCGCGCTACGTGCTCGGCCCCTGGATCACGGATTTCAATTTCGAATACTTTCCCGGCACGGTGCAGTCCCAGCAGCCCGAGTTCAAGCGCTACGATCAGCGCTACCTCGAGGCTGAGGTCTCACGGCTGCGCCAGAACCTCATTCCGTTCGATACGCTGGTGCTGGATTTCGCCTGGCACAACTACGGATGGCAGGGCGGTTATGACTGGAGCCCGCTCATTCCGCACCCCGATGAGCTCCTCGAGTGGCTGCATGGCCGAGGCGTCAAGCTCAGCCTCAACGATCATCCGGGTTACGCCAACACCGACGAGAGCATCCTGTCGTTCAACGACAGCCACGCACCACAGGTGTTGAGAGCCCTGGGTCGGCCGCTGCCCCCGCAGCCGTCGTTCGACATGGATATCTCGAAGCTGTGGAGCTTTTCCACCGATCCTCACGATCAGGGCCTGAAGCATCACTGGTACGCGACCGATCACGACGCGGCGCGCTGGAAGCCGATCCGCATCGGGCTGCCCTGGCAAGAGCAGGGCTACCGGAGCTATCAGGGCATTGGCTGGTATCGGACCTCGGTGCAACTGCCGGCGAAGCTCCCTGAGGCGCTGTATGTGTATCTGGGCGAGGTCGACAAGAGTTATCGGATATTCGTCAACGGCAAGGAAGCGACGCACAGCCGGGTCCATTGGCCGCGACGATTGACCTATACCGACATTGCGGCCTACGTCATGGCTGGCCGGCGGAACGAGATCGTGCTGCGCGTCGAGCCCGGCGAGCGCGCTGGCGGAATCGTAGGCGGCCCGGTCGCGATCAGGGATGTCGAGCCGCCGCAGCGGATCTATTTCGATCTGTCAAACCGCGAGCAGGCCGAGGTCTTCATGCGCGAGCTGCACCGGCCGCTGATGCAGCAGGGGGTGGACGTCTGGTGGGTCGATGGCGGCGGCGGCGCCGTCGACATGCCCGGCCTGAACAAGCAGCTATGGACGAACAAGGTCTTCTACGATTACACGCAGCAGCAAACCGGCCGGCGCGGATTCATCCTGAGCCGCTACGGTGACTGGGGAAGCGAACGCTATCCGGCGTTCTTTACCGGCGACGCATATTCGCAGTGGCCGGTGCTTGCCTACGAGGTCGCGTTCAGCGCTCGTGGCGGCAACGTGCTGGTTCCCTACATCAGTCACGACATCGGTGGATTCCACGGCGCCAAGATCGATTTCGACCTGTACGCGCGCTGGATCGAGTTCGGCACTTTCAGCCCGATCCTGCGGATGCACAGCGCCCATGCCAACCCGCGCGAGGGAAACATGCGCATGCCCTGGGTCTACGGCAGTCAGGGCATAGCGTTGATGAGGAAATACTTCACTCTGCGTACGCAGCTGCTTCCTTACCTGTATACCTACACCTGGCTGGCGCACAACGAGTCCCTGCCCCTCCTGCGGCCGCTGTACCTGCAGTACCCGCAACTGGAAGAAGCCTACCAGCACTCCCATGAGTACTTCTTCGGTGAGGAGATGCTGGTTGCTCCGGTGCTCGACCCGAGCGGCAATCGGACCATCTATCTTCCTCCCGGTCAGTGGATCGATTTCTTTACCGGCAAGCGCTACCAGGGTGGCACCACGTTCACGGCGCACTATGCCGTGGATGAAACGCCGGTGTTCGTTCGCGAAGGAGCGGTCATCCCCGAGCAGAGCGTAAGCGAATACTCGGACGCCAAGCCGCTGGATACCCTGATCCTCAATGTCTACGGATCGGGCAAGAGCAGCTTCGATCTCTACGAGGACGACGGGATCTCGCTGGCCTACGCCGAGGGCCAGTACGCGCACACGGCGATGACATATGCCTCGGGGAGCGACGGTTCCCATCAGCTCGTGATCGAACCGACCAGGGGTGCGTTTCAGGGCCAGGTGCAGGCACGCTCATACGAGCTGCGCATCCACGCAACTGACAAACCGTCTTCGATATCGGTCAATGGCCGGGATGCCGGCTCCTGGAGGTGGGAGGCCGAGCGTGCAACGGCGGTCGTGGCGGTGCCCAGCCAGCCAATCCGGGAGAGGATCAGCGTGGCGTGGCGGTGAGGCTGGCCAACACCACATTGACGAGGAGCTCATTTCAACGGTGTCGTCACCACCGGGCCACGAGCTCCCGAAACGGCCGCTCGAGCCGGATTCCGTCAGCGCTGTAGTCGACGCGTGAGCGCCCGTCGACGGTGACCCCCAGCGGCAGTCGGCGGGCCGGCCAGTCGACCTCGAGCGGGGTGTTCTCTCGCAATCCTGGCTCCAGGAGGACGCGCATCACCGGCCCTTCCTGTCGTGCCGACATCGACAATGTGCCAAACGCAGTGGGCAGACTGCTGATCCGCAGTCCTGCGCCAGCCACCCACGCAGGGGGTACGCCCGGAAGCAGATCGAGCCGGTCATCTGCCTCGTGCATCAGCATGCCGAACAATGCCCGGGCATACTCCGCCCCGACCCAGGTATGGGGCATGTCGCCGAGGTAGAAGGGGTGGCGGGGCTGCGAGCGTACGACCTCGGCGAGCACCTGCCATCGTACGGGGTGGCGACCCGCAAGGAGCCTGCCCAGCAGCTGCCCGGCGTCCCCCGGTCTGTCGAGACGCACCAGCGTGAGCACGTTGCGGAACTCGTACGGGGAGTAGGCGTACAAGGCACCCGGTGCCTCGCGCTGCTGCACCTCATCGAGGTAACGCCCGAATGTGTGATCGAGCGCCTCTACCGGCAGCAGATCTTTCTGGCCGCAGGGATCGAGCCCGATCGACACGCTGGTGGGGTCGGCGTCCCCGAGGTCGGCCGAGGCCGGAATGTAGTCGATCGCTTTCCAGCGCATGGTCGCGCGGATGGACGCCGCCACCGAGTCGCGCAAGGCCGCGTACTGATTGAGGGCCCATCGTGCCATGTCCTGATCGCCCCACTCCTGGGCGAGCCACGCACCGTCGTGCCATCCCTTCAGTGCCCAATAGTCGTCCCAATAGCTGTGGGTCGGCGTCGCGTAACCCTCGTGACTGATCGACGGGGCGATGATGCCGCGAAACCGTTCCGGCGCCTCGCTGGTAGCCATGTAGCCGGGCACCAGGGTGCGCTCGCGCAGCTGCTGCAGGAACTGAAGCGTCAGCCGCACCTTGGGCAGGTACTCACGCACGCTCGCCGCGCCACCGTCGAGTCGCGCCACTTCCGCGACGAGCGCGACGAATTCACCTTGGCTGTCATATTCGACATCGGAGCCAAAGCCTCTGTATACGGTGCCGTCGTCGTTGAGAATTGGCGACACGAGGCCATTTCCGTGTACCGCGTGATCGGCGTACCAGCGCAGATATCCGCGCGCGCTACTCGCCAGGCCCATGCGCAACAGAACGGCAGCGGTCGCGGAGCCGTCGCGAATGAACGACCGATCGTAATTGCGCGGACCCGCCTGCATCGCCGGACCCGTCTGGTTGATCAGCATGTACGCGCCCTGTGCGCGCAGCATGTCGACGAGCGAAGAGTCCGGGAGTGCGAGACCGATGTGAGCGAAGCGCGCCTGCCATTGCTGCTCGACGCGGGTGGCTATTGCATCGAAGGCGGCCCCAGGCTCCGCCTCATGCATCGCTTGCGATGCGGTGTCTGCCGGCGGATCACCCAAGGGGAAGGCGAGGATCACGTCGCGCTGGGCGCCGGGGTCAAGGTGCACGTCGTAGATGAGCGCGGCGGCCGCGAGTCCCTCGTCATCCCGGGCGCTGAGCCGGTTCGGCACGCGGCCTGCCGCCAGGTAGCGCGTGATTTCGGTCTCGCCGTGCAGGCCAAAAGGCGCCGCGCCACGCGCCATCGCCGGCGTGAGCGACCTCAGCAGCGCGCGACCATTGACCTTCACAACGGGGCGCGCACCCGTGCCTGCGATCTGCACCGTGCGTATCGGCGATACGCCACCGTGCTGCCAGGGCGGATTGACCTGCAGCGGCCGGATCACGATCGCCAGCCGCCCGTCGACACGGCTGGCGCCCGTATTCACCAGCCGGTGGCGCACGAGCGTTACCGGACCTGCAGCCTGAGCGGCGGCGATGGCCTCGCTGCGCAATTGCAGCCCCGGTTGTGGCGACCACTGCACCGCGGGCATCGGCATCCAGCCGTTGCGCAGAGAGTGTGTGGCGCTCGCCTCGTATGCGGCGGCCGTGCGACCCGAGCGGTCACGCCACAGCGGCTGCACGAGCGGCGCACCCTTGAATGCTTCCAGGTCGCCGTATTCGTCGAGCACGCTCTTGCGGCGCCCCGCCGGCACGCCCACGGCCGTCCAGTAGACCTGCTGGCCACGCAATGACGACGGAAAGAGGTCGTGCCGGGCGCGCGATGCAACGATCTGGTAGCGCTTCATCGTCGTCATCGGCTGCGTCGGACTCAGCAGCCGCAGCCGTCGGATCGCAGGCAGATGCTCTGGCGCCGCGCGCACTCTCAGGCGCAACTCGCTCACGGTGCGGGGCTCTCGCGCGGCGAGATACGAGCTGTCTCCGAGCGAGCCCGGATCATCCGCCAGCAGCCGCCACTGGCCGGAGACGCCGCGACCCTCCAGGCGCGCGTCGCGACGGGCCGAGGCCCAGAACACCTCGAGCCCGGAAACGGGCAGTGCCCGCGGCAGCGTCACGTGAAGCTCGCGCGTGCCAGCGGTCGGACCCGGGCCGACGATCGTGCCGGTCGCCGCCCTCCACAATGCTGCCGGATCGTCGCTTGTCTCAAGGCCTGCGATCCGCGGCGACTCGCTCGCCGCCAGGGGCTCGAATTCGAATACCGACACCCCCCAATCGGTGGTACCGGGCGCGCTGACCAACCGCAGGTAACGCGCGCGCACGGCGGGGAAGAGCACGTAGTCCCGTCCGCCCTGCGAATCAGCGGTTTCGAATGCGGTCTGCCAGTGCTGCCCGTCCTGCGAGCTGCTGATAAGGTACGCGGCTGCGAACGCGCTGTCCCAGTGAATCAGGACGCCGCCGATCGTGGCCGTCCGACTCAAATCAACCTGCAGCCATTGGCCGGGCGAGAACGCACCGCCCCATTTCGTCGACTCATCGCCGTCGATCGCCGACGCCGGCTCCATGGCCGGTTGCACGCCCGAGGAGCTGCTCGCCCGCCACTGGGCGCGCGGCGGCAGCGCCTCGTCCCCCGCGTTTGCGACCGCCCCGGCAAGCACCCCCGGAACGACGGCGGGCAACACCGCAAAGAACGACAGCAGGATCCTCGCGCCCTCATGACGGTGCATAGCGGCGTTCCTTGATCGCATCCGCGATCAGCGTCTTATAGCGCAGATCGCCCGCGCTGCGGGCTGTCGATGCGACGCGGCCTACCCCGAGTGCCCGCGTGAGAGGTGCTGGTACGCTTGCGGAGTCATCGCCGGCATTTTGCGCACAAATGAGATCTACTGAACGACGATCGTTCCGACCATGCGGGGGTGAATCGAACAGGTGAAGCGATAGGTGCCGGGCTTGTCGAACTTGAACGAGAAGCTTTCGTTCGTATCCATGGCACCCGAGCGGAACAGCCCGGTGTCGCTGACCACGGTATGCGGCTCATCGTCCATGTTGGCCCAGGTCACGGTCGAGCCGGCTCTGACGGTCAACGCCACCGGCACGAACATAAAATCCTTCACCACGATCCTGGTCGAATCCGGGGTGTCGGCAGTCGCTGCGCTGCAGGCCGCAACCCACCACAGCATGGCCACGCCGACAGCCGCGAGCGGCGATCGGTATCCTCGCAGAGTCATGTGAGTGTTCTCATAGTGCGGAAGCCCCCGAGGATCTGTCAGGCAATCGTGGTGTCAGTGAGCGCCAGTGAGCGGGGATGCTTCACGACGGACACGCTGGTGATGCCGAGCATCCCGGGTAGTTGATCCACCGGGACCTTGAGAGGGCCCGGGCCCGCGCCGGTACCGGCGGTCGGTTGCGGGTAGGCGGTCGAGCGGGCCGTGTGGAACGTCATGTTGCCTTCCACCTTCTGAACGATCTGATGAATGTGCCCGTTCAGTACGGTCACCGAGCCGAAACGGCGCAGCTGGCTCATGAGCTGATCCGCGTCACCCGTGCCCCAGCCCCAGGGTTCATAGATGGTCCACAGCGGCATGTGGGCAAAGACCACGACAGGAGTGCTGTCCGAGCGTCCCTTCAAGTCGGCCGCCAGCCAGGCGAGCTGCTCCGTGCCCAGGGTGCCGAGGCCACCGGGCTTGAATTGCAGCACATTGATGAGCGCCACGAAGTGCACGCCCGCATGGTCGAAGCTGTAATACCCCTTGTTGTCGGAGACTCTGCCGAAGCGGTTGAAGTATTCCGTGACCGTCGCATCGGTGGTGTCGTGCTCACCCGGTACCGTGTGTAACTCGGTCGTGCGCAGGCGGGAGAACATCTGCTGCGCCAGGTCAAATTCGGCAGGCTTCGACAGGTGAGTGATATCGCCGGTATGGATGATGAGCGCAGGCTGCTCGGACATGCCGTTCACGAGGTCGATGCTGTGCGTGAGGGTCCCGTTGACGTCGGGATTGGCGTCCTTGTTGAAGCCAATGTGAGTGTCGCTGATCTGAACGAACAGCGGTTTTCCCAGCCGGGCGGCACCGTGTTTGTCCGCGGCCGCCACCGCCAGCTCGATCGGCGTGAAGACACCGCCCGCCAGGGCGAACAGGGTGCCGGCCCCGCCATAGGCCATGCATTTCAGGGCGTTGCGACGCGCTTGCAGTGATCTATCATCCGGCACGGCCGTCTCCCTTGTTTGAGTTCAGGAGAGAGGACTGCGGAGCGGATGGTTTTATTCCCGGTCGTCGCGAGAGCTCAGATCCCTCAACAAGCGTGCCAGCCCCAGCAGTTCGTCCCAGCCGGTATCCGAGACGGCGCAATACTCCAGATCCCCTGCCTTCCAAAAGGCCAGGTGATAACCGCCGCGGGTCGTGTTCCCGGGCAAGGCGCCTCGACTGGCCGACCAGCTGAATACGTTGATGACGTGCGCACCGTGTTGGTAGACGACCACCGCCGAGCGTTGGTGATCCAGGTAGTCCGCGCGCCCGCCAATGAGGCGGTAGCCCTGCTGCGCGAAGTCGGCGACCACCGGCGAAACATCGGTATGACCGGCAAACCAGGGCTTCACCGTGTGCCGGTCGGTGGACACCACGTCGGTCAGATGCGATGGCATCAGCGAGCGCACGTGTGCGGCCACGAGGTCATCGAGCAATGGATTGGTGATAGATGGGGACAGGACCAGGAACGCGAGGGTTGCCGCGACCGCTGCGCTGCCAATGCCGCCGAGGGCACCCACCCAGAACGGCTGCGTGCGCCAGGTCGTTCGGCCCCAGCGGTTGGGCCGCGGAGTGTTTACTGCCGTTTCCTGATCAAGCGCCTGCCTGATGCGGGCATGCAGCTCTGGCGGAGCGCGGCCAGGTGTCAAGTCCCGACGGATCGCGGTGCGCGTCTGCTCGAGATCCTGGAGCAGGGCGCGGCACTCGGCGCAGTGCTCGACATGCCGTTCAATATCGGCAGCCGAGAGCGCGTCGACCTCGCCGTCGAAGTAAGCCTGCACGCGCAACGATTCAGCGCACTCCACGCCGCTCTCCCTCGACCTCTGTCAGCCATCGTGCCTTGAGGCCAGCCCTGGCGCGCGCCAGCCGCGACATCACCGTGCCGATCGGTACGTTCGTGATCGTGGCAATCGCCCGATAATCCAGGTCCTCGATTTCTCTCAGCACCAAGACCTCGCGATGCTCCTCGGGCAACGCCGACAGCAGCCGCTCGAGCGAGCGTGCATCGTCCCGGCGGATGGAGGCGCTCTCCGGATCGGTCGTCGCCGCGATCATGGCGTAGCCATCCCGTGGATCGTGTTCTTCCGGGAGCGGCACAAAGGCGCGCCGCTGCTGTTGCTTGAGAGCCGTCGCATGGCAATTTCTCACGATCGCCAGCAGCCACGCTTTCACATCGGAGCCTCGCAGGGCGTCAAACCCGCGAAAAGCGCGCAGGAGCGCCTCCTGCACGACGTCATCCACATCGCCGGGCGAATGCGACAACCATCGTGCAAAGCGGTACGCGGCGTTCAGATGCGGCAACACCTCCGCCTCGAATCGACCGCGCTTGTCATCCATTGACGCGACCGAATGCAACCCTCACGGTGCTCAACCAACCCTCACCAATGAGGTAAGACTCACGGAACACTCGTTTTATTCCCCGGATGAGGCGCCACGGCCTCGAGAGAAAGGTCCGGGTCGCCACGGCGGGTTGGCGCCGACAGGCGCGCGCCAGTGATCGCTCACTCACAATCTAGCTGAGTCGAGGGGGTTGCGCTCGCCAGTTGCACCGTCCCAGCCGCCGGCAGGGCGCCTTTGCCTGCCCGGGCAGGCGGGGAGGGGTGCTGATGAATGGGTTTGGTGGGACGCTCTCTGCGGAGCTCTATCAGTCCGTTCCCCACGTCCCCCAGTACGGCGTCCCGCTCTCGAGCTCCTCGTCGGTGAGCGAAGATGCGGCGCCCGAATGCAATCCGTGGTCGACGCCGGGCAAGCCACCGACCTCTCGCGGTGTCCGTCCCGCCCTATCCGCCAGAATCTCGCCAATCTCTTTCTCGGTGAGAATCTTGAACGACCGCTCGCGTGCAGTCGCCATGGGTTTCCTCGTCGGCTCCAACAACGCTTGCATGCTTAGGGAAACTCGCCAACGGTAGAGTAGGCCGGCGGCTGGTTCTGCTGTAGGACACCGCAAGCATATAAAAGCCAGGTTGAAGCCCAGGCTCGATATGTTATCTGGTGAAAGCGGCCCCTCGAGGCGCAAACCGCAAGCGATGCGGGGAGGTGTACGTGCGGCAGCGGGTTCGGTAGCCGAGCGCGGCTGCGAACCCAGGTAACACCCCAAACCCCGGACAATCGACACGGCTCCGGCAACAGCGATTGCAGCTCGGGCAAACTTTCCAACAGCCGTGCGAATTGCGCTGGGGCCGGGGCAGTTTAATGCGCGGCGATTGAATAGCGCACACGAGCCCGTTCTCGGCCGTGGCGGGTTCTCTCGTGCCAGCGGGGGGTGTACGCTGTTGACCATGAAGATCCCGTCGCTCGTGTCCGGCCTGGCCTTGGCGGCCGTTGGGGTCACCGCAAGCGCCCACGCTCATCTGCAAAAAGCGAGCCCGGCGGATGGCAGCGTGGTCACGACGTCCCCGTCCAGGATTGTGCTGAATTTCTCGGAAGCGGCGCGTTTGACCGGCGCGTCGATCCAGAAAGGCGAGCAGCCGCGCCAGAACCTGAAGCCATTGCCCGCCAGCGCCGCGCAGCAGCTCTCCGTCCCGCTGCCTCGATTGACGCCCGGCAGCTACTCGGTCAGCTGGCGCGTGGTGAGTGCCGACGGGCACGTCATGTCAGGTACGTTGCGCTTCACGCTGGCCCCCGAGCGCGCGGCAGAGCACCCGACACAGCACTGACCACCCGATTTGGAACACGCCCCTGGGATGGGCGGCGCCGGCTCGCTACGTTTGCCCGCTGATGTCTAAGTCTTGAGCTTATAGCCGGTCTTGAATATCCAGCTCACGACCACCAGGCACAACGCAAGAAAGCCCAGTGTCGCGGCGGCGCTCGCGACGACATTCACATCCGACACGCCGTAGAAGCTCCAGCGGAAGCCGCTGATCAGGTAGACCACCGGATTGAACAAGGTGATCTTCTGCCAGATCGAGGGCAGCATGCTGATCGAGTAGAACGCGCCGCCGAGGAAGGTGAGTGGCGTGACGATCATCAGCGGCACAACCTGTAGCTGCTCGAAGTTGTCGGCCCAGAGGCCGATGATGAAACCGAGCAGGCTGAAGCTCACAGCGGTCAGTATCAGGAAGGTTACCATCCATACGGGGTGCGCGATTCCATACGGCACGAACACACGTGCGGTGAGGAGAATCAGCACTCCCAGCATCACTGATTTGGTGGTTGCGGCACCGACGTAGCCGATCAGCGCTTCGGCATACGACACCGGAGCGGACAGGAGCTCGTAGATCGTCCCCGACCACTTCGGCAGGTAGATCCCGAAGGATGCGTTCGATACGCTCTCGCCGAGGAGCGACAGCATGATGAGGCCCGGAACAATGAACGCCCCGTAGCTGACGCCATCGACGGCGCCCATGCGGCTGCCGATTGCGGCTCCGAACACGACAAAGTACAGCGATGTCGACAGCACGGGCGCCGCGATGCTCTGCATCAGCGTACGGAAGGTCCGTGCCATCTCGAAGCGGTAGATTGCGCCGATCGCAGGTACGTTCACGTCCGGGTCCTCACCAGGTTGACGAAGATCTCTTCGAGTGAGCTTTCGCTGGAATGCAGGTCCTTGAAGTTGATATCGAGTTCGCCGAGGCGCTTCAGCAGCGTGGCGATGCCGGTTTCCTTGCGCTGCGCATCAAACGTGAACACGAGCGCATGCCCGTCATCGGCCAGTTCGAGGGGATAGGCGGACAGCCCTGGCGGAATCTGCACCAGTCGATTCTGCAGTTGCAGTGTCAGCTGCTTCTTGCCGAGTTTGCGCATCAGCAGGGATTTGTCCTCGACCACGATCAACTCGCCCCTGTTGATGACGCCGATGCGGTCGGCCATTTCCTCGGCTTCCTCGATGTAGTGGGTGGTCAGAATGATGGTGACTCCGCTCTCGCGTAACCGACGCACCATCTGCCACATGTCGCGGCGTAATTCGACGTCGACGCCGGCGGTCGGTTCGTCGAGGAACAGGATCTGGGGCTCGTGCGACAGCGCCTTGGCGATCATGACCCGGCGCTTCATGCCACCGGATAGCGTCAGGATCTTCGAGTCCTTCTTGTCCCACAGCGACAGATCCCGCAGCACTCTCTCGCAGTACGCAGGATCGGGCGCCTTGCCGAACAGGCCGCGGCTGAAGCGCACGGTCGCCCAGACGCTCTCGAACGCATCGGTGTGGAGCTCCTGCGGCACCAGTCCGATCCTGCTGCGCGCAGCGCGGTAGTCGTGCACGATATCGTGACCGTCCGCCACGACGCTGCCCGCGCTCGGTGTGACGATGCCGCAGATGATGTTGATCAAGGTGGTCTTGCCAGCGCCGTTCGGGCCCAGCAGTGCCAGAATTTCGCCGCGCCGAATCGTCAGGTCGATGCGCTTGAGCGCCTGCAGGCCACTTGCGTATGTCTTGCTCACACCCGTCACCGTAACGATCGGTGACGACACGGCCGGATTATCGACGCTGATGCTTGCCGCTGCTTTCACGGAGTAGGGCCGCCGCACTCAAGCCCGTCTGATACGCATGACACGGTCGAGGATCACGGCCAGCAGCACGATCACGAATCCCGCTTCGACCCCCGTGCCGACCTGCACCGTATTGAGTGCGCGTACCACCGGCACACCGAGGCCGCCGGCGCCCACGAGCGCGCCAATCACCACCATCGATAGGCTGAGCATGATGCATTGGGTAATTCCGGCCAGAATGAGCGGTGCGGCGCTCGGTAGCTCCACCTTGCGGAGCAGCTGCCAGCGCGTGGCGCCGAAGGCTTCGCCCGCTTCGAGCAGCGCGCGCGGCACGGAGGCGATGCCGAGCTGCGTGAGCCGGATCGCGGCCGGCAGAGCGAAGATGACCGTCGAAATCAGCGCCGGTACCACGCCCAGGCCAAACAGCACCAGGGTTGGAATCAGGTAGACGAAGGTCGGCAAGGTCTGCATCAGATCCAGCGCCGGGCGCAGCGCCGCATTGAGCCGCGGATGGTGGCCGGCTGCGATTCCGAGCGGCACGCCGATGAGGATCGACAGCAGCGTCGAGACAAACACCAGCGACAGGGTGTCGATGGTCTGCTGCCAGTAGCCCTGGTTCATGATGAACAGCAGCGCCGCCGCGACGAAACTCGTGAGCCACCAGGAGCGCTGCAATAGCCAGGCCAGCCCGGCCGCGCCGAGGATGACCGGCAGCGCGGGCAGCGCGTGCAGCAGACCGCTGACCGCGGCGATCATCACGCCGACGCCCGCGGCGATGAGGGCGAACAGGCTGCCGGCGTGCCGTTTTATCCAGTCGATGCCGCGCTCCATGGCCTGGCCCACCGGCAGCTTGTGCGCGGCCACCCAGGGCTCGAATTGTGCGCCGATGCCACCGACGGATCTGCCGCTGCGCACGTCACCGGCCGTGCGGCCGCCGCTCGCCGCGACCCCTTGCAGCCAGAGTGCGACCGTCGTCGGATGGGCGCGCAGCCAGGCGCGCGCGGCGACTTCCGGCGGCTGCCCACCGGCCACCATCGCCTGCATGATCTCGCTCTCGCCCCCGGTCGTGAACTGCAGGTTCTGCAGCAGGCGCCCGACATTCGGGCACTGTGCGAGATAGCCCGCGCGGGTGAGCGTCAGCACGGAGGCGCCGCCGTAGTTCGGCCCAAACGCCGAATCCCCACCCGCGAGATAGCGCAGATCGAACTGGATGTTCATCGGGTGCGGATCCCAGGCCAGGAACACGATCGGCGCGTGTGCGGCATAGGCCCGTGCCACCTCCCCGAGCATGCCTTGCTCGCTCGACTCGACCAGCCGGAAGTCCCCGAGACCGAAGTCGTTGTTCTGAATCATCCTCAGAATGTGATGGTTGCCGTCGTTGCCGGCCTCGATGCCGTAGATCGTGTGATGCAACGCGGCGCCGAAATGCTGGATGTCGGCGAAGTCCCTGAGCCCGGCGGCGTAGGTGTATGCCGGTACCGCCAGCGTGTATTTCGCACCGCTGAGGTTCTCGCGCACCACCTCGATCGATCGATCCTCGAGGTAGGGACGGCGATCGCTGGTCTGGGCGGGCATCCAGTTGCCGAGAAACACGTCGATATTGCCGCGCTTCATCGACGCGAATGTCACCGGCACCGACAGCAGCGTGGTGTGTGCGTCGTAGCCGAGATCACGCAGCAGGGCGCTGAGCACCGCGGTGGTCGCCGTTACATCAGTCCAGCCGACATCCGCCAACCGCACGGCGCGGCAGCTGGCCGGCTCACTCACCGCGGCCGCGCGCGCGGTGGTGCTGGCGAGCGTCGCTGCCAGCATCGCCAGCGCGAGCGCCTCAGGCCAGGGGCGGAAAACGCGCCAGCGCTTCGAGATCGTTGAGTTCCTGGTCATTGCGAATGTAAAGGCGACTCGCGTCCCGTAATGGCTGATGGTCCCAGGGTCGATAGCACCCCTCACGCAGGGCGGCATAGACCAAATGACGGCGGCGTTGGCTCGCGAGAACCGCCTGATGGATCTCGTCCAGGGCCCAGCGCCGCGCCACCTCGGCGCGAAATTCGGCGACGATCGCGGCGCAGTCCGCGCGCGAGCTCAAGTTGACCCGTTCATCGGGATCGGCCGTCAGGTCGTAGAGCTGGTCTGGATCGGCCGCCGAGTGCACGAACTTGTAGCGGCCGCGGCGAATCATCACGATCGGTGCGACCGCGCCCTCGGCGAGATATTCGCCCACCACCTGCCCGGGTCCCGCACCGCCTTCGAGTGCCGGCAGCAGACTACGGCCATCGATCGGCGCGGCGTACGCAAGCGCCTCACCCTCACTGGCGAGATCCACCAGGGTCGGCAGGATATCGAGGAGCGACGCCGATTCCGACACCCGATGCGGCAGGAAACGCTCAGGTGCGTGCACGATCAGCGGGATGCGGCAGGCATTCTCGAAGAAGTTCATCTTGTACCAGAGGCCGCGCTCACCGAGCATATCGCCGTGGTCGGCGAGCACCATGATCACGGTGTTCGCAGCGAGTCGAGCCTGGCGCAGCGTCGCCAGCAGTGAGCCGATCTGATCGTCGACATACGATAGCGCGCCGAGATACGCTCGGCGGGCCGCGCGGATTTGCGTCTCGTTCGGCTGCGCGAGCGTCAGGCCGATGACGTGGCGCAGCCGGCGTGAATGCGGGTCCTCGTCGAGCTCGCGCTCCGTAACGCGCGGCAGGTCGATCTCGCTGTCTCGATAGCGATTCCAGTACGGCTCCGGGATCACGTAGGGATCGTGCGGATGCGTCATCGACACCACGAGGCAGAACGGACGCCGGTCCTTGCCACGCGCGATATCGAACAACTTCTGGCGCGCGGCAAACACGACCTCATCGTCGAAGTCGGTCTGGTTGGTGCGCGTGCACGGCCCTGCCTTGATGACCGAGTCCATGGTGTGGTACCAGCCGGGGCGCTCGTCGAAGCGCGTCCAGTCCGGCGTCCAGCCAAAGTCGGCCGGGTAGATATCCGTCGTCAGCCGCTCCTCGAAACCATGCAGCTGGTCCGGACCGCAGAAGTGCATTTTGCCGGACAACACCGTCCGATAGCCGGCGCGGCGCAGGTAGTGCGCGAAGGTTGGCACCTGCGCGGCGAGCTCGGCGGCGTTGTCATAGGCACCGATCTTCGACGGCAACTGTCCGGCAAGCCACGAACAGCGCGAGGGCGCGCACAGCGGACTGTTGCAATAGAAGGACTCGAACACCACCCCGGCATCGGCCAGCTCATCCAGATGCGGCGTCTTGGCTACTTTGCCGCCGTAGGCCGGGAGGGCGCCGGCGGTCAGCTGGTCGGCCATCAGGATCAGCAGATTCGGACGGGCGGGCATGCGTAATTGTTGCACGAAACCCGCACCCGGTATGCAGAATGCTGAGGTGTCCTACCCTCCATGTCTGCTGCACCGATACGCAGCACCCCGCAGCCAGGCGGGGTTGATCTCCACACCCCATCCGGGCGCGGAAGGAATGGTTACGCAGCCGTCCTTCACGACGTAGGGATCGACACTGAACAGGCCGTCCTGCCACGGGTAGTACTCCGAGCCCTCGATGGAGAGCTCCAGATACTTGCCGGCGTTCGCAATGGCGCCCAACAGGTGCATCGTGCAGAGCGTGACCAGGGAGAGGTTGGCGCTGTGCGGCGTGCAGGGCATGCCTGCCGCAGCCGCCATATTCACGACTTTCAGTGTCCTTGATATCCCGCCCATATACATGACATCGGGCTGGACGATGTCGACGGCGTGCATGTCGATCATGCGTTCCCAGGTTGCAAGATCCCAGTCCTGTTCTCCGCCGGCGACGTCCAGATCGAGCGCATCGGTGACGAGCTTGGTTTCCGCGAGCTTCCAGTAAGGACAGGGCTCCTCGTAATGGCTGATGCCTTCCGCCTCGAGCAAGCGTCCCACTTCGAGGGCTCGACGCGCAGAGAAGCCGCTGTTCGCATCCACGAGCCTCGCCACGTCGTCACCGAGCGCGCGCGCCACCTGCGGCACGATCGCCTCCGTCCGGCCGGGCCATTCATCGACGTCCCGGCCGCACTCCGCCCCGACGCGCCACTTGAACGCGTCGAAGCCCTTCTCGTCGCGCAGCCGCACCAGCCGCTCGGCTTCCCGCTCGGGAGTGATGTCGCGCCGCATTGACGAGGCGTACGCTCGCAGGGATCGCGGCTGACCGCCGAGGAGTTCGACTACGGGCTTGCCTGCAAGCCTGCCGCGCAAGTCCCACAGCGCAGTATCGAGGCCGGCCAGTGCCCGGCAGCGATAGCTGCCCGGGAACTTGTGCTCACGCTCCTCGATGCGAGCGACGAGCGCGTCGATGTCGAACGTGTCGGCGCCGAGAGCCCAGGGGGCGACCTGGCGGTGGAAGATGGTTGCCGTGATGTCGGCATTGTAGGTAGACGTCTGGCCCCAGCCGACGGCACCGGTGTCGGTGCTCAGCCGCACGAAGCACACGAATTCGCTGGCGAACGTCTCGAGGCAGGCTATCTTCATCAGGCCGTTCCCGCGCGCGGCGTCGGCGACACTCGCGCGACTTCCAGTCCATGACCGTGCGGCCCGCTCTCGCGCTGCCACAGGAGCAGCACTGAAGTCAGGGCTGCAAGACTCAGCAGGCCGAAGAACCAGATCATCGTGGCGTAACCCTCGGGGTGCGCCGCACCCGCTCCGGCCTTGTCGGCCAGCCAGCCGGCGATGCGGTTGGAGCCCCACAGACCGACGTTCTGCAGCAGCGTGATGACACCGAGTGCAGTTCCCAGGCGGCGCGGCTCGACTATGAGAGTTGTCGCCGGCCAGATGATCGCCGGCACCAGCGCGAAGCTCACGCCCATCAGCACGGTGGAGGCCCACGGAGTCAGATTGGTGAGGCCCAAGACGATGAAAGTGATCGGCAGCAGCAGCGTCCCGACGGTCAGCATCATGGCACGGTGTCCAAAGCGGTCCGCGAGCAGGCCGAACAGTGGTGTGGCGAATACCGCCGCCGCAAACACCCCGGAGTTCACGTTGCCGGCCTGCTGCAGCGTGAGGCCCTTGACGTGCTGCAGGTACTCGATCGCATAGGTCTGACGGAACGGAAAGAAGACCGCCGCGTACAGCACGTGCAGGCCGAGGATGTACCAATACGACAGGTCGAATGTCCAGATCCCCCGCCAGCTGAGGTGCCCGGATTCGGCGGGGCGCGTGGACATCGCCGGCGCGTGCGCTGAATCAAGCAGGCGAAAGAGGACAGCGGCAACGAGGCCGGCACCGGTGAGCGCCGCGCCCAGCCATAAGGGCGGCTGCCAGCCCGCGTCGTACAGAGGTCGCGCCCAGGAGGGTGAGGTGTCGAGCGAAAACGATCCAACCCGGGCAAGACAGAGGAACAGCGCCGTGGCGAGCGCGATGCCGCTGCGCGAGAACCATCGTGCCACACCCGCGACGAGGGAGATGAAGATCGCGCCCTCGCTGACCCCGAACACGAGGCGGCCGGTCCACATGAGCTCATAGGGCGTGCCGATCGCGGTCAGTACGGCGCCCACGAAACCGATAGCGGCGGCCCACAGGGTGACGCGCGCTGGACCGTAGCGATCGATGAGCAGTCCATTCAATACCGCCAGCAGAATGTTCGGCAGACTGATGACTGCGGTGAGGTCGCCGATCTGAGACTGCGTGAAACCGCGTTGGCGGCCGAGCAGATCCGCGATCGGGCCTATCGCATCGGACTCGTAGTAGCTGCTGAAGATGGCGACAGCCGCCAGCCCCAGCACCCCCCAGCGCAGGGGCGATGTGGCGCGATCATCGCCGCTCACCGGGCGCCCCGAGCTGCCAGACAGGAGGGCATCGATCGAAGGGTCACGGCGTGGGACACGATAGCGGGCGGTCGACGAGCATCCAGGTAGGATGCATAGTTCTTGCGGCGCGACAAGTGCATAGGAGCAATCGCATGGCGTCTATACCGGTAGGAGCCAGAGGCTCATTCACGCTGGTGGTGACCGCTGAACACCTTGCCAATCGCTTCAAGGACGCTACTTTGCCACCCGTATTGGCGACGCCGGTCATGATCATGGCCATGGAGAACGCTGCTCTCAACGCCATCAAGCCCTACCTCGGAGCGCAGGAGAGTGCGGTAGGAACGCGCGTCGACGTCCTTCATCTTGCGGCCACGCCGATCGGCAGGAAGGTCGTCGCCGGAGCGCAAGTAACCAAAGTCGAGGGTCGCCGCATCGAGTTCAATATCGAAGCGACCGATGGCGTCGCGCCTATTGGTGCCGGCACGCATGAGCGAATGGTCATCGATATGGTGCGGTTCGTCGAGCGGCTGAATCAGGACAAATAGCGGCCGTAGCATCGGACCTGTGACGGCCTACGTCCCAATCGAGCTCCGCGCCCCCTGCGGAGTCAGCTTGCGCCGCACCGCGAGGGCGGTTCCGCCGAGCACCAGCGCGGAGGATATCGCGAGGCGTGCCGTAATAGGTTCGTCAAACAACACAACGCCTGCCAGAGCCGCGATTACGGGGACACTCAATTGAGCGTTGGCAGCGACAATCGCTCCGAGGCTGGGCATGGCGGTGTACCAGGCGGCGTATCCGAGGCCAGAGGCGAGCGAGCCCGATAGTGCGGCGAGAGCCGTGCCCTCCAGATCCGCGGAGCGATGCGTCCAGAAGAGAGCGCTGATCAGCAGCACGCCGGGAACTGAGCGCACAAAATTTCCCGCCGTGTCTCCGAGCGCGTCCCTCGATCCTCGTCCACGCAGCGAATAGACTCCCCAGGCGACGCCTGCGATCAGCATGAAAAGCGCTTCGAGTGCTGGGGGCGCGGTGATGCCAGGAAGCAGAAGAAGGATCAGTCCCGCGACGGCGAGCAGCCAGCCGAGAACCAGCGTCCGGTCAATTTGCTCGCCGCCGAAGAATCCCGCCGCAATCATCACGATCTGTACCGCCCCGAAGAGGAGCAGCGCTCCCGTGCCGGTCGTCAGTCCCACATAGGCGAACGAGAACGCAATGGCGTAAGCGAGTAGCGCGAATGCCGACGGCCAGCTCCCTCCGGGAGCTCTACGCTTGCTGCTGGCCTGCACGAGTATCCACAGCGTGATGGCGCCCGCGACCAGGCGGATGCTCGTGAAGCTG
>VBNH01000178.1 GCA_005878095.1 Gammaproteobacteria bacterium | reverse complement strand
CTGGTGCGCTCCTTGAGTCACGGTCAGTTCGTGTGAAGCTCGCATGCGGGTATTCCGCATCGCCGCGGCGCAGTTCGCGCGCTCTCGCAAGGAGGCGTTCAACGGACAAGGGGGTCGGCAGGCTTCCGCCCGCTGGCATACGGCGGGGCGAGCGGTGGTCTATGCGGCACAATCTCTCTCCCTCGCCGCTCTCGAGATTCTGGTTCACCTCAAGCAGACCACGGATCTTCAGCCGTTCCGCTTTTTCGTGGTAGAGATCCCGGATGAGTTCATCCTGATGCCTGCGTCCTTTCCGGCTCGCTGGCAGAGTGACCATCGGGTCAGCCGCGCTTTTGGCGACGCCTGGCTCGCGGCGGGCGAGCGCCCGGTCCTGCGTGTGCCGAGTCTGATCACTCCCGGGGAGTGGAATTTTCTGCTGAACCCACTGCATAGTGACTTCACATTGAAGTGGGTCATCGCAGGTCCCAGCCTCTACAGATTCGACCACCGCCTCCTGGAGCAGAGCTGATCATGCCCTTCAGCAGCGACCCCGCGGCGGTAAGAAGGCATGAAACAATCGCTCTCGTTCATGGACAGCACAGCTCGCCACCGATGCTTGTCAACCGTGGACCGCCTGGTGCTGGAGCGCGGTGAGCTCGATCCTCTGGAGTTCTTGCTCGCGATCGGCTGCCTGGACTACGCGGATTATCGGGAATGGCGGCATCGGCGGCGGCGGGAGCTGCAGTCGGCGCTGACGATTCCCGTCGAGGAAGTCACCGCAGCATTGGCGCACGCGCAGGCGTACGCGGCCGAGCAACACCTCAGCATCGAGCTCTGTCCTCCGACCGCGTGGGATCAAGACCAAGGGCCGCTGTCCATCGGCCCGTCAAAGACCCTGGCGGAGCTCTGCAGCCAGCGGCTCGTCCGGCCCGGCGACCGCCGGCAGGGGGATTTGTTCCAGGACAGCGCCAGAACGGTTGCCCTGGAGGCGCTGCACCGCGCGCTGGCAGAACATCGATTCGATGCGGCTCGCACCGCACTCGAGCGCCTGAGTGAGCTCCCCGGCACGCAGGGGTTCGTCGAGGATTATCACCGTCTGATCCGGGCGGCCGGGCCGTGCTCCACCCCGCCTGCCGAGCGGCTGCGGGAACTCGAAGAGGACCTCGTCCCCTTGGCGGTGCGCACGCTGGGCGCGCGAGCCCGGGACTATGTGGCGCCCCTGTGGGCGGACCTGGCCGGGCGCCTGCAGGGTCGCCTGTTCACGCCCAGCTTGCCGAATTTGCATGCCAGCTACGCCCACGCGCAGGCACATGCGTGGAATAAGGTGGCGGTCGCCATTGAAGCGGAGCTCGATGCGCGCGCACACCCCCTGCTCCTGGTGCGACTGGCCGAGGCGTATGCGCGCCAATTCCGCCGCGAGGCTGCCCGTCGTCTGTGGACGCGCCTGTGCTGGGAGCATCCACAAAAGGCGGCGCAGACGCTGGCACGTGCGCCGGGCGATGAGGGGATCGCACAGCGTTGGCGCGAATTCATCAGCGCCGACATGGAGCTGCCGCCGGAGGATTTTCCGGCGTGGCTGCTGATCGCCGACCTGGCGCAAAGGAGCCACGTTCCGCCGGCGCTGGCTCCCGACACCCATACCGGCCGCGCCTACACGGCCGTATACCAGCTGGTCACCACCGACGGCGAGATGCCTGCGCGGGCGGCGCTGCACGGGCTGCGCCCGGACCTGCTCAAGATCTTTCTCGATCGGCGCCGTGCCGCCTACGATGCGGCTCGGCGTTTCAGGATCGCAACGGGTTAATGAATTGCACGGAGGCGAAATCCCGTTCGTCGTCGGTCACGACGATGCAGTCATTGGCCTCGGCGACCGCCGCAATGATCATATCCAGCGCGCTTCGGGGCTTGCCGGCGGCCGTTCCTGCAGCCATGCCACAATCCGCCTCATGAGCTCTCCCAACAGCGCCTACGTCGCGCGCGACCTCGCGCACGTGTGGCATCCGTGCACCCAGATGAAGGATCACGAGCGGCTGCCCCCGATCCCCATCCGCTGCGGGCAGGGCGCGTGGCTCGAGGACTACTCGGGCCAGCGTTATCTCGATGCCATCAGCTCCTGGTGGGTGAACCTCTTCGGTCACGCCAATGCGCGCATCAACGCCGCGGTGCGCGCGCAGCTCGAGCAGCTCGAGCAGGTGATCCTCGCCGGCTTCACGCACGAGCCGGTGATTGCGCTCTCGGAGGCGCTGAGTGCGATCGCGCCCGCGGGACTGACCCGCTGCTTCTACGCCGACAACGGCTCCTCGGCCGTCGAGGTGGCGGTGAAAATGAGCTTCCACTACTGGCGCAACGTGGGGCGTACCGCGAAGCGCCGCTTCCTCACCCTGTCGAACAGCTATCACGGCGAGACCCTCGGGGCGCTCGCCGTGGGCGACGTCGATCTCTACAAGGAGATCTACCGCCCGCTGCTCATGGACGTCATCACCGTACCCTCGCCCGATTGCTACGCGCGCGAGCCCGGCGAGAGCTGGGCGCAGCACTCGCGGCGCAGGTTCGCGCACATGGAGGCCGCGCTCGCGGGGCACGCGCACGAGGCCTGCGCGGTGATCGTGGAGCCGCTGGTGCAAGCGGCAGGCGGCATGCGCATGTACGATCCGGTGTACCTCACGCTGCTGCGCGAGGCCTGCGATCGTCACCAGGTGCATCTCATCGCCGATGAGATCGCGGTGGGCTTCGGGCGCACCGGCACCATGTTCGCCTGCGAGCAGGCCGGCATCCGCCCCGACTTCATGTGCCTGTCCAAGGGACTGACCGGCGGCTACCTGCCGCTGTCGACCGTGATGACGACGGAGGCGGTGTACGAGGCGTTCTACGACGAGTACCTCAAGCTCAAAGCCTTCCTGCACTCGCACAGCTTCACCGGCAACCCGCTGGCGTGCGCTGCGGCGTGCGCCAGTCTCGCCATCTTCCGCGACGACCACGTGCTCGAGGGCAACCGGGCGCTCGCCGCGCGCCTGGGTGAGCGCGCCCGCGCGCTCGAGGATCATCCGCACGTGGCGGAAGTGCGCCAGCGGGGCATGATCGTGGCGATCGAGCTGGCCGCGGACAAGATGAGCCGCGAGCCGTATCCGTGGCAGGAGCGTCGGGGACTTCGCATCTACCGGCACGCTCTGACCCGCGGCGTGCTGCTGCGGCCCATCGACAACGTCGTGTACTTCATGCCGCCCTACGTGATCACACCCGCGGAGATCGATCTGATGGTCGAGGTGGCGCGTGAGGGCATCGAGCGGGCGACATGCGAGTGAGGCGTGTGTATGTGGATGCGCCGCTCGCCACCGGCACCCGCGTCACTCTGCAGGGCGCTGCCGCGAGCCACGTCACGCGCGTGCTGCGCCTGCGGGTCGGCGAGGCGCTCACCGTGTTCAATGGCTCGGGCGGGGAGTACGCCGCCAGCATCGAGCATGCGCACGGCGGCAGGGTTGCGGTCGCGATCGGCGAGCGGCGTGCGATCGAGTGCGAGTCGCCCCTCACCCTCACCCTCGCGCAGGGCGTGTCACGTGGGGAGCGCATGGACCTGGTCGTGCAGAAGGCGACCGAGCTCGGGGCGTCCGGCCTGGTGCCGGTGCTCGCTCAACGCAGCGTGGTGCGGCTCACGGCCCAGCAGGCCGCACGCAGACTCAATCACTGGCGTGCCATCGCCATCGCCGCCTGCGAGCAGAGCGGACGCAACCGGCTGCCGGCGATCGCCGTCCCCGTGCCGCTCGAGGACTTCCTGCGCGGCAACCGCGACGGCAGCACGCGCCTGCTCCTCTCGCCCGCAGCCACCTCAACGCTCGCGGACGTGCCGCGCCTGGTGACCGCGGTCACGGTGCTCATCGGCCCGGAGGGAGGGCTGGCGGAAGCGGAGCAGCAAGCCGCAGTGGCGGCAGGCTTTACGCCCGTGCGTCTGGGTCCGCGCGTGCTGCGAACCGAGACCGCGGCCATCGCCGCGCTCACGCTGCTGCAGCGGGAGTTCGGTGATCTTTAAGAGTGCGTAGCGCCTGCACTCGGCGCGGGGACGGCTCGCACACCCGTACCTGAAACCCTCCCGGACCATATCTCGCGGTCTCGAACCTGACACGTTCGCGGATTAGTATTACGCAGTACGGCAATCGGGCGCGGCTTTCCGAAAGTGGTGCCTCGGGTGAGGCGCTGAGGGACGGCTGACCGCGCCCGCCGAAACAACTTCAGCCACAGCAGGGAGAGCACACGCATGAATAGTGCCATCCGCGGCGCTGCACTGGCGTGCAGCGCACTGATCCTCGTCTCCGGCACGGCCCTCGCGGCCCCGCCCCCCGATCAGGTCGACAAGAGCATCCTCGCGCACGCCAGGCTGATCATGGATGGCCGGGCGCCCAACCTGAACGCTTTTGCGGACGCCTTTGCGCCGGCCGTCGCGGGCGTCGACACGGTTCCCAACTTCCAGGGCAGCTTCAATGCGCGCGGTGTCGATTTCTTCGGCCATCCGCAATTCAGCTGGCCGTGGGATATGCTGGGCAACGCGCCGGCTGCCGGCGGTACCACCACCGTCGCCGCACCGATCATACCGGTGGCCGTCCGCCTGCTCGACTCCCGGGGCCACCAGCGCTACGTGAACGGCCACAGGCTCTATCTCAGCCCCGGCCCCGGCGGGAATGTCGGGCGAGCGCTGCAGTCGCCGGTGTTCGCGAACAGCCTGTTCTCGAGCAGCAGCGAGCCGACGCAGTTCAGCGACGCGGTGCAGCGCGCCGAGTTCTGGTCGCAGATGACGCAGGACTGGCACACCCTGCTCGCGCCGCAGCTGAAACAGCTCCGGGTGATGTCGGTGCCCTACGGCAGCTACCGCTTCGCGCTGCACGCCAACGGCAGCTGCTGCGCGTTCGTGCTGATCGATGAAAACGAGTTCAGCAATCTGCTGTTCCCGCCGACCTTCCCGTTCGACAACAGCACCGTGATCGGCGCCGCCGAGAACGCCGGGGACATGACGACCAAGACCGTCGCGACGCTGCTGTTTCAGGACGCCTACCTGTACGTCAACGGCGACCCGAACCAGTGCTGCGTCCTCGGCTTCCACAGCTTCGACTTCGAGCCGGGCGTTCCGAGCAACGGCAACCAGCAGCGCGCTTACGTCATGAACTACTCCTCATGGATCAGCCCGGGGAATTTCCCTCCTGGGATCGAGGACGTCTTTGCGCTGAGTCACGAGATGGCCGAGATCTTCAACGACCCCCTGGTAGGGGCCTTCACCAGCGATGGCGGCGCCTGCGGCGGCGCCGGGCTGCCAGACTGTCTGAACACCACACCCTGGTGGCTCTCGGGCGGCAACTGCCAGAACAGTCTCGAGGACGGTGACGTGATCGAGGGTCTGCCGAACCCCACCTCCACGGTCACGATGAATGATTTCACCTACCACGTGCAGAACGTCGCGCTGCTGCAGTGGTTCGCGTTCGAGAGCAATCCGGACTCGCTCGGCGGCGCCTACAGCTACCCCGACCCGAGCGTGCTGCCGCGGCTGTCGGTGCCGCAGCAGGCCGGCTGCACCGGGCCGCTGGACGAGGGCGATTGAGGGATCCTGGCACATCGCGGGCACATCGCGGGCACATCGCGGGCACATCGCGGGCACATCGCGGGCACGTCGCGGGCACGTCGCGGGGCGCGCGCAGCGCCCCGCGGTGCGGCCGCACGGATGGCGGGCGGGACCGCGGGTTGCAAACACTGCGCTGCAGCCGGCGTTGCCGCTACGCGCCGATGCGGGTCTCTTCCGCGATCATCTCTTCGAGGCGCTCGAGGTCCGGTACCAGCGGAGTCTCGTTGACCATGCGGATCTGACAGATGATCGGTGTGCGCTCGGGGAACACGCGCGAGTTGTCGGGGCGCACGACATCCGAGCTCACGCGCACCAGCTGCGGGAAGCCTTGGCTGATCAGCGCGAAGTTGCCGCCTTCGACCCGTGTGCCGAGCGCGTGCAGGATCACGATGCGCGTGCGGCCGCTGGCCGGCGGAATCATCTGGCCGCAGGCGCCCTCGAAGGACACCAGGGGCACCGCCTTGCCGTTCCAGGGCACGGTGCCGATGTACCACGGCGGCGCCCCGGTCATCTCGCTGGGTGTCTGGAAGCCGATGACCTCCGCGACACAGGAGCGCGGAATGATGAGGCGCGCGTCGATGAGCGGCACCAGCAGGCTGTAGACTTCGGTGACGCGCTCGGCCATCGGCTGCGGGTCAGTTCCCGGCGGCGCCGGCGTAAGCGCGAGCCTGCGCCGCGGCGCGCCGCCGCTCCACCAGCGGCGCGATGGCATCCAGGAGCTGCGCCTCCTGGTAAGGCTTGCCGAGATAGTCATCGACGCCGAGCTCGATGGCGCGCGCGCGGTGTTTCTCACCCACTCGCGAGGTCACCATGATGATCGGCACGTCCTTCAGGCGCGGATCGTTGCGCACGTGCGCGGCGACTTCGTAGCCGTCCATGCGCGGCATCTCGATG
>VBNH01000145.1 GCA_005878095.1 Gammaproteobacteria bacterium | reverse complement strand
CGCAGCTGCTGTTTCTCGGCACCGAGTTCGGACTGTGGATCTCGGTCGACGGCGGCGCGCACTGGGCGCAGTTCAAGGGCGGGCACCTGCCGGCAGTCGCGGTGCGTGATCTCGCGATCCAGCCTCGCGACAACGACCTCGTGCTCGCCACCCACGGCCGCGGCATCTGGATCGTCGATGACATCACGCCGCTGCGCCAGCTGACGCCGCAGCTGACCTCGCAGGAGGCGGCCTTCGTGTCCGCGCGCCCCGAGCAGCAGCGCATCGAGGCCAACGGCGGCTGGGTCAACGGCGCCGCCGCCTTCGTCGGCGACAACCCGGCCCGCGGCGCCGTGATCACCTACTACCAGCGTACCCGCCACCTGTTCGGCAAGCTCAGGATCGAAGTGCTGGACGCGGGCGGGGGGCTCGTCGACGAGCTGCCGGCGAGCACCCGCCGCGGGCTGAATCGCGTTGTGTGGACCATGCACCGGCGAGCGCCGCATGTGCCGCCGGCCGCGCAGCTGGCGTTCGCCGGTACGCAGGGGCCGCGCGTGCTGCCGGGCACCTACACCGTTCGCCTCCACAAGAACGACACGGTCTACGATAGCCAGGTCACCCTCGGCCTGGACAGGCGCGTCAAGTGGACCCCGGCCGATCGCAAGGCACAGTATGACGCGGCGATGAAGGTGTATGCGCTGTTCAACGATGAGTCGGCACTGTTCGGGCGCATTGCCGGCCTGCGCGAGCAGGTCGCCGAGGCAGGCAAGGGCCGGCCGAAGGGTGAGGCGCTGCTGCGCCGGCTCGAGGACTTCGACGGCAAGCTCGATGCAATCAGGAAAAAGATCGTCGCCACCAAGGAAGGCGGAGCGATCACCGGGGAGGAGCGGCTGCGCGAGCACACCGACCAGCTGTACGGTGCGATCACCTCCTGGGAGGGCCCACCCTCGGCATACCAGCTGGAGAACATCGAGGCGCTGCGCTCGCAGCTCGGCGAGATCGACGGGGAATTCAACCGCCTCATCTCCACCCAGTTGCCCGCCCTCAACGATGCGCTGAAGAGCAACGGCGCGAGGGCCCTCACCGTGCCGCCGCCGGCGGTCTTCAAGGGCGGCGAGTCGGGTTCTGGCGCAGTTGCGGCCGGCGGGCGATGGGATGCGGATGAGGCCCGCGGCGCTGCGGTGCCGGGCAATCTGCAGCTGTGGCATTGAGCGTGTCGCGCAGTCCCGTAAGATTGCATCGTGCACGATCACACGCTCACCACGGTCGCCGAGGAGTCGGGCTTCAGGAGGACTGGTCGCACTGATGAAGTCACGCGGCTGTGCGCGGCGTTCGCGGCGGCCTGGCCGCGCGCGGTGCGCAGCCTCGAGTTCGGGCGCTCTGCCGAGGGGCGACCCATGCGCGCGCTCATTGCCTGCCGCGCCGATGCGCACCAGGTGCCCGTGCTCATGCTGCAGGCGGGTATCCATCCCGGTGAGAGCGACGGCAAGGACGCGGGCTTCATGGCGCTGCGCGAACTGCTGGGCGAGACCGCGGCGCCCGGGGTGCTGCAGCGGATCGCGGTTCTGTTCGTGCCGGCCTTCAACGTGGATGGGCATGAGCGCTTCGGCCGCTGGAACCGGCCGAACCAGAACGGCCCCGAAGAGACCGGCTGGCGCACCACCGCGCAGAATCTCAATCTCAACCGCGACTACACCAAGGCGGATGCACCCGAGATGCGCTCGCTCCTGGGGCTGATCCGCACCTGGGACCCGCTGGTGTGCGCCGACCTGCACGTCACCGATGGCGCGGACTTTCAGCCCGATATTTCACTGCAGGTGGAGCCCCTCAACCAGGGAGATGCGCACCTGTACCCGTGCGCGCGCGAGCTGCGCGAGGCGCTGATCGCAAGGCTCGCGCGCTCCGGCTCCATGCCCCTGCCCTTCTACCCGGACCTGGCCACGCCCGACGACCCGACTTCCGGTTTCCTGCTCACCGTGTATTCGCCGCGCTTCTCCACCGGATACTTTCCGCAGCGTAACCGCTTCACGGTCCTGGTCGAGACGCACTCCTGGAAGGACTACGCGACGCGCGTGCGCGTCACGCGCAACACCATCGTGGGCCTTGTGGAACTGCTCGCCGCGCACGGCGCCGAGTGGCGCGAGCGCGCCCTGCAGGCGGACGCCGCGGCCGCTCGCCTGGGCGGAGCGGAGGTGGCTCTCGACTACAGCTCCGGCTGGCGCGAGAGCGGAAGGGGCCAGCCCTTGGACGCCGGGGGTGCCGGCGGCACCGAACTCATCGACTTCCCGGGCTACGCCTACACGCGCGAGCCCTCGCCCATCTCCGGCGAGCCGGTGACCGTCTACGACCCGAAGACCCCGCAGGTGTGGCGGGTGCCGTTTCGCGATCGTGTCTCGCCTTCCCTGGTAGTGAAGGCGCCCCTGGGCGGCTACGTCGTGCCGTGCGCGTGGGCGCAGGACATCGGCGCACGGCTCGCGCTGCACGGCATCGCCTGCGAGCCGGTGCGCACGCACAGCGAGGCCGTGCGCGTCGAAGCCTTCCGCGCCACTCAGGTGCGGTTCGCCGCGGCACCCTTCGAGGGCCGCATGCGCGTCACCCTGAGCGGTGCCTGGGGACGCGAGACCCAGGACATCGCCGCCGGCGCCCTGTTCGTACCGATCACGCAGGCGCTCGCGCGCCTGGTGATGCAGCTGCTCGAGCCGCAGGCGCCGGACTCGTTCGCAGCCTGGGGGTTCTTCAACGCGTGCTTCGAGCACAAGGAATACCTGGAGCCCTACGTCGCGGAACAGATCGCGCGCACCATGCGCGCACAGCACCCGCAGCTGCAGGATGAGTTCTCGCGCAAGCTCGAGGAGGATCCGGCCTTCGCCGCGAATCCCGCCGCGCGGCTGGAATTCTTCCTGCGCCGACACCCGGCGTGGGACTCGCATTTCAATCTCTATCCGATATTCCGCGTGGACGAGTTGCTGGCCGCGGCGAGCCCGGCGCGGAGCTAGCCCCATCGTGCGAGTCCAGAAGGCGCTGACCCTGTTCATCGCGGCAGGAACTCTCAGCGTCTGTGGCGCCGCCTGGTGTCAGACCTCCGATGGCCAGACCCCGGAGCGCCCCGCCGCCGGGGACTCCGCTCCGGTGGAACAGCCGTCGCCCCCGGTGCCGGCGGCGCCCGCGCCGCCGCACGCCTCCGGGTCGGGTCTTGGGTCCGACATCAAGCGCTACTTCACCGCACCCCTGCACTGGAACCGCGGCGACTGGGCCTGGTTTGGCGGTGCGCTCATCGCCATCGGCGCCACTCACCACTACGACACCCAGGTGCGCACGCATTTCGTCAAGACCCTCACCTCCGCGCCAACGACCAACTCCAAGGATGTGCAGGACGCGATTCCGGCCGCCGCGGTGTTCGTGGCGACCTGGGGGTACGCGAACCTGATCGATGACCGGAATGGCCGCGCCGAGGCGTGGGCCATGCTGGAAGCCGCGGGCCTGGCCAGCGTCAGCGGTTATGCGCTCAAGTACGCCGTCGGCCGCGAGGGACCGGATCAGACCAGCGACCCCAACCAGTGGCGCAAGGGCGGCGGAAATTCGCTTCCGTCGGTGCATTCGACCGCCGCCTTCGCGGTGGGCACGGTGCTCGCCGAGTCAGGAAGCGACGACTATCGGTGGGTGCGGCGCCTGCTCGGTTACGGCCTGGGCGCCGCCACCAGTTACGAGCGCCTCAAGCACAATGCGCACTGGCTGTCCGACACCGTCGCCGGGGCGGCGCTCGGAATCGCCAGCGCGCACTTCGCCATGAACCGCCGGGATCGGACGGATGAAGAGACCGGCCTCAGCGTCGTCCCGCTCGAGCGCGGCGCGCTGCTGACCTACCAAGTGTCGCTGCCGTAGGTTCTGACACACGGCGCCGCTCCGCCGGCCGCCCGCTCGCGAGCAGCCGCTGGCAGCAGCTTATCCCGACCTGGCGCTCCAACATTGTTAGGCGGCAACAGTCTCGACCTTACCCGGCAGCTTACTCAGGACTAGACGCTTGAGCTCAACCTTTCCGCTGGCGTTGTCGATGTCGATACCCACAAGGTTGCCACGGCTGTCGTAGTCAAGGACAACACCCTCTGAAATTTCGCGGCTTTCGACGCTCGGCCGCTCGGACAGATCGATATACAACGAATCAGTTTCGGGGTAGTAATTCAGCTTCATGGCCGGAACCCTCTGTCCGGAAAGGCATTGTGAATGGTCACCTTATCCTCAAGCGTGATGACTCTCAAGTAACGTCCGCCGAGCTCTGGAACCGCCGCCCAGAAGCGAAACCGATTGTGCTCTTGTGGCTCAGAACGCAGAGGTTTCTCGACAACAGCGATGCACCACTCCTTCTTCAGATACGGCCGTTTACGGAGTACCTGCGTTTCAAAGTAATCGGTAAAACGGAACCGCATGCGCTAATTCGAGCGACGCGCTGGAGCGGCGGCGCTGCTGCGTAATTACTCGTTACGGCTCACGGCGCGCATCTCCCCCTGCCCAGCGGATGACCCCCTGACACGGCTCGATCAGCTGCTCGAGCCGCGGCGCAAACCCCAGGGTGCGGATGAGGGCAAAGGCGCGAATGTCGGCGTCGGGAAACTGCCCTTGCAGGCGCGCCGCTGCGGCCAGCAGCGTGCGTCCCTTGGTGACGACATCGTCGATCAGCACGATTCTGCGGATCGCCCCGGGCGGCCGCATCACGGCGAACGACTCGTAGTGCTCGCGTACCGTCGGGCGCTCGCCGCTGAGCGCGGTTGCCGACTTGCGGACCGCGAATTGACGCTGCAGCCCCGGCCACACGGTGCCCGCGAGGCCGACGTCACGCAGCGCCATGGCGAGCTGCGACGCCACCCACGGCACAGCGCTCCCGGGCACGCTCCCCGGCACCGGGACGAGAACCGCACCGGGCGCGAACAGTCCTGCCAGCTGGGAATGATGAAGGCTCGTCCGATGCACCACGCCGGCATAGCGGGGAAGCCAGCGAGGATCGATCGCCTTCACTCTGGCGCACACTCGGCGCGCGGCGTCGCACATCGCTCCCGTGCCGCGCGGCGAATAGACGAAACAGGCCGCGAAAGACAGGCTCGGACACGGCGCTGGCCCCGCCGTCCACGGGTCGCGTGCCGCACGCAGCGCAGAGTCGCTCGCGGCACGTAGCGCAGGGTCGGCCGTTTCATCGTGCCAAGTCGTCCTCGGCCTGCCGTGAGGGCTGAAATGGCTCGCGCTCGCGGGCGCTACGCTCGGCGCCGGCTCTTTCCGCCTCCTTCGGCCGCAGGCGCAGCCACGCCTCCCGCGCCTGACGCCGTATCTCTTCGACGTCCTGGATTTGAGCAGGCGGATGGGGCGCCTGGTCTTCGCCCTGAGCCGCGCGCTCTCGTGCAACCCCCGGTGCAGACTCCCGGGGCGACCGGCCTGCCGAGTGCGCGAGACGTTTCTGCACGCGCCCGCGGTACTCGGCGCGCAACCGCTCGGCGAGCTCGCTGCGCACGCCGCGCTGCTCCATCTTCAGCTGCATCAGTGGAATCCTCGGCAGCGGCTCGCGATCGACGCCCTGGGCGGCGAGACTGCGATGGTCGACGCGCGCAGCGACGTTCGCCTCACGCAGCGCCTCGTTGACGAGCGTCGCCCAGCGCTCGCGCAGGGTGAGGTACTCCTGGCGGTGATCGGGCAGCTCACGCCGGCGGCGCTCGAGCGGCGGAATGTCCAGACCCGCTTTCGCACCCAGCCCCGCGGGTGTCACCTCGCGCGTGGTGGTGAGCAGGTGAGCGTGAAAATTGCGCGGATCGCCGTCGGGACGCGGCTCGTGAACCGCGAGATCCACGGCCACCTTGTAGCGCTCGGCCACATCCCGGGCAAACGTGCGCGCCAGAGCGATGCGCCGGCCGGCGTCGAGCTCCGCCGGCAGGCTCAGCTGATACTCGCGAGCGACCCGCGCGTTGTACCGCTTCTCGGCGTGCTCCGCGGTATTCCACAGCCGCTGCCGATCGCGCGCCCAGGGCACCGGCATGCCGTCAAACTGCCGCGGCAGGATGATCTCGGTATGCAGCACGTCGCGGCGGCGGCCGCAGTTGATCAGCTCGCCGCTGCGCTCGTCGCGGATGCGCTCGCCGGCCCGATAGGCCGCTGCGGCGGTCGCGCGCCGGCCGGCGCTGCGCGTCACGGAGCTGATCTGCAGGAAGAAGATGGCCACCTCTTTCTAAGCTCCGTGCCGCAACCTGACACGCAGCCACACCGGCGATGAGGCCGTCTTCAGGTACCCGGTGAGGTTCGGCAGCTGCTCGAGCTCTGCAGGCAGCACCGCTGCCTCGGTGACGTGTTGCTCGCTGACGCTGGTCGAGCGTCGGGCGCCGCGCGCGGTGAGGAAGCTGTCGCGGTCGCGCCCGCGCGAGGTCTGCCTGCGAATGACCTCGCGCTCGCCGATGAGGCGCGAGGCGAACTGCGAGGTGCCGCCGTGCTCGCTGCCCGAGCAGCGCAGGATGAGCGTGTTGCTGCAATTCTCGACGAGAGTCTGTGCTTCGCCGGTTCCATAGGTACTGGAGACCTGCGCGATCGACTGGAAGGCGAGCACACAGCGGCCGCCGAACTTGCGTAAGCGTGCCAGCGCGTCCTTGAGCCCGTCGATCGCTCCGAGCGAATCGAGTTCATCCACCACGAACCACAGGCGCTGGTCCGCCTCCGCGCTCGCCATCGCCTCGAAGATCGCCAGCCGTACCCAGGCCGCGATGATCGAGCGCAGGGCTGCGATCTGCGCTGCGGCGTAGGGAATGAACAGCACGCCGCTTCCCGCGCGCACCCAGTCGCGGATCGAGAAGCTCCGTGCGCGCTGCGCCTCGAGGTACTGAAGCGCCGCGGCGGCGGAGCCCGCCACCGCGCGGATGGAGCCGAACATGCGGGCGTTCTCGGGCTCCAGAAACGGCTGCGCGGGCGAGCCGGCCACCAGCGGGCGCAGCTCGACGCTCGGAGCGACCGTCAGCAGCCGCCACAGCTCACCGCTGTCGCGCCTTCCCGACTCGTGGCAGCGGCGGGCGATCGCACTCAGAAAGGTGCGTGCGTAGCCCCGCCACTCACGCCCCGAGGGGTCCTCGGTCGTCGGAATCAGGCCGCTCGCGAGCTGCTCGATATCCCAGGGCTCGCGGATCTCGGCGAACGGATCCCACTTCACGGAGTGCGCCTCGAAGGGGTTGAGGATGACGTCTCCGCGGCGCCGCTCGTGGAAGCGCGCGCGGTAGCCGCCGTCCGGATCGGTGATGACGGCGCGATCCCCGCGCCCCAGGGCCCCCGCGAGCAGCCCCGCAATCGCCGTGGACTTGCCGGCGCCGGTGGTGCCGATGAGCTTGAAGTGGCGGGTCTCCTCGCAGGCGTCCAGGCGAACCCCTGCGAGTGTCAGAGCGGCAGTCATCGTCCGCCGGCGGCGCGCGATCGCACGACGGGCCCGCCCACCGGTGAGGACCCGTGCGCCGCGCTTGTGGACGTCAGAGGACCCACGGCGCAGCGCGAGAGCGCCCGCCAGCAGCAGCGCGGCCGCGAGCGGCACCGAATCCCTCCACTCACTCGTCATCCAGTCCATCGTTTCGCCCGGCTCAGTAACCCTTGACCACCAGGTAGTCCGAGGCTTCGCCGTAGGTCGGTGCGCTGCGGTCGACGTGCACGCAGAGCCTGCGGGCGGCTCCGCAGTGCCGCAGCTCGACCCTTCCGCCCTGCTGAATGAGCTGCGCGACGTGGCTGCTCAGCTCGGCTCGAGTGACGCGCAGCGCCGCCACCTCGGCGTGCGAGGGCAGCAGCCACCAGCCGATCGTCAAGGGGATCGCCGCCGAGAGCGCCGCGACGCCGACGCTCCACGCGGCGAGGCGCAGGCTCGCCGCCTGCTTGAGCGCGCGCAGGCTCTGCGCAGCGCGACGGCTTTCCTCGTCGAGCGCTCCCAGCTCTTCGATCAGCGTGCTGCGGATCTCCTCCCGAACGATGCCATCGAGGCCGGCGGCGTGCTCGCGCAGCTGCTCGAGCGCCGCCGCAGCGAGTGCCCGCTGGGTTTCGGCCGCCTCCATCAGGAGGCCGACTTTCATGGAGAGGTCTTCCACGGGGGACGCGCCTCACCAGGGGTCGGGCTCGAAGCCTTCGTGCCCGTAATCGTTCGCCGAAGTCAGGCCGGCCGCACGGCTCGTCGAGTGCTGATCGGCAACCGCGCCGCGCGCCGCCACGGCGGGGCGCAGGCCGACGCGCAACCACGCGGGGCTCGATGCGAGCTTCAGATAGCCGGCGAGGTCGGGCAGCTGCTCGATCTCGGAGCCCATGACCGCCGCCTCGACCCCCAGCTGCTCGGAGTGCGTGATCGCGGGCAGCACCTCGAGCGCACGCCGCGAGCGCGAGCGCGTGACGCGCACGACTTCGCGCTCGCCGATGAGGCGCGAGGCGAACTGCGAGGTGCCGCCGTGCTCGCTGCCCGAGCAGCGCAGGATCAGGGTATTCCCGCAATTCTCGACAATGGTCTGCGCTTCGCCCGACCCATAGGTGCTCGAAACTTGCGCGATCGACTGGAAGCCGAGCACGCAGCGCCCGCCGAATTTCCGCAGCCGTGCGAGTGCATCCTTCAATCCGTCGATTTGCCCGAGCGCATCCAGCTCGTCGATCACGAACCAGAGGGGCTGCCCCCCACCCTCCTCGCGGTTCATCGCCTCGAAGATCGCAAGCCGCATCCACGCCGAGATCGTCGAGCGCAGCGCTGCGATCTGCCCGCCGCGGTACGGCATGAAGAGCACGCCGCGGGGTTGCTCCGCCGCCCCGCCGGAGCGACCCGCTCCCTGCACCCAGCCGCGCACCGACAGCGGGGGACCGCTCTGGCGCGAAACGTAATCGAGTGCACTGACCGCGGAGCTGGTCACCGAGCGAATCGAGTCGAACATGCGCCCGTTGTGCTCTTCGAGGAAGGGCTGGGCCGGCGTGCCGGCCACGAGCGTCTTCAACTCCGCGGTGCCGGCCGTCACCAGCAAGCGATACAGCTCGCGCACGTCGCGGCTGCCGGCACCATGGGCTTGTGAGGTCACCGCGCTGAAGAAGGTGCGGGCGTAACCGCGCCAGCTGCGATCCGTCCCCTCGTGGTCGGGAATCAGCGAGCGTGCGAGCTGCTCGACGTCGTAGTCGTTGCTGATCTCGCCGAGCAGGTCCCAGCGCGCGGAACCCGGCTCGAAGGGGTTGAGAATGACATCGCCGCGCCCGCGGTCGTGGAACTGGCGCAGATAGCCGCCGTCCGGATCGGCAATGACGGCACGATCGCCGCGCGCGAGTGCCGCGCCGAGCAGCTCGCGGATGGCGGTGCTCTTGCCGGTGCCGGTAGCGCCGATCAGCTTGAAGTGCTTGACCTCGTCCTCGGGTGTGACCGGGAACCCCGCGAGCGTCAGACGGCCGCGCTCGAGGCGACGCGCGCGCGAGATCGCGTGCGAGAAGCCGGGGCCGCGGCGCGCGGCCTTCACGGACCGTTGCACATCGATGACGAGCGCGCCTCGTTGGTGGGCGAGCACCGGCCGGGCGGGCCGCACCACCGCTCTTCCTGTGATGTAGCCGACCGCCGCGCACACGCAAGTGCCGATCGAATACTGCAGCAGGCTCTCCTCGGCGATCCCGAGGCCGCGCAGGAGCGGGCTGAGGGCGGCGATCCCGACGCCAGCGGCAATCGTCAGGGGCACGGCCAGCAGCGGCGAACACACGATGCCACGTAGTGGCGAGCGCGAGCGGATCAGCCCGGCGAGGAGCGGCACCTCGACGGCCGCGTAGGCGGCGAGCAAGCCCCCCGTGCCGTGCAGCAGCGCCGGGAGCTGCGCTAGGACATCCGACACGACACGCCCCCCCTCCTCCCACCTGCGGGCGAGCGGCGCTTGCGCGAGGGGTCGAACCACACCTCGCGGATGACGCGCTGGTGGCGCTCGAGGCCGCACTGGATGATCACGTCGATGAGAAGGTGCAACAGGCTCTTGATGTCGCGGCGCGCGAGGCTCCGTCCGCCGCGACTCTGCTTGACCAGGAGCACCACCTGCTCGAACGCGAGCTCGGCGCTGGTCGCGTGCACGCTGGTGATGGATCCCGGATGACCCGAGTTGACGTTGCGCAGGTAATCGAACGCCTCCTCGGCCCGCAGCTCGGCGAGCAGGATGCGGTCGGGCCGCATTCGGAGGCAGCACTCGAGCAGCTGCTTCGGCGTGACGCGCGCGAGACCCTGGTCGTCCTTGCTGTAGAACAAGCGCACGTGATTCGGATGCCCGTCGAGCACGAGCTCGCGAGCGTCCTCGATGGTGATGAGTCGCTCATCGCGGGGAATCTCCCGGATCAGCGCCTTGGTCCAGGTGGTCTTGCCGGATCCGGTCGCACCCGAGACCACGACGTTCTTGCGCGCGCGCACCGCGAGGCGCAGGAACGCCGCATACGCGCGCGCGGCGTGCAGGCGCCGCAGCTCCTCCTCGGCCTCATCGCCCTCCACTCCAGCGCGACGGGTGGCTCCGAACACGCCCCTGCGCGCGAGCTCATCGATCGACCAGACAGTGTCAGCGGGGCGGCGGATGGTGATGGCGACGCATCCGAGCGTGGTCGCCGGCGGCAGCACGATCTGCACGCGCTCCCCGGAGGGGAGCGCGGCGGACAGGAGCGGTGCGGACTCATCGACGCGTTGTCGGGTCACGTTGGCGATGAGCTTGGCGAGCCGCCGGCACCAGTCGAAGTCGGCGAACGGCACCTCCTCGCGGCGCCAGCCCGCGTGCGTCTCGATGAAAATCTCCCGTGGCCGATTGATGCACAGCTCGGTCACCTCCGGATCCGCGAGCAGGGGGCGCAGTGAGCGCAGCGTGAGATCAAGTGCGGAGAGCTCGCCGCCTGCTGGCGCTGTCGTCGCCGGGGCCCCGATCGGCGCACGAGAGAAACCTTCAGCGGCCGGTGTCGGGAGCATGCAGCTCATACACCGGCCTGAAATCGATGTCGCGCGCCACCAGCACCTGGATGCGCTCGCCGTTGCGCTTGACGACGGTGGGCGGTATGCGGAGCGTGTCCTTGAGCACCTCGGTGAGCACCTCCTGGGAGCCCGAAGGCGCATAGATCACCGGGCCCCCGGAGTGTGCGGACGCCTGCACGCCCGCCTGCAGCGCACCGTCAATCAGCGACACCATCATGGCGGCGCCAAAGCGCTCGAAGAAATGGCGCTGCACCTCGCCCGGAAGCCCCGAGCGCCCGAGCTCATCGGTGCCGGGTGAATCGAGCGGCACGATGACCCCCGAGGGGGTGCGTGCCTCGGTCCACAGCACGAACACCCGTGCCTGTCCCTGCTGCACCTGCCCGCGGGTCTCCCCCACGAGCTTGGTGCCGCGCTCGAGCAGCACGACCTTGCCGTCTGCTCCGAAGGTGTCGGCGGCAACGATGCAGGTGGTCATGCCGGGGAGCGTCGAATCGATCGCGGTCTCGAGCGTGCAGTCGATGAATGCGCCCCGCGGCAGGAGGAAACGCTGCGTCGGCAGAAGACTCGCCGGCGCCGCGGGCGTCGCACTGGAGCGCAGCAGCGTCGCGAGGGCGCTCTCGCCTCCCTGGAGGGTGCGGCGTGCCTCCTCCGCCGCAGCGGCCTGCTGCATCTGCGTGCCCGCATGATCGGCAACACCCGGCGTCATCGCATCCGATCGCTCGCGCGCAAACACCCCTCCCGAGAGGCGCCGCTCGAGCGCACTCGTGCGGTGCGCTCCGGCGGGCGCAGTCGCTGTGCCGCCCGGCGAGTTCGTACCCGCCGCCTGCCCGTGCGGCTCGAGCGGCAGGTCGGGCGCTGCGGGCGGCGTCGCGGCAGCCGC
>VBNH01000144.1 GCA_005878095.1 Gammaproteobacteria bacterium | reverse complement strand
ATCGACGCCGCCACGGGACTGCTGGCCGGCGTTCGCCAGGTGTTGTCGCCCAACTTCGACGCGCGGCCGGCGGGCGCGGTGCCGGAACTCCTGGTGGTGCACGGCATCAGCCTGCCGCCCGGGGAATTCGGCGGGCCGTGGATCGACCGGTTGTTCACCGGAAAGTTGCCCGCCGATGTCCATCCGTACTTCAAGGAGATCGAAGGCCTGGTCGCCTCCGCGCACGCGCTCATCCGGCGCGACGGACAGATCGTGCAGTACGTGCCCTTTGGAGAGCGCGCCTGGCACGCCGGCAAGTCCGAGTACCAGGGCCGTTCGGCGTGCAATGATTTCT
Source organism: Gammaproteobacteria bacterium (assembly GCA_005878095.1). Taxonomy (GTDB): domain Bacteria; phylum Pseudomonadota; class Gammaproteobacteria; order Steroidobacterales; family Steroidobacteraceae; genus 13-2-20CM-66-19. Next base: position 10,909 of record VBNH01000144.1, on the reverse strand, counting down.
CGATCGGCATCGAGCTCGAGGGGGCCGACGGGACCCCGTACAGCGAGGCGCAGTACCAGGCCCTGGCCGCACTCACGGCGGCGCTTTTCGCGGCTTACCCCTCCTTGTCTTCGCAGGCCATCGCCGGGCACAGCGATATTGCGCCCGGGCGCAAGAGCGATCCCTGGCCGACATTCGACTGGCCGCGCTTCCGAACGCTTCTGAAGGAGCGCCTCGCGGCGCAATGACGCAGTGAATCGAGCGCTCGCGTGGTCAGGCGGGCTTGGTGGTGCGCTCGTGACGCCACAGCACTTCGGCGCCGCGCTCGTGCCGCGCCAGCACCCGCGCCAGCACGAACAGCAGATCCGACAGGCGATTGAGATACTGCGCGACCTCGGGGCGCACCGCCTCGACCCGGGCGAGCGCCCATACGCGCCGCTCGGCGCGCCGCGCGATGGCGCGGGCGAGGTGACAGGCGGCGGCGCCGGGCCCGCCCCCGGGGAGAATGAACTCCTTGAGCGGCGGCAGCGCGTCATTGAACCCGTCGAGCGCCTGCTCCAGCTGCGTGACCTGGGAGGCGGTGATGACGCGGTGACCGGGGATGCACAGCTCCCCGCCCAGGTCGAACAGCTCGTGCTGCACTTGCGTGAGACACGCACTGACCGCCGGCGGCAGGCCGGGCACGGCGAGCAGCACGCCGACGGCGCTGTTGAGCTCGTCCACCGTGCCGTAGGCTTCGACGCGCACGCTGTCTTTGGGAACCCGGCTGCCGTCGCCGAGGCCGGTCGTGCCGTCATCGCCGGTGCGGGTGTAGATCTTGCTCAGCCGGTTCCCCATGGCCGTATCCTATTCGAATATGCCATCGAAAGAACTCACCGCGGCACTGGAGGCCGCGCGGGCCGCGGCGGATGTGATCGGCGCGCACTACCGCAAGAACCCGAGCGTGCGCACCAAGCCGGACGACTCGCCGGTCACCGAGGCGGACGTGCGGGCCGAGGAAGTGATCCGCGCCACGCTGAACCGACATTTCCCCGGCTACGGTTTCTATGGGGAAGAGACCGGACAGCATGCGATGCAGGCCGAGAACCTCTGGCTGGTCGATCCGATCGACGGCACCAAGTCCTTCGTGCGCGAGTGTCCGTTCTTTTCCACGCAGATTGCGCTGCTGCGTGCGGGGAAGCTGGTGCTGGGGGTCTCGAACGCGCCCGCTTACGGCGAGCTCGCGTGGGCCGAGCAGGGAGCGGGGGCCTGGCTCAACGAGCAGCCGGTGCGGGTGAGTGACGTCGCCGCTCTGGCCGGCGCCGTCGTGTCCACCGGGAATCTGAAGACCCTGGCGCGCTCGCCACGCTGGCAGCGCCTGGCGGGGCTGATCGGCCGCGTCAGCCGCATCCGCGGCTACGGCGACTTCGTGCACTACCACCTGCTCTCGCGCGGCGCGCTCGACGTGGTCATCGAATCCGATGTCAACATTCTGGACATCGCCGCGCTCAGCGTGATCGTGCGCGAGGCCGGAGGCACTTTCACCGACCTCGAGGGCGCCGCGGTTGGCCTCGGCACGAGCAGCGTGCTCGCCACCAACGGCGTGCTGCACGCGCGGGTGCTCGAGGCTCTCGCGCGCTGACGAACACTCACGCGCTGGCGAACACACGCCGGCCGCCGTGGCCGAGCTCCATCATCGGCGCCAGGTACAGCTCGCTCAAGGTGGCCGCCGTGAGCGCCGCGCCGACCGGACCCAGCGACCAGCGCCCATCGCCAAAGAGCAGCAGCGCGCGGTCGGCGAAGCGCGCCGCGAGCGTGGGATCGTGCAGCGTGGTGACGACGGTGCGGCCCTGATCGGCGAGAGCGCGGAACAGGCCGAGCACCGCGAGCTGGTGGTGCGGATCGAGATGATTGGTCGGCTCGTCCAGCAGGAAAATGCCCGGTTGCTGGGCGAGCAATGCGGCCACGGCCACCCGGCGCTGCTCCCCGCCGGAGAGGGTATCGGTGCGCCGCACGGCGAAATCCCGCATGTCCACCGCCGCGAGCGCCTCGCGCGCCAGGCGCTCATCCTCGGCCGTCTCCCACTGCCACAGTGCCAGGTGTGGGTGGCGGCCGATCAACACCGTCTCCAGTGCGGTGGTGACGAAGGCATCCTCCAGGTCCTGCGGCAGCAGCCCCAGCCGCAGCGCCACGGACCGGCGCTTGAGCTGCAGGAGCGGCGCGCCATCGAGCAGTACCTCGCCGCCGGCGGCCGTGCGCAGCCCGGCCAGCGTGTGCAGGGTGAGGGTCTTGCCCGAACCGTTGCGGCCGAGAATCGCCACCACCTCGCCGGGAGTGAATTGCACCGACAGGTCACGCACCAGCTCGCGCGCGCCGGCGCGCACCCCCAGGCTCACCGCGGCGAGTCCCGGCTGAGCGGCGCGCTGCGGCGCGCGGTTCACGGGCGCGTCCAGCGGATCTCCAGCGCCGTCGCGGGACCCACGACGACATCGCGCAGACCCTGCGGCATCTCGAAATCCTGCGTCGACAGCGCGCGCCGGCCCGCCATGATCTCCGCCCGCCCCTGCGGGTACAGCGGCTCACGGTCCGGCTCGGCAAAACCGTTCGGATAGAGCGGCGCCCCCGAGCCCAGGTCGTACTTGTCGCTGGCCCCCAGGGTGTGCATCAGCTCGTGGGCGATGACGATGTTGTTGCCCCCCGCCATGGCGGGCAGCGCGAACGCATGCACCACGCCGATCAGTCCTTTCTGCAGACCATGCGAGTCCGGCACGCGATCGAGCGTCGCGGGGTCGTGATAGAGCACGAACATGCGTATGCGCGGCGGCGCGCGTCCCGGCACTTCAGCGGCATGGGCGGCGAACCAGCGCAGCCTCAGGCTCCACCAGGCGATGCCGAGCGGCCCGGCGTCGTGCGCGAGCGCCGGCGGGAGCTCGGAGCCCTGCGGATACAGCTCCGCATGCACCGGCTGCTCGATGGCCACCCCGTAGCGGTGCGCCTCGCGCGCGAAGAACTCCTCGATGCCCGAGAAGTCCTTCACGGTGAGGCCCTCTACATAGTGCTGCGCCAGGGGCGTGCCGTCGCCGTTGAGCGGGAAGACGCCCACCCACAGCGTCTCCTTCCAGCCCTGCGTCGCGATGCGATCGAGCCAGCTGTGCACCGCGACCCCCAGCAGCACGAACAGCAGGACCGCGATGCGAATGTTCTTCCACATGCGACGCCGCGGCCGCGGTTCCTCTAAGGCTGCAGCCGGGTGACCGACCAGGCGCCGGTGCTGAAGGAGCCGCCGCGCGTGGCTTTCAGGCTGCGCGCCCACCGGGCACGGTCGTGAATGCGCGCCTCGCCTTCCACCCACAGCTCCACCGCGTCTGCCCACAGGCGGTAGCCGCCCCAGTGAGGCGGGCGCGGGATCTTGACCTGCATGCTGTCGTCGGCGCCGGGACTGCCGGGCGTGGGCGCGCCGAAGCGTCTCGCCACGGCGGTGACGGCGCCGAGCAGCGCCGCTCGCGAGGCGATCGGTTCGCTCTGCTCACTCGCCCAGGCGCCCAGCCGGCTCTGCCAGGGGCGCGCGGCGAAGTAGGCGTCGCTGTCGGCCGCGGGTGCCTGCACGATCTGCCCTTCGATGCGCACCTGCCGGTGCAGCGCGTCCCAGTGCATGACCGCCGCCGCGCGCGGGTTGTCCTTCAGCTGCCGGCCCTTGCTCGAGAGGTAGTTGGTGTAGAACACGACGTAACCCGGCTGCGGCACGATGTCCTTGCACAGCACGACCCGCGCGGCAGGGCGGCCCTCGCGGCTGCTGGTGGCGAGCACCATCGAGTTCGCATTCGGCTGCGTTCGTGCCGCCCAGGCCTCGGCGAGCCAGCGCGCGACGACCGCGAGCGGCTCGGCGGGCAGCGGATCCGGGAGCAGTTCGCGGTGCTCAGGCATGGCGGGCCATGTTAGAGGGTTTTTCGCGCCCGTGCCCCGCGGGAGCCTGACGCCGCCCGCACCGTCACTCTCCCCTTGCAGCCTCCGGCGCGCCCCGATAGAAAGGAGTCGAATCCTTCACGGAGCACCCGCTGCCATGACGCCCGAAGCCGAGACCGTGACGCTGGACGATCTGCGCCGGCGCCTGAGCGAGCTCGACCGCCAGTTGATCGCACTGGTGGCCGAGCGCAAGGCCGTGAGCGAGGAGGTCGCGCGCGTCAAGCGCGCCACCGGACGGCCGACGCGCGACTACGAGCGCGAGCGCGAGGTGATCCTCGGCGTGCGCGCCGCGGCGAGCGAGCGTGGCGTGTCGCCGGCGCTGGCCGAGGAGCTGCTGCGGCTGCTCATCCGCTCCTCGCTCACCACGCAGGAACAGGCGAGCGTGATCGCGCACGGCGCCGGCACCGGACGCCGGGCGCTCGTCATTGGCGGCGCCGGCAGGATGGGCGGCTGGTTCGTGAGCTTTCTCGCCTCCCAGGGGTTCACGGTCGAGGTCGCGGATCCGGCGCCCGGGGCCGGCGGGACGCGCGTGGCGGACTGGCGCAGCACCGATCTCAAGCACGACTACATCGTGCTCGCGACGCCGCTCGGCATTACCGACGCGATCCTCAGGGATCTCGCGCTGCGACGCCCGCCGGGCGTGATTTTCGATGTGGGATCGCTCAAGTCGCCGCTGCGTGCGGGACTGCTGGCGCTGAAATCGCACGGCTGCCAGGTGACCTCGGTGCACCCGATGTTCGGGCCCGACACCGAGCTCCTCTCGGGGCGCCACGTGCTGTTCGTCGACCTGGGGAACCCGGCCGCGCTCGCCGCGGCGCGCGAGCTGTTCGCCTCCACCATGGCCGAGCAGGTGGTGATGAGCCTCGACGACCACGACCGCCTGATCGCCTACGTGCTGGGCCTCTCGCACGCGCTCAACATCGCGTTCTTCACCGCGCTCGCGGAGAGCGGCGAGGCGGCACCCCGGCTGGCGCGCATGTCGAGCACGACCTTCGATGCCCAGCTGGATGTCGCCAGCCACGTCGCCGGGGACAGTCCCGAGCTGTATTATGAAATACAGAGCCTCAATGACTACGGCGCCGAGTCGCTCGAGGCCCTGTCCAAGGCGGTCGAACGCCTGCGCACCTCGGTGTTGTCGCAGGACCACGCCGCCTTCGTTGCTTTGATGCGCCGCGGGCGCGATTATCTAGCCGATCGGCGCAGCCTGGCGGAGCGCCGCACCTGAGGATCAGGAGGATTCTCGCGCCATGCTTGGATCGCACCCCGGGCCGCGGGGCGGTGACGCGCCGGCTGCCGCCGATCGCAGCGAGCTGGAGCGCGAGATTCGCGCGCTGCAAGCCCGCCTCGCGGCACTCACCGAGCAGGTCGGCCGCAACGACTCGCTGCTGCGCAAGACGCAGGAGCGCGAGCTGGAACTGCTGCGCGCCGGCTCGCTGTCGCAGCTGTTCGAGCGGCTCATCGCGGGCTTGCGCGGCTCCTACCAGCTCGATGACGTCGGGCTGATTCTGCACGATCCGCAGCACGAGATCCGGCATCTGCTCTCCGGGGACGGCCTGGCGCTCGAGCAGCTGGCGGGAGTGTGCTTCGTGGATGCGCTGACGACGGTGGCGCCGCAGCTCGCCAACCTCGAGCGCCCCTGGCTCGGGCCCTTCCACAAGGCCGACCACGAGCTGCTGCTGCCGGGCGTCGCGCGTGCGAGCCTCGCGCTCATCCCGCTGCGGCGTCACGAGCAGCTCGACGGCGTGCTGGTGTTCTCCAGCCTCGACCCGTTGCGCTTCACCCAGGAGCTGGCGAGTGATTTCCTGGCGCATCTGGGGCTGGTGGCGGCGATCTGCGTCGAGAACGCCGTCAATCGCGCGCGCCTGCTGCGCAGCGGATTCACCGACTTCCTCACCGGTTTCCACAACCGCCGCTACCTGCATGCACGCCTGCGCGAGGAGCTGGGGCGCGCGCAGCGCGCCCGCCAGTCGCTCGTGTGCCTGATGATCGACCTCGATCACTTCAAGCGCATCAACGACCAGTACGGACATCTTGCCGGCGACGCCGTGCTGCGCGAGGTGGCGAACCGCATCGACGCCGAGATGCGCATCAGCGACACCGGCGCGCGCTTCGGCGGGGATGAGTTCGCACTGGTGTTGTCGGAGGCGACGATCACCGACGGTGAGAAGGTGGCGGCGCGCGTGCTGCACGCGGTGCGCAACCAGCCGGTGGCGATCGGCAAGGCCGTCGCCGAGACGTTAACGTTGTCGATCGGGGTGGCGGCCGCCACACCCGGGCCCGGCATGCGCGATTACAAGGTGCTGGCGGAGCGGCTGATGGCGGAAGCCGACGCGGCGCTGTATCGGGCCAAGAGCGCGGGGCGCAACCGGATCGCGACCTCGCCGAACGTGGTCGCGTAAGGCAGGATCAGCTCAGCGTCCGCGTCCCCGCAGCAACGCCACGAACAGCGGCGCACCCACCAGGGCCATGATCGCCCCGACCGGCAGCTGCCGGGGGGCAGCACAGGTTCGCGCCACGAGATCGGCGGCGGCCAGCACCATCCCGCCCGCCAGCGCCGCGGCGGGCGCCACGATGCGGTGATCGCTGCTGCGGAACATGAGGCGCACGGCGTGCGGGGTGATGAGGCCCACGAAGCCGACCGTCCCGGCGCTCACCACGGCGATGGCGGTGAGTGTGGCGCAGGCGATGAACAGCAGCGTCCGCCAGGCCTCCAGCGCCAGCCCCACGGTGCGCGCGCGCAGCTCGCCTGCGGCCAGCACGTTGAGCGGGCGGGCGACCAGTATCGCGACCGTCACGGCGAGCGCCGCGGCGCCGGCGCTGAGGGTGGGACTCACCGCCCACTCGAGGTCTCCTGCAAGCCAGAAGACCATGCCGCGCACCCGCGAGGAGTCCGCGAGCGCAAGCAGCACGCTCACCAGCGCCCCACAGGCGCTCGCCAGCACCACCCCCGTCAGCAGCAGGCGCGGCGTACCGCCGCCGCGCGAGAGCAGATACACCATGCTGACGGCGCCCAGGGCCCCCGCGACCGCGGCCGATTGCACCACCAGCGCCGCGGCACCGGCGATCATGGCGAGCAGGGCGCCGACGGCGGCGCCGCCCGAGACCCCGAGAACGTAAGGGTCGGCGAGTGAATTGCGGAACAGGGCCTGCAGCAGCACGCCGGAGAGCGCCAGGAGACTGCCGACGGAGAACGCCGCCAGCACCCGCGGCAGCCGCACGGCGATGAGCACGCTGCGCGTGGTCGGGTCGCCGGAGCCGAGGAGGGCGGCGAGCGCGCGGCTGACACCGATCCCGGAGCTGCCGATGAGGAGCGCGGCCACAAACACTGCGGCGGCCAGCGCGGCAAGCAGCAGCACGCCGCGCAGGGGTGCCCGTTCCGCGCTCTGCGAGCTCATGCCGTTGCGCCCACACCACCTGACAAGGACTGTTAGCGTCAACGAATTTGTTGGAAAACGCCATCCCTGGAAACATGCGCCGCCCGGCGGGCGCGCTTGTGGCAGACTCTGCCCCCGACATGAGCGACGTCATCGATTCGGACGGTTTCCGCAGCAACGTCGGCATCGTGCTGATGCACCGCGAAGAGGTGTTCCTCGGCCGCCGCACCGGCGGGCGCGGCTGGCAGTTTCCCCAGGGCGGGGTGCGCGCCGGAGAGGCGCCCGAGCAGGCCCTGTACCGCGAGCTCGATGAGGAGATCGGCCTCGACGAGTCGCACGTGGAACTCGTCGGCCATACGGGCGGCTGGTTGCGCTACCGCCTGCCGTCGCGCTACATCCGCCGCAACCAGCATCCGGTGTGCATCGGCCAGAAGCAGCGCTGGTTCCTGCTGCGACTGAAGAGCACCGAGGTGCCGTTCGATTTCGGCCGCACGGCCGAGCCGGAATTCGACCAGTGGCGCTGGGCTCCGTACTGGGAACCGGTGCGCGAAGTCATCTACTTCAAGCGCCCGGTATACGCGCGTGCGCTCGAGGAGCTCAGCTCCCTCGCCTTCCCACAGGGGCGGCCGGCCTTGCCTCCGTGGTGGGACAAAGTGACCGCACGCGGCGGCCACCGCGTCGCATCCGCGCCGGCGCACTGAAGCGGCGCCGTGGGTCCGTTGGCGAGCATGCTCGGCAAGCACGGCGGCCCGCCGCTCATCGTGCGCCAGCGCACCTCGGGGCTGCGCACGGCGCTGCTCATCGCCGGCGTGCTCATCGGCGTGCTGGCGCTGTACGTGACGTACGAGCTCGGCCGCTATGACGCAGGTTACGACCGCCAGGCCGTGGCGCAGCAGCGCACCGAGCTCGAGGTGCAGATCGAGCACCTGGAGAAGGCCGACCGCGAGATGCGCACCCGGCTCGCCGAGCTCGACACCTTCCGGGTGGGCCGGGCGCACGAGCAGGCGGAGGTGGCGCGCGCCATGGGCGACTTGCAGGCGCAGGTGGCGCGCCAGTCGCAGGAGCTGGCGTTCTACCGCGGCGTGGTGGCGCAGGGAGCCGCCAGCGTCGGTGTCAAGATCGAGCAGCTGCGCATCACCGCCGGGGGGCGCCCGGCGACTTATGTCGTCCACATGTCGCTGGTGCGCTCGGGACGGGCCGATACGCCGGTCACCGGCGGCGTACAGATGAGCCTCGACGGCACGGGGGCCGAAGGCGCGCGCACGCTCGATCTCGGGACGCTCACCGCGGGCCGACAACGCCAGCTGCGCTACAACTTCCGCTACCTGGAGAGCTTCGACCAGGAGCTCAGCGTGCCGCCGAGCTTCAAGCCCGAACGGCTCAACGTCGAGGTGAGCTCGGGCCGCCGTGACGTGGCACCGCTCTCGCAGACGTTCCTGTGGAACGTCGAGGCGTCTCCTTGAAGCCCCGGATGCCAAGTCGCCATCGGAGGTGTCATGTTCACACGCGCATCCAGGCCGGCCCGCATCGACACGCTGATCGGCAAGGCGGCACGCGTGCACGGCGATGTCGAGTTCCAGGGCGGGCTGCACCTGGACGGCCACATCGCCGGTGGCGTGCGCTCTGCCGGAGCCGCGGATGCGACCCTGTCGGTCAGCGCAAGCGGCTCCATCGAAGGGCCGGTGGAGGTGCCGAACGTGAGGCTGGAGGGTACGGTCAAGGGCGATATCCACGCCCCTGGACGCGTGGTCCTGGGGGCGACCGCCCGCGTCGAGGGCAACGTGTACTACGGGGTCATTGAAATGGCATTGGGCGCCCAGATCATGGGAAAGCTGGTGCGCCTCGGGCCGCAGGCCCCGCCGGCCGGGGGGCGAAGCTGAGCCGGGGTGTGAAGTGCGGCTTTGACCGCGCCGCGCGCGGCTTCTAGACTGGCCTCATGAGTACCGAGACGATGAGTACGACCGAAGCCCTGCAGGAGGCACCTGCGCTCCTGTTCACCGATGCCGCGGCCCGCAAGGTCGGGGACCTGATCCGTGGCGAGGGCAACCCGAAGCTCATGCTGCGCGTGTTCGTGCAGGGTGGCGGCTGTTCGGGGCTGCAGTACGGCTTCGAGTTCGACGAGCAGATCCAGGACGGCGACACCTGCGTCGAGAACCTGGGCGTGAAGCTGCTGGTGGATCCGATGAGCGTGCAATACCTCACCGGCGCCGAGATCGACTACCGCGAGGGGCTCGAGGGCGCGCAGTTCGTGATCCGCAACCCGAACGCGAGCACCACCTGTGGCTGCGGCTCATCCTTCGCCGCCTGAGCCCGCGGCATCGCGCGTGCCTGCGCCTGTTACCGCCCGATTAGCCGAGTTCCTCTCCAACGTCCGCATCGCTCCCCGCCCCATCCCCGACGTTCTCGCGGCGGTGGACCTGGGCAGCAACAGCTTCCACATGGTGGTCGCGCGCCATTCGCACGGCCAGCTCATCATCATCGATCGCCTGCGCGAGATGGTGCGCCTCGCCGCCGGTGTGGCCGAGAACGGCCGCATCGACAAGGAGGTAGCGGCCCGCGCGCTCGCCTGCCTGCAGCGTTTCGGTCAGCGGCTGCGTGACATGCACGCCGACAGCGTGCGCGTGGTGGGCACCAACGCGCTGCGCCTGGCGCACCGCAAGCAGGCGTTCCTCGAACGTGCGCGCGAGGCGCTCGGGCATCCGATTGAAATCATCGCCGGCATGGAGGAGGCGCGGCTCATCTACGCGGGCGTGGCGCACACCATGCCGAGCGAGCCGGGACGGCGCCTGGTGGTCGACATCGGCGGCGGCAGCACCGAGCTCATCATCGGCGAGGCCCTCACGCCGCTGGAGCTCGAGAGCCTGCAGATGGGCTGCGTCGCCTTGAGCGAGCGGTTTTTCCGCGACGGCAAGATCTCCGCCAAGCGCCTGGAGCGGGCGCGCCTGGCGGCGCGCCTGGAGCTCGAGCCGGTGCAGGCGACCTTCCGCCGCCGTGGCTGGGACACCTGCGCGGGCAGCTCCGGCACGGTGCGCGCCATCGGGGAGACGATCCGGGTGCTTGATCCCCAGGCGGCGGCGATCACGCCCGCGGGACTGAAGCGCGCGATCGAGTACTGCGTGGATGCGGGGCACACGCGCGAGTTGAAGCTCGAGCCCATCACCGAGGATCGCCGCCCGGTGTTCCCCGGCGGGCTGGCGATTCTCGCGGAAGTTTTCAACGTGCTCGACATCAGGGACATGCGCATGGCCGAGGGCGCGATGCGCGAGGGTCTGCTGTACGACATGCTCGGCCGCTACCGGCGCGAGGATGCGCGCGAGCGCACCGTGCACGCCATGGAGCAGCGCTACCACGTCGACCTCGAGCAGGCCGGGCGCGTCGAAGCCACCGTGGAGAACTTTCTCGAGCAGACGCGCGCCACCTGGCACCTGGAAGAGCCGCTGGCGCACCTGGCCCTGAAGTGGGCGGCGCGCCTGCACGAGATCGGACTCGACGTCTCCCACAGCGGCTATCACCGGCACGGCGCCTACCTGCTCGAAAACGCCGACATGCCGGGATTTCCGCGCGAAGAGCAGCGGCTGCTCGCGCGCCTGGTGGGGGCTCACCGCCGCAAGCTC
>VBNH01000053.1 GCA_005878095.1 Gammaproteobacteria bacterium | reverse complement strand
AATGATGCGCTCTGCGGGGCCGACGGCATCGCGATGCATTTCCATTTCATCGAGCCCGTACTCGAGAGAGTAGGCGACCCGCACCGTGGCATGCGGGAGCTTGCCTTTCTTGCGGATGGGGACGAAGCCCGCCGACAGTTGATGCGCGATCGCGCCGCCGAGAATGAAGCCGCGCGCCTCGATCCCGGCGACGCGATCGATGCGTGCGCCGAGCCACGGCTGTACCAGTTGGTCCACGACGGTACGGAAAACGCGCGCATTTCCCAGCAGTGTCGTGATGTCACGGAACGCCACGCCCGGCTTCGGATAGTCGGGGATGGTGCGGATGGCCGCGCGGATCTCGCGCAACGTGTCGGGGTCCATGCGTGCACTGTACGCTAGGCGGCGGCTGGCAGCCGGCGCCACACCAGCGTGCGGTTGTTGGCCGGCATGGGGTGGTCGGCTGTGAACACCAGGCCCTGCGCCCGCGCGAGCGCGTCCAGCGCCTCGAAATCCCGGATGCCGCTGTCGGGGTCGCGGGCCTTGAGCCAGCCATCGAATTGCGCATTGCTGTCACTCGTATATTGCCCGCGGAAGCGAAAGGGTCCGTACACGCACAACACGCCCGGCGCCGCAAGGCAGCCACCGACGCCGCGCACGAACGCCCGCACCGCGCTCCAGGCCATGATGTGCAGGGTGTTGGCGCTGAACACCGCGTCCACGGGCGCTACCGGCCAGGGATGGTCGCGTGCATCGAGCGCGATGGGGGCGCGCAGATTGGCCGTACCCTCGAGCCGGATGCGCTCGGCGAGCGGCGCCAGGTGTTCGCCGAGCTCGCTCGGCTGCCAGGTGAGGTGCGGCAGGTGCGCGGCGAAGTGCACCGCATGCTGGCCCGTGCCGCTGCCGACCTCGAGAACGCTGCGGCTCGCGGCGAACTCGCTCCTGAGAACCTCGAGGATCGGTCCCTTGTTGCGCTCGCAGGCCTCGGACAGCGTCAGCACGGCGCGAGTCTGCGACAATACGCCGATGCAGGCCATAGACGCTCTTCTCAAGCGGCGCTCCGCCCGGGAGCTGACCGAGCCGGCGCCGGACGAGGGCGCGCTCGAGCTCATTTTGTCCAGCGCGGTACGCGCCCCCGACCACGGCCGCTTGCGCCCCTGGCGCTTCGTGGTGGTGCGCGGCAGCGCCCGCGAGCGCCTGGGCGAGCTGTTCGCCGAGCATGCGCAGCGCGCCCAGCCGCACCTCGGCGCACAGGCTTTGCAGCGCGAGCGCCTCAAGGCGTTGCGCGCGCCGCTGATCGTCGTGGTGGCTGCGCACTGCAACCCGGCGGTGAAGATTCCGCTGATCGAGCAGACACTCTCCGCGGGCGCGGCCGCGCACGCCATGATGCTGGCGGCGTTTGCCCTCGGCTTCAACGCCATGTGGAAGACCGGAGGGCCTGCGTATGATGACGCGGTGAAGCAGGCGCTCGGCTTCGCCTCCACCGATGCCATCGTCGGCTTCCTGTACCTCGGCACCGAGGCCGCTCCGGCTGCCCCGCCCGCCCGCGACGCGTGGCGCGAGCTGGTGCGCTACTGGGGCGAGCAACCTTAAGAGGTGCGACGAGCCGAGTCGCTGCCCCGACCAGGCGAGCAGCGCGGGAACGTAGGCGGCGAGTTTCCCGCCGCCAGCCTGCCGGCCGGCGCAGCACTGCCGTATGATGCGCGGCTTGCGCGTACCTTCGAAGGCCTCGAAGCTATGAGATCACTGTCGTGGATGGCCGCGCTGGCCCTGCTTGCCGCCTGCGCTTCAAAACCCGTCGAGGAGAAATCGGTGCCCGTCACACCCGAGCGCGCCGCGCCGGCGGCGGCTGTGTCCGCCGCACCCGCATCCGCCAAGCCCGTCATCGGCGATTGCGGCCTGGACCTGAGCGCGGGCAACCACAGCATCAGGCCCGGCGACGATTTCTTCGCCTATGCAAACGGCGCCTGGTATGACACGTTCACCATTCCCGCCGATCACTCGAGCTTCGGTCCGTTCGACGAACTCGATGAGCTCTCCAAGCAGCGCGTGCGCGCCCTCATCGAGCAGGCGGCCGCCACCCATGCCGCCAGCGGCACTCCCGAGCAGCAGATCGGCGACTTCTACGCGGCCTTCATGGACGAGGCCGCGATCGAGGCCAATGGCCTGGCACCCGTGCAGGCGGATCTGCAGCGCATCGCCGCGGCCAGCACGCACGATGAGCTCGCGCGCCTGTTCGGGGAGCCGGGATTCGCTTCGCTGTTCGACGTGCAGCTGCCGGCCGACTTCAAGAACCCCGACCGCTATAGTGTCTTCATCAGCCAATCGACGCTCGGCCTTCCCGACCGCGACTACTATCTCAAGGACGATCCGCAGCTCAAGGAGCTGCGCGGCAAGTACCTTGCCTACATCGCGCAGATGCTCACCCTCGGCGGCGCGAGCGACGCCGGGGCCAAGGCGCGCGAAGTCATGGCGTTCGAGACCGCTGCGGCCAAGGTCCAGTGGCCGATCGAGAAGCGCCGTGATGTGGAGGCCATCTACAACCCGCGCAGCAAGCAGCAGCTGCTCGGCTTCGCGCCCCCATTCCCCTGGCAGGTGTTTCTCGAGGCCCAGCAGCTCGGCGCCCGGCAGGAGCTGGTGCTCGCCGAGTACAGCGCCATTCATGATCTCGCCGAGCTGTTCGGCCGCACTGCGGTGACGACGCTGCAGGCCTTCCTGACGTTCCACTATCTCAGCAGCCACGCGCAGTACCTGCCGCGGCGCTTTGACGAGGCGCACTTTGCGTTCTACGGCCAGACGATGCGCGGGCAGCCGCAGCAGCGCGAGCGCTGGAAGCGGGGCGTGGATGCGGTCGATGGGGCACTCGGTGAGCCGGTCGGGCGGCTGTACGTGACACGCTATTTCCCGCCCGAGTCGAAAGCGAAGATGCAGCAGCTGGTGGCGGACCTGCGCGCTGCGCTCAGCGAGCGCATCGACGCCCTGGACTGGATGACGCCGCAGACCAAGTCGCACGCCCACGAGAAGCTCGCGATGTTCACGCCCAAGATCGGCTACCCGGACAAGTGGAAGGACTACTCCTCGCTCCTGATCCGCCGCGACGATCTCATCGGCGACGTGCGCCGCGCGGCCGAGTGGGACTGGAACTATCAGGTCGCGCGCCTCGACAAACCGGTCGACCGCGCCGAGTGGCAGATGACGCCCCAGGAGATCAACGCCTACTACAACCCCTCGAACAACGAGATCGTGTTCCCGGCGGCGATCCTGCAACCGCCGTTCTTCGACCCCAACGCGGATGCCGCGGTGAACTATGGCGCCATCGGCGCGGTGATCGGCCACGAGATCGGCCACGGCTTCGACGACCAGGGGCGCAAATTCGGGCCCGACGGCGCCATGCAGGACTGGTGGACGGCACAGGATGCCGAGGTGTTCGGGGCGCGCACCGCGCGCCTCATCAAGGAGTTCTCGGCATTCGAGGCGCTGCCGGGGCTGAAGGTCAACGGCGCCAACACCATCGGCGAGAATATCGGCGACCTCGGCGGCCTCAACATGGCGCATGAGGCTTACCTGATTTCACTCAAGGGGCAGCCGGCACGCGTGATCGACGGGCTCACGGGCGATCAGCGCTTCTTCCTGGCCTACGCCCAGGTGTGGCGTAGCAAGTACCGCGAGGGCGCGCTGCGCGAACAGGTGATGTCGGACGTGCACAGCCCCGACAACTTCCGCGTCAACGGGCCGCTGCCGAACATCGACGCGTGGTACGCGGCGTTCAACGTGCAGCCGGGCGACAAGCTGTACATCAAGCCCGGGGAGCGCGTCAGGATCTGGTAGATCAGGGCTTGACGACCGCGAGTACCACGATCGCGACCAGCAGCAGCCCCGGCAACTCGTTGAACAGTCGGTACCAGCGCTGCGAGTGGCTGTTGCCGCCCGCGCGCAGCACCCGCATCAGGTGGTAACACCAGCCGTGGTAGCCGATGAGCGCCGCGACCAGCAGCAGCTTTGCGCGCATCCACCCGAGGGTGAGGTACCCGGGCGCCCCGACGATCATGGCGGCGCCGCACAGCACCGCGAGCAGTGCACCCAGGGTCATGATGAAAAACAGCCGCCGCTCCATCACCACGAAGCGCGCCAGCCCTTCCCGCTCGCTCGCCGCCACGTGGTAGACGAACAGCCGCGGCAGGTAGAACAGCCCCGCGAACCAAGTGACCACGAACACCACGTGGAAGGCTTTCAGCCACAGCACGGCCGCGATTGTAACCGGAGGCAAACGCCCCGGTGCGGGCCTCTGGTAGCATGGCCGCCCGGTACCACGCCACAGCACGCACCATGTCCGACACGCCCGCCGCCGCAGCCTTCCCGAGCAATATCGAGATCGCCCAGCGCGCCGCCATGCTGCCCATCGGGACGCTGGCGCACGAGCGGCTCGGGATACCCCAGGAGCGTCTCGAGCCCTACGGGCACTACAAGGCGAAGGTGTCGCTCGATTACGTGGCGCAGCTCGATTCCCGCCCCGACGGCAAGCTGGTGCTGGTGACCGCGATCTCGCCGACGCCCGCCGGAGAGGGCAAGACCACCACGACCGTGGGGCTGGGGGATGCGCTGAACCTGCTCGGCAAGCGGGCCATGGTGTGCCTGCGCGAGCCGGCCCTGGGACCGGTGTTCGGCATGAAGGGGGGCGCGGCCGGCGGCGGCTACTCCCAGGTGGTGCCGATGGAGGACATCAACCTGCATTTCACCGGCGACTTTGCCGCCATCGGGCTCGCCAACAACCTGCTGGCCGCGCTCATCGACAACCACATCTACCAGGGCAACCAGCTCGGTTTCGACGTGCGCCGCATCAGCTGGCGCCGCGTGGTCGATGTCAACGATCGGGCGCTGCGCCGGATCGTCATCGGACTCGGCGGCAGCGCCGACGGCGTGCCGCGTGAGGACGGTTTCGACATCGTGGTGGCGTCCGAGGTCATGGCGATCCTGTGTCTCGCCAACAGCCTCGCGGACCTGAAGGAGCGCCTCGGCAGGATCGTGGTCGGTTACCGCGCCGACAACTCACCCGTGCTGGCGCGCGAGCTCAAGGCGCACGGCGCGATGGCGGCGCTGCTGAAGGCGGCGCTCGCACCCAATCTGGTGCAGACGCTCGAGAACAACCCGGCCTTCATCCATGGCGGTCCGTTCGCCAACATCGCGCACGGCTGCAACTCGGTGATCGCGACGCGCACCGCGCTGAAGCTGGCCGACTACGTGGTGACCGAGGCCGGGTTCGGCGCCGACCTGGGCGCGGAGAAGTTCGTCGATATCAAGTGCCGCAAGGCGGGCTTCAGGCCCGCCGCCGCGGTGATCGTGGCCACCGTGCGGGCGCTCAAGTATCACGGCGGTGTCGAGCTCGCCGACCTGAAGAGCGAGAATCTCGCCGCGCTCGATCGCGGCGTGGTCAACCTCGAGCGACACATCGACAATGTTCACAACCGCCACGGCCTGCCGTGCACGGTCGCCATCAACCGCCGCGCGGAAGACAGCGAGCGTGAGATCCAGCTGCTGATCGACCGCATTGCCCCGCACGACGTGCGGGTGATCGCGGCGACCCACTTCGCACACGGCGGGCGTGGCGCGCTGGAACTGGCCCGTGAGGTCGTGCGCCTGTGCGATCAGCCCAACGGCTTTCGCTACCTGTACGAAGACGATGCCAGCCTGTGGGACAAGATGAAGGCGATCGCCACCAAGATCTACCACGCCACCGATATCACCGCCGACACCAAGGTGCGCGCGCACATCCGCCAGCTGCAGGATGGCGGCTATGGGCACTACCCGGTGTGCGTCGCCAAGACCCAGTACTCCTTCTCCACCGACCCGAAACTGCGCGGCGCGCCGGCGCACCACGTGGTCAACATTCGCGAGGTGCGGCTCGCGGCGGGCGCGGAATTCGTGATCATGATCTGCGGCGACATCATGACCATGCCCGGGCTCCCCAGGGTGCCGGCCGCGAACAGCATCGACGTCGGCGCGGACGGGCGCATCAGCGGTCTGTTCTAGACAGACACGCCTGCTAACAGCCGCCTCATTTACGCGCCATGCCTTTCTGCGAAGCCGATCCCTGGCGCATGCAGTACTTCGAGGGCGTGGCGTGCCCGGAGGAAGTGCGCATTCCCACCGAGGACCCGGACGCGTATCTGTGGTACCCCGCGCATCGCGGGATCTATAACAAGCTGGCGGTGGCCGCGTCGCAGGGCCTCGCCTGTGCGCCGCACGGGGTGTGCCCACCGGCATTCCCGGTATTCAGCAAGCCCATCATGAATCTGCGCGGCATGGGCGTCGGCAGCCGGGTGTTGCCCGATCGCGAGCACTACGAGCGGCACCTGACGCCGGGACACTTCTGGATGACGCTGCTCGAAGGCGAGCACGTCAGCACCGACCTCGCCGTGCGGGCCGGAAGGGTGGTGTGGCTGCGTCACAGCCTCGGCACGCCCGCCGCGGGCGGCACCTTCGATTACTGGACGATCGAGGCGGCGGCACGCGCACCGCTGGAGGGGCACCTCGGCGCGTGGGTCGGGCAGCATCTCGCCACCTACACCGGCATGCTCAATCTCGAGACCATCGGCGGGCGCATCATCGACGCGCACCTGCGTTTCGCCGATCAGTGGCCGGATCTGTACGGCGCCGGCTGGCTGGCGGCCGTGGTAGGCCTCTACGGGCAGGGCGAGTGGCACTTCGCCGATCGCGACCGCAGGAACGGCTACAGTGTCGCGCTGTTCGGCCCGCACGGCCGCGAATACCAACATCCGCCCGCGTCCGTGCTCGAGCAGGTGCGGCGCATGCCGGATGTGAGCAGCGTGCAGATCACCTTTCACGCCGACCGCCCGCCCGCCGCCCACCCGATGCCACCCGGGGGCTTTCGGCTCGCGATCGTCAACTGTCTGGATCTCGAGGCGGGCCGGGCAGCCCGCAGGCGACTGGCAGAGTTTTTCCGGGTGTGATCTGCGCCGGGGTCGCGCTGCGGCCGCTCAAGGCTTCCAGCCGCGCGCGCGCGCGCCGGTCTCGCCGGCGGCATCGAGCGGTTCACCCGCGATCAGCTCATCGAGCGTGCGCGCCACGCTGGCCGGCAGCGCCGAGCCCGCCGGCCGGTAGCCCGCGGCAGCGGGCGGCCGGGCGGCAGTCCGCGCCAGCACCTCGAGGCGCCAGGCTTCGGGTCCCCGGCAGGCGAGTCCGGCGAGCGCACTGTGCTCGCGCAGCACGAACGTGCGGCAGTAGTCGCCGTTCCTGGCTCGAAAGCTGACACCGACCTGCACCGGCGCGCCGGGCGGCTGATCGCTCGCGAGCTGTTCGGCGAGCGCGCGCGCCAGCACGCCGCTCGCCAGCACCTGCCCGTCGCGGGTGACGAGCGCTGCGCCCGCGGGGGCGCGCAGCAGCAGCGGCCCCAGCAGCACACCGCCGATGAGGCTCGCCGCGATCGCGCCCCACTGCGGCCACGACCAGCGCGGCGCGGCATTGCGCTTCAGCGCAACCACGTTAGCGGCGTGCCGCGGCTCCGGCGCGCGGCGCACGCTGGCGAGCAGACGCTCCGGCAGCGGCTCATCGAGCACCGGGTCGAGCGCCGCACGCAGCCGGGCGCGCAGCGCCCGATGCCGCGCGACCCGTTGCGCCAACTGCGGATCGGTGGCCATCGCGGCCTCCACCGCGGCGCGGCTCGCGGCGTCCAGCTCCCCGTCGGCGTACGCCACCAGAGTCTCGTCGCTGAAGTTCATCGCAGCGCTCCCGTGGTCTCGCCGAGCATCTCCTGCAGCGCCTCGCGGGCGCGCGCCAGGCGGCTGGTGAGCGTACCGATCGGCACCTCCATGATGTGTGCGGCCTCCTTGTAGGAGAGACCTTCGATCAGCACCAGCGCGACCGCCGTGCGCTGCTCCTCGGGCAGGCGCGCCAGCGCGTCCTGCACCGCCAGCAGGTCCGCGTGCGCGCCCTGGGAGGCATCGCCGATTCGCTCAGCGGACTCCTCGGGCGCGAACAAGCGTGTGCGCCTGCCGCGCGCGCGCAGCTCGTCGAGCCACGCATTGCGCACGATGCCGAACATCCAGCTCGACAGCGGCGCGCCCGGCCGCAGTTGCGCGCCGCGTGTCAGCGCCCGCTCGACCGCGATCTGCACCAGGTCGTCGGCGTCGTGCACATCTCTGGCGAGCGCGCGCGCAAAGCGTCGCAACCGCGGCAGTAGCATGACCAGCTCCTCGCGCAGCTCGTCGGACGAGGCGCGCATGTCTATGCCGGCATTACGTTCATGAGTGCCATTTTCTTCCATTTCTTCCCTGCGCGCCCACGTTCAACTATGGTGCTTGCATGCGCACCGTCGTATTGACATTGCTGCTGTTGATCGCGTCGGCGGCTGTCGCACAGCTCGGTCTGCCCGCCGTGCGTCTGCCGCCGCTGCCCGGCGTCACACTGCCGAATCTGCCGGCAGGCGGGCTGGATATCGACAATTCCGCCGCCGCGCTCGCGGGCGAGGTCGATCCGCGCCGCCTGCGGGAACTGCGCGCCCTGCGGATTCGCGAGCTGCTGCGCCGGCACCGGGACGTGCTCGAGGCCGACCCGCACGGCGCGCCCATGGTGCGCGGGGAAGTGCTGGCCCTGTCTCCGAGCACTGCCGCGTTGCGGGCGGCCGGCGCGGCGGGATTTTCGGTCGTGCGCGAGTCGGTGTCCGCCGAAACCGGCACTCGCGTCGTGGTGTTGCACGCCGCGGGAAGTACCGCGCGCGCCCT
The DNA here is from genome assembly GCA_005878095.1 of Gammaproteobacteria bacterium. Taxonomy (GTDB): domain Bacteria; phylum Pseudomonadota; class Gammaproteobacteria; order Steroidobacterales; family Steroidobacteraceae; genus 13-2-20CM-66-19. The sequence continues at coordinate 25,916 of VBNH01000053.1, read as the reverse complement.
GGCGCGCCTGCAGGGGCTCGATCCCGCGGGCGTCTACGACTTCAATCACCTCTATACCGACGGCGGCGCGGTTGGGCTCGCCGCAGACCCGGGCGCTGCGCAACCCGCGCCTGCGCCGGGCGCCGTAGCGCGCGCCCCCGGGGCGCAGGGCGTCGCTGCGATCCGCATCGGTCTGATCGACAGTGGCGTGGACGTGAGTCACGAGGTGTTCAGCGGCATCACGGTTCAACAGCACGGCTGCGCCAGAGCGGTACCCGCCGAGCACGGGACCGCGGTGGCCTCGCTCATGGTCGGCCGCGCCAGCGCCCTTCACGGCGCAGCGCCCGGGTCCACTCTGTACGCCGTGGACGTGTTCTGCGGCCTTCCCACCGGGGGCGCAGTGGATTCGGTGGCGGAGGCGTTTGCCTGGCTGCTGCGCGAGCAGGTTCCGGTCATCAACGTGAGCCTGGTGGGACCGCCGAACCGAACGCTCGCGGGCGTTGTGCAGAACGTGCTGGCGCGCGGCCACCTGGTGGTGGCCGCGGTGGGCAATGATGGTCCGGCCGCGCCGCCGCTGTATCCGGCGGCCTGGCCGGGAGTGGTTGGAGTGACGGCGGTGGACGCGCGCCGGCAGGTGTTGGTCGAGGCGCTGCGCGGCCCGCAGGTGAGATTCGCCGCCCCCGGAGCGGACATGGCCGCGGCGCGCTCGCACCAGGCGTATGCGCTGGTGCGCGGAACTTCGTTCGCCTCGCCCATCGTCGCGGGGCTGCTGGCGCTCGAGCTGCCCACGCCCGATGAGAGCGCCGCACAGCAGGCGGTGGCTGCTCTCGCCCGGCGGGCAGTGGATCTCGGGGCGCCGGGCCTCGATCCTGTCTACGGCCATGGACTGGTGGGTGCGGATCTGCGCCAGCAGCCGGCGCTCGCCCGGCTGGGAGCGCATTAAGTCAAAGCGACGAAAATTCCCCGTGCCGGGGAAGATTTCGCAGCGGCGGGTCGTACTACTCGGCGAAGGGTCGCGGATGGGCCGCGGCCTCGAGAGGAGACGACCATGAACATCAATCATCTTTTCACGAGCGCCGCGATCGCAGCCGTGCTGGCTGTGGCCGCTCCCGCTCACGCGCAGATCCTGGGCGCGCACGGCGGGTTGGGCGGGACGCTCGGCGGCGGCATCGGCATGGGCGGCGTGGGCGGCCCCATGAATGACGGCGTCGGCGGCCCCATGAATGACGGCGTCGGCGGGTCTGTCCGCGGCGGCGGCCGCGGGTCCGTGCACGGCGACGCCGGTGGCCAGCTTGACGGCCTGGGCCATGCTGAGCGTACGGTCGGCGCTGGGGCACAGGGCGGTGCTCGCGCCGGCGCGCGTGCCGCGGGCAAGACGGAAGCGTCGGCGGGCAAGGCCGAAGCGTCGGCGCGCCACGAGGCACGCACGGCCGGCGATCTGGCCGCCGACACGGCCAGTGCGGCCGCTGCGAGCGCGCCGCGGGCGACGGCGAGCACGGCGGCGAGCGCCGCAGGCGGCGCTGAGGCGCAGACCCGCAACGCGAATGCGGGCGGGGTGCTGGGCAGTGCAGCGTCGGGGAGCTCAGCCGGTAACGCCGGCGCGAGCGCCGTCGGCGGCGGTGAAGCGTCGGGCCAGCGCGCCAGCTCGAGCGCTCCGGCGCGCAATCCGCGCGAGGGTGCTACGCGTACCCGTAACCCGGGCAAGCCGGCGGCGAATGGGGCGAATGGTGATTCTCACTCGCGTCACCGCGAGGGCGCGGCGGCCGGCGGCGACATCTCCGCTTCCGCTTCCACCTCAGCGGACGCGTCGATGAGTGCCTCGACGTCCCGCTGACAGCGACCACAACGCATCAGCCGAGCGGCAGAGGTAACACTCTGCCGTTCGGCTTTGCGGCACCGCTCACCCGGGGGGGCGGTCTCCGGAGAACCTGACGGCGGTGGCGCCCTCCACGCGCCCGATCGTCGCCCGGTCACTGACATACAGATTCACCTTGCGTTCGAACTTGAGGGTGCCGCCAACGACCGAGCCCGGTCCAACCACTACGCGCGGGGAGTCCTCGGACCAGAACCAGATGTGAAACGAGCCGGTGTCCTTCTCGACGTGAAGGCCGCCGTCGACGTGTGCGTTGGGACCGATTTCGATGTCGCCCGTCACTGTGTCGATGAGACCCGCGACGTGAGCGGCCGCGACCCGTATGGCGCCGTTGACATTGCTCAGCGTGCCGGCGACGTCCGCGCCGTCGGCGACCGTCACGGCGCCGTTGACCGCCTGAACGCTGCCGGTGACGCGCACCGCCTCTTTCAGGTGAATGGTCCCGTTGACGGTCACGAGTTTGGCCGCCGTGGCGTGTCGCTCGACGGAGATGCTGCCGTTGACGGTGTCGGCCCGGCCGACCACGGCATTCTCGCCGATATGAATGGATCCGTTTACCGTCGAGACATCCCCGCTGTGCTCACCCGCGCCAATGTCGATGGAGCCCATGACTTTGGAGATCGCGGTGTCGGCGGCGCGCGCCACGCAGCACACCGCGCACCCGGTGAGGACAGACACAACAGCAAGCACAGCACCTGACCGAATCATTGCACTCCCCACCTTTCGTTCAGCCCCCAAGAGCGCGGCAGCATAGCGCGCCGCTCGGTGCTGCGCGCAGGTCCGTCGGTGGTCAAAGCCGCCGATTCCGGGGAGAATCCGCACCGATGCGCGCCAGCAGTAAGATTCCGGGCGACTTCAGTGCGCGCCACGTCCTGGTCATCGATATCGGCGGCTCGCACGTGAAGTTCCGCATCGATGCGCGCGGCCCGGTCCGCAAGTTCGTTTCCGGGCCCAGGATGTCGCCGGCGAGCATGACGCGCCGCATCCTCGAGCTCACCCGCAATCTCGGTTTTGAGGCGGTGTCAATCGGTTACCCGGGACTCGTGTTCCGCGGCAGGATCGCCGCCGAGCCCCACAACCTCGGCGCGGGCTGGGTCGGATTTGACTTCCACAAGGCTTTCGGCCGGCCGGTCAAGGTGATCAACGATGCAGCCATGCAGGCGATCGGCAGCTACCGCGGCGGCCGCATGTTGTTTCTCGGGCTGGGCACGGGACTGGGCGCGACCCTCATTATTGATGGCGTGGTCGAGCCCACCGAAGTCGGGCATATGCCTTACAAGCGCGGCCGCACCTTCGAGGACTACGTCGGCGAGCGCGGCCGCAAGCGACTCGGCACCAGGAAGTGGCGGCGCAAGGTCACCGACGTGATCGAACGTCTGAAGCTCGCGTTCGAGGCGGACTACGTCGTGCTCGGTGGCGGTAACGCCGTGCGCCTGAAGAGCCTGGGGCAGGACGTGCATCACGGTGACAACCGCGATGCGTTCATCGGCGGCCTGCGGCTCTGGCGCCGGGGCGACGGGCGGCTGCGCCTGCCCGGCGAGCGCGCGGCGGTCACGCGATGACTGCGGCGCCGGGTGCTCCCGGACTGCCTCCGACCTGGTGCAGCAGCGCCAAGGAAATGGTCGGCTGCTCGCTCGGTCACGCGCGCCTGTGGTTCACCATCGGCGGCGGCATCATCAACGAGGTCTATTACCCGCGCGTTGACATCCCGCAGATCCGCGACCTGGGTTTCATCGTCGGCGACGGCGCGGGCTTCTGGGTCGAGGTGAAGCGCCTGTGGAAGCACGAGCTGCGGCTCGCCGCGCCCGGCGCGCCCGCGGTGCACGTCGTGCACCACCACGAGCGCTTCGATCTCACGCTGCGTGTGACACCGTGCGAGCATCGTGATGTGTTGCTCATCGAGGTCACCCTCGACGGCGATGCGGCGTTGCGCCCCTACGCGCTGCTCGCACCGCACCTGGGCGGCACCGGCGCCAACAACCGCGCGGCAGTCGTGCAGCACCGCGGCCACAAGCTGTTGTGGGCGGAGCAGGGTCCCTTCGGGCTGGCCCTCGCCGCCGTCAACCCGCGGCAGCAGGACTCCTGGGGCCGCGCCAGCGCGGGATTCGTCGGCAGCAGCGATGGCTGGCAGGACTTTGCCCGCAACGGCGCACTGACCTGGGAGTACGACGCAGCCGGGCCCGGCAACGTCGCGCTGCTCGGTGAATTGCCGCGGCAGGCGGTGCTGGCGCTTGGCTTTGGCAGCAGCTCCGAGGCGGCAGCGACGCTGGCGCTCACCGCGCTGTCGGAGCCTTTCGCGATTTCCTGGGAGCGGCAGCGGAGCACCTGGGCGCTCTGGCATACGAACTGTACGCCGGTGCAGTCCCTGTGCGCCGGGCTGCCGCCGGCGTGCGCCGAGCAGGTGGGCATTTCCACCATGGTGTTGCGCAGCCACCAGGACAAGACCTATCCGGGCGCCATGGTGGCGTCATTGAGCGTGCCCTGGGGCAACACGCGCGAGGAGCGCGAGGGTTATCACCTGGTGTGGCCGCGCGATCTGGTCGAGAGCGCCGGTGCGCTGCTGGCGGTCGGCGCAGCGCGCGAGGCGCGCAACACGCTGCGGTATCTGCTCGCCACGCAGAATGCGGACGGACACTGGCACCAGAACCAGTGGCTGGGGGGCAGGGTCTACTGGCCCGGTGTGCAGCTCGATGAGTGTGCGTTTCCGGTGCTGCTCGCGGTAGCGCTCGATGAGCGCCGCGCGCTCGAGGGCACTGAAGTCGCCGACATGATTCGCCGCGCGTTGTCGTTCCTGGTGCGTCACGGCCCGGTCAGCGACCAGGACCGCTGGGAGGAGGACGCGGGTCTCAACACCTTCACCCTGTCGGTGTGCATCTCGGCCCTGGTGGCCGGGGCCCGCCATCTGCCAGCCGATGCCCGAGCGCTGGCACTCGCCGTTGCCGACTACTGGAATGCGCGGCTCGAGGACTGGACCATCGCGTACGATACGCCCCTGGCGCGCCTGCACGGCGTGCGCGGCTACTACGTGCGCGTCGCCCCGGCGCAAGCCATGGGCGATGACCGCTGCCTGCCGGAGAGCGTGCTGCCGATCAAGAACCTCAAGGTCGATCCGGGCCTGCCGGCGAGTGCACAGGTCAGCGTCGACTTCCTGCAGCTGGTGCGCTTTGGCCTGCGGCGCGCCGACGATCCGCTGATCCTGGCGAGCCTGAAGGTGGCGGACGCGCTGTTGAAGGTCGAAACGCCCGCAGGTCCCTGCTGGCATCGCTACAACGGGGACGGCTACGGCGAGCACGAGGACGGCGGCGCCTACGACGGCACCGGCCGCGGGCGCGCCTGGCCCCTGCTGACCGGTGAGCGCGGTCATTACGAGCTGAGCTGTGGACGCGACGCACTGCCGTTCCTGCTGGCGATGACCCGCATGGCCTCGACCGGGGGCATGCTGCCCGAACAGGTGTGGGACGCGGCGCCGATCCCGGCGCGCCGCCTCAGCCCCGGCCGGCCCACCGGCGCGGCGATGCCACTGGTGTGGGCGCACGCCGAGTATGTGAAGCTGGTTGCCTCGCGGCTGCTCGGGCGCGCGTTCGACCGCCCCGATTCGGTGTGGGAGCGTTACCGCGGCGAGCGCCCGACGCTCACCCGCGTCATCTGGTCCCAGCAGGCTCCGGCGGCGGAGCTGCCCGAAGGCTGTGCGCTCACGGTCGCTCTGCATGAGCCGGGCGCGGTGCGCTGGGGGCTCGACGGCTGGCAGGACGTGCGCGAGCAGGACGCCGCGGCGAACTCGCTCGGCCTGCACGTGCTGCAGATCGATACCTCGCAGCTGCGTGCCGGCCGTTGCATCGATCTGACATTCCGCGCGGGAGCCTGCTGGATCGGCAAGGACTTCCGCATCCGCGTGACCACGCGCCCGCGGGGGCCGGGCTGAGGCGCGCGCATGCCGTTCACGCTCGCGCACCCCGCCGCCATCCTGCCGCTGCGCGGTCTGAGGTACCTGCGCACCGCGCCGCTGATCATCGGTGCCATGATTCCGGATCTGCCGTACTACGTGCCGGCGCGCTTCGGCCACTTCGGCCCCGAGACTCACTCCGTCACCGGCTCGTTCACGACTTGCCTGGTGTTCGGATATGCCGCGCTGGGGTGCGTATTTCTGCTGCGCCGGCCGCTCACCGCGCTGCTCTCCGCGCGGGCCCGCTGGCTGTGCCTCACCGCGCTCGCGCCATTCCGCCGGCGGCCGCTCGAGTGGGCTCTGGCGGGGGTGTCGATCATTCTCGGCGTGTGGACCCACCTGCTGTGGGACTCTTTAACTCATAACGATGGCTGGATGGTGCGTCGGGTCGCGGCGCTCAGCGCACCGCTGAGCTTCGACTGGTACAGCGGTACGGTTTGCCACGTTCTACAGTACCTGAGCTCGGCGTTCGGACTGGCCGCGATGGCGCTGTGGTACCGGCGCCTGCCCGCGCCGGCGGCCGTACCCGCCGGGCCGGGCGCGCTACGCTCCTCGGTCGGGCCGGTGTTGATGCTGGTCGCGGCCGCGGCGATCCTCATCGGCGGCGTGCAGGCTACGCAGGCGTTCATTCACGCGCCGCTCATCTACCGCACGCTCGATATCTTTCTCACCCGTAGTCTCGCCTGGTTCGCGGTCCTGTACCTGGTGGCCGGTACCGTGGTCACCCTGGAACAAGAGCATGATGCCGCGTCCGGCATGCACGGTTAGCGCGGCGTGCCGAACTCCAGCGCAGAGCAACCCCAACAGCAGCAGGATCTGGCATCTGGCGCGCGGGTCGGTCATTGTTCACTCATGACGGCCGGCCGGGATCCCGATCAATTTACAACCACGGGCTGGCCGTGGCGACCGGGGAACGAATTCCGGCTGCTCGCCGATGGCGGGGAGTTCTTCGCGCGCATGCTGCAGGCGATCGATGCCGCGAGCCGCTACGTGTTGCTGGAGATGTACCTGGTCCGTTCGGGCGCCGTCGCCACGCGTTTCATCGAGGCGTTCGCGCGCTGCGCGCGCCGCGGCGTGCGCGTGTGCCTGGTGCTCGATGCGTTCGGCGCCCTGGGATTCACGCGCGCCGATCGCCGGCGGCTGCTGGATGCGGGCGTAGAGCTGCGCTTGTTCAACCCGCTGCGCCTGCGGAACAGGCTCGCGAACCTGTTGCGCGACCATCGCAAGCTCCTGCTCACCGACGGCAGCGTGGCGTTCGTGGGCGGCGCCGGACTCACGGACGACTTCGCACCCGGCGGCCCGCGCGGAGCGTGGCGCGAGCTGATGGTCGAGATCGAAGGTCCGGTGATCAGCGACTGGCAACGCGCCTTCGCGCGCACCTGGCGCCGCTGCGGACCGGAGCTGGCGCTTCCGGAGCCTCCGCCGAGCGAGCCGCGCGCCGGCGGCGCCGCGGGCCGCCTGGCGTTGAGCGAGGCCCGGCAGCGCTCGGTGCTCGCCAATGGCGTACTGCGCCGCATCGACTGTGCCGCGACGCGCGCCTGGATCATGAGCGCGTATTTCGTGCCCTCGCGGCGCTTTCGCAAGGCGCTGCGCCGGGCGGCGCGCCGCGGCGTGGACGTGCGGCTGCTGGTGCCGGGCGCGCGCACTGACCATCCGTGGGTGCGCCAGGCGGCACGCCGGTTCTACGGCAGGATGCTGCGCAACGGCGTGAAGATATTCGAGTACCAGCCGCGCATGCTGCACGCGAAGATGATCCTGTGCGACGACTGGGTATCGGTCGGCTCGAGCAATCTCGATCGCTGGAGCTTCCGCTGGAACCTGGAGGCCAACCAGGAGATCGCCGACGCGCGCTTTGCCGATGCGGCGGCGGCGCTGTTTGAACGCGATTTTGCCGTATCGCGCGCGCTCAGCCGCCGCCACTGGCGGCAGCGCGCCTGGCTCGATCGCCTGCGCGAGGGCATCGCCGGCGTGCTCGACCGTCAACTCGATCGCTGGCGCTGAGGCCGCGGGTCGCCTTCGGCTACTGTGGCGCGAGCTCCGCTCCCGGGAGCGAGGCAAACAGCTCCGTGCTGCGCACGAACGCGAGCAGGAACGGCGCCAGCGTGCGCATCTGCGTGTCGTAGGCGCGCAGCGCCTCCAGCATGTGGTCCTCCTCGGCGGGTTCGAGTGCGAAGACCGCCAGCGCCAGCCCGCGGCTGCGCGGCGCCGCAGTGAGCGGCACGCCCGGCAGGAGCCCCCGCGGGCTGGGCCAGCCTTCCCCGCCATGCACGATCCAGTAGCGTACGCCAGGCAACCCACCGCGGCGTGTGCTGACGGCGATGGTGAGCAGCCCCGCGGCGCGATGATCGGGATGGCTGTCGCGCGGGCTCGGGGCGAGAATCAGCGTCGGCTGTACGCGCTCGAGCACCGCGGCGAAGTCGCGCTCGAGGCTCTCGCCCGTGTATGGATGGCCCGGAAACAGCGCGGCGCGGTAGGGAACCGCCGCCGCGCCGGTGGAGCCGGAGGTGTAGGGCGTCGCGCGATGATCGGTCAGGAGCCTGAGCACGCCGCGGTCGGGGTAGCCCAGGAACAACTGCCCGGCGGCGGGTACGCCCAGTCGCGCGCTCGCCTCTCGCGCCTCGCGCATGCGCGTTGCGGCCAGAGCGCGCGCCTCCTCCGGCTTGACGAACAGGCTCTTCTCGATCAGCAGCAGGTCGAGCTCGGAGGCATCCCCGCTGGTGATCCACACAACGCTCGCGCGCCCGCCGGCGCGCGCCACGCGCTGGATGACGCCGGCACAACACAGCGTCTCATCGTCCGGATGCGGCGCCACCACCAGGAGCGAGGTCTGCGCGTCGAGGCGCGGCAGGCTCGGCGCAGCGGTCGCCGGCGCGGCAGTGCACCCGGCGGCGCGCACCGCGAGAGCCGCCGCGGCGAGCAGCGCGGCCGCAGGGCTGGCACTCATCGAACGCATGGCGCCTTGCAAAATGTCGCCGCCTCAGTGGGGTAGACTTGGTGGATGATGCCAACACCCCCGCTGGCTTACCACGATCCCGGATTTCTCGACTCGGACGAAGGACGCCCGATACGGATCGTCTCCGAGTATCTGGCGCCGTTGCGCGCCTTCAATGCCGCGGGAGTCACAGCGAGCGTGGTGTTCTTCGGCTCGGCGCGCGTGCGCGCCGGCGGCCCCCTGGGCCGCTACCTCGAGGAGGCAACGGAGCTGGCGCGGCTCGTGACGGAATGGAGCCGCTCGCTCCCCGGGGAGCGCCTGATCGTCTGCTCGGGCGGGGGCCCGGGAATCATGGAGGCCGCCAATCGCGGGGCAGCGCTCGCCGGCGGCCGCAGCGTGGGGCTCAACATCGGTCTGCCGCAGGAGCAGCGTCCCAACCCGTATATCACTCCGGAGCTGGGCTTCCAGTTCCACTACTTCTTCATGCGCAAGCTGTGGTTCGCGCATCTGGCGCGTGCCCTGGTGGCGTTCCCCGGCGGCTTCGGCACGTTCGATGAGCTGTTCGAGATCCTGACACTGGCGCAGACCCGCAAGCTCGACCGGTCGATTCCCGTGTTCCTCTACGGTTCGGCGTTCTGGAAAGAAGTGGTGAACTTCGAGGCGCTGGTGCGCCACGGCACCATCGCAGCCGGGGATCTGCGGCTGTTCGAGTTCGTGGATGAGCCGCGCGTGGCGTTCGAGCTCATCAAGGCCGGCGTCCGGCTGGCGCCGCAGCCAAAACCCGCCTCCTGGTTCGCGAAGTCGCGCCGCCACCCCGATGCCTGAAACCGCCGGCTAGTAGCGGGCGCCGATACCGATGCCAAACGGCCTGTACAGTCCAGCTCGCGCCCGATGCCGAGCGCTGGACGGTCCCGCGAGTCGAGGCGCGCTGCCGGCTCAGGCGACCTGGATCGCCGGGTCGACCTGCGCGGACCAGGCGAGCATCCCGCCCTCGAGGTTCACAGGCGCGGGCACCCCTGCGGCAAGGGCCATCTGGCAGGCGGCGAGGCTGCGCCCGCCGCTGCGGCAGATGAACACCGCGGTGCTCGCGGGCGCGACTTCGGCCAGACGGCCCGGCAGCTCGCCGAGCGGGATGTTGATGGCGCCGGCGAGGTGCCCGGCCTGGTACTCGTAGGGCTCGCGCACATCGATCAGGCGCGGCGCCGGCGAGCCTGCGTCGCGCAGCAGCTCGCTCAGGGCGGCGGCGGTGAGTCGACGTATACCGGCGGCGGCGGGCGGCGGGTCGCACGGCTCGCTGATCGTGGGCGCATCGCCGCACACCGCGCAGTCCCGCCGGCGCGCGACGCGGAACTCGTGGAAACGCATCTCGAGCGCGTCGTAGGTCAGCAGCCGACCGGTGAGCGGCTCGCCCACGCCGGTGATCAGCTTGATCGCCTCGGTCGCCTGCAGAGTGCCCAGCACACCCGGCAGAACGCCCAAGACCCCGGCCTGCGCGCAATTGGCCACCCCGCCCTCGGGCGCCTGCGGGAACACGCACCGGTAGCATGGCCCCCGGCCGGGCACGTAAGTCATGACCTGGCCTTCGAAGCGGTGGATCGCCGCCGACACCAGCGGCAAGCCGAGAATGACGCAGGCGTCGTTGATCAGGTAGCGGGTGCTGAGGCGATCGGTGCCATCGAGTACCAGGTCGTAGTCCCGGAACAGCGCGCGCACGTTGGCGGCCTTGAGCTCGAGCGCGTGGGCCAGCACCCGGATCTCGGGATTCAGGCTCGCGAGCCGCTCGCGCCCCGCCTCGGCCTTGGAGCGCGCGATGCCGCTGCTGTCGAACAACACCTGGCGCTGCAGATTGGAGAGTTCCACGCGGTCGCAGTCCACCAGTCCCACGGTGCCGCAACCTGCGGCCGCCAGATACAGCGCGGCCGGCGAGCCGAGCCCGCCGGCGCCGACCACCAGCACACGGGCCGCCTTGAGTTTCTCCTGTCCGGCCGCGCCGATCTCGGTGAGTGCCAGATGACGCTGGTAGCGGGCGCGCTCGCTGGTGGTCAGGGTCACGGGATCATCCTCCGGAGAGCGCGCAGATCACGTGCACGGTGTCGCCATCGTGCACCACCGCCGACAGTTCACGCGCCTCGCTGGTGTTGACGAACAGCCGCATGTGCGGGCGGATACGGTCGTGCTCGTCGATCATGCGGAAGCGGATCCCGGGACAGCGCTGCTCGAGGTTCGCGAGCACCTCGGCGAGCGTGCTGCCGCGGGCTGCGAGCGTGGCGGCGCCGGCGCTGTACGAGCGCAGTGGGCTGGCGATACGCACCGTGCAGCTCATGGGTCAGGCCGCGTGAGTCACCGAGTAGATTTCCGGCAGGTGGCGCGCGACGCAGCGCCAGCCGTCCCCGCCGTTGGTGCTGGCCCAGACTTCTCCCCCGGTGGTGCCGAAATACACGCCCGGGCGTGGGTGAGTGTCAGCGCACATGGCCTGACGCAACACCGTGAACCAGGCCTGCGACTGCGGCAAGCCGCGATCCATGCGCCGCCAGCTGGCGCCACCATCGCGGGTGCCGTAGACCGCCGGCCTGCCGCCGACGGAGGTGCGCGGCCACACGCTCTGGCCGTCCATGGGCAGTACCCACGCCGTGTCGGGATCGGTCGGATGCAGCACGATCGGAAAGCCGATATCGCCGACCTTCTTTGGCATGGCTTTGCCGATGCGCTGCCAGCGCCGCTGCGGGCCATCCAGGCGGTAGATGCCGCAGTGATTCTGCTGGTAGAGCCGCTCGGGTCTGCCCGGATGCTGCACCATGCAATGCGGATCGTGACCGAACGGCACGCTCGGGTCGGGCAGGAAGTCCGCCGCACAGCCTTCGTTGAGCGGGGTCCAGTCGCTGCCGGCGTCGGTGGACTCGAACACGCCGCCGATCGAGATCGCGATGTACAGGTGCCGCGGGTCGCGCGGGTCCACGAGAATGGAGTGCAGGAACTCCCCGTCCGGCGTGCCGAGCGCCGCCCACTTCGGGCGCATCGGATGGTCGTTGAACCCGGCCACCGGTTCCCAGTGCTCGCCGCCGTCCGTGGAGCGAAACAATCCCGCCGGGGAACTGCCGGCGTACCAGGTCGCCCGCTCGGTATGGTGGCCGGGCGTGAGCCAGAAGACGCGCTGCACGGCGCGTGCTTCCTCGCCGTCGTTGACCTTGCGAAAAGCGGGCGGTCCCGCGGCCTCGCGCCAACTGCGGCCGCGATCGGCCGAGCGGAACACGGTCGGCCCGAGATGCCCGGTCTTGGCCGCCAGCAGCAGCACCCGTGGCTCGCGCGGATCCTGTACTACGTGGTGAATGATGTGGCCGAGAAACTGCGGGCCTGCGAGTTTCCAGTTGCGGCGCGCGCCATCGGCGCGCAGCGCGAACAGACCCTTACGCGTTCCGATCCACAACGTGCCAGCCATGATGAAGAGGATCCGCGCCCGGGCGCGGCATTGTCAACGCCACCCCGCAGGAGGGCAGTTCGCCCGGGGCGGTTGCGCGACGCAGGCCGGCGGGCTGGCAGGTGCTGCGCGGTGCGCGCGGCGCGCCGCGGTTACGGGCGAGCCGTGCTCAGGCGGTACCGGGCTGACAGATGAACAGATGCGCCGGCAACACGTTGAGCGGCTCGAACCTGCGGCCGACGTAGCCGAAGATGCGCTTCAGGTCCTGCAGCACGCGCGTGGAGAACTGGTAGACGAGAAATGCGCCGCCGGATTCGAGCACATCGCAGGTCTTGCGCAGTATGCGCTCGCGCAGCGGTGCCGGAATGGTGCTGAACGGAATACCGGAGATGATGTAGTTGGCGCGTGTGTAGCCGAAGCGGCGCAGGACCTCGTCCACCGCTACTGCCGATCCTTCCACCACCCGCAGCCGCTGGTCGGTGAATGAGCTGCGCAGGTACTTGACGAAGTCCGGGTTCATCTCGATGGCGATGAGCATGGCGTCCGGACGCATCTGCCGCAGCACTTCCGCGGTGATACCGCCCACTCCCGGACCATACTCGACGATGACGTCCGCCCGCGCCCAGTTGATGGGCTGCAGCAGCTGCTTGATGAGGAAGCGCGAGCTGGGCACGATCGAGCCGAGCATGCGCGGATGGCGGAAGAAGTTGCGCGCGAACAGCAGGACGTCCCCATTCCGTGTCCGAGCCGGCGTCTGAGGGTCTTTGTGCACCTTATTCCCCGCGCGGGACCTTTCCAGCGCCACTCTATAGCAATAAATTGCCGGCGGATACCACTGCACGTGGCGGCGGTCCGGCTCACGGCAGGTCACAACGTTCAGCCGCCGGAGCGCCGCGCCTGGTAGCCGAGCTTGGACAGCTCGGCTACCAGGCGGTCTCGATGCTCGCCCTGAATCTCGATGACACCCTCTCTGACGCCACCGCCCGCGCCGCACAGCTTCTTCAGCCGCGTCGCCAGCTCGGCGAGTTGCGCTTCCTCAAGGGGCAGTCCGCTGATCACCGATACACCCTTGCCGCTGCGGCCGGCAACTTCCCGACCGACGCGCACGCGCGCCGGCTGTGGGGCGGCGCGCGCCGCGCTCTGACGCGCCGTGCGCTCGAGCGGCCCGGATTGCGTCGTGTGCCGCAGCACCAGCCTTGGTGCGGTCTGCCGGCGCTTCATGCGTAGTGTTACCCGTGTCAGGCGACTACAATCCTGCCGAAGTCATACTCGGCACCGCAACCCCTCGCGCGTAAGGCTTCAGAGGCTCCCATGACCCCACGGTCGCGCTTGCATGTTCCTGCCCCGCCGGCACGGCCGGGGCAGGAACCGGATTTCAGCTACGTGCAGATATCCCCGGCAGGTGCGGTGAACCGCCCGGACGTCACCGCCTCGGTGCGCGACATCGAGAACCTCGCCCTGGAGATGGTGCGCGTGCTCGATGATGAGCACCGGGCCGTCGGGCCCTGGGATCCGCACCTGGAGGCCTCCGAGCTGCAGGTGGCGCTGCGCCACATGCTGCTCACCCGGCTGTTCGACGACCGCATGCAGAAGATCCAGCGGCAGGGGCGCATCTCCTTCTATATCAAGTCCACCGGCGAAGAGGCGGTGGCGGTGGCGCAGGGCATGGCCCTGCAGCCGGGGGACATGCTGTTCCCCTCGTATCGGCAGCAGGGCCTGCACGTAGTGCGCGGCCGCAACCTGGTCGAGCTCATGTGCCAGTGTCTGTCGAACACTCACGACATGTGCAAGGGCCGGCAGATGCCCATCATGTACCACTGGGGGAGCGGCAACATCTTCACCATCTCCGGCAACCTCGCCACGCAGTTTCCCCAGGCGGTCGGCTGGGCGATGGCCGCAGCCATCAAGGGCGAAGACCGCATTGCCGCCAGCTGGATCGGCGAGGGCGCGAGCGCGGAGGCGGACTTCCACTACGCGATGACCTTCGCCGCCGTCTACCAGGCGCCGGTGATTCTCAACCTGGTCAACAACCAGTGGGCGATCTCCACCTTCCAGGGCTTCGCGGGTGGTGAGCACAAGACCTTCGCCCAGCGCGGCCCCGGTTACGGCATACCGGGGATTCGCGTCGACGGCAACGATTTCCTGGCGGTGTACGCGGTGACACAATGGGCCGCGCAGCGCGCGCGCCAGAGCGGCGGACCCACCCTGATCGAGCACGTGACGTATCGGGCGGCGGCGCACTCCACCAGCGACGATCCCTCGCGCTACCGCCCCAAGGAAGAGTGGCGCGCCTGGCCGCTCGGGGATCCGGTCACGCGTCTGAAGCAGCACCTGATCGCACTCGGCGAGTGGTCCGAGGAGCGCCATGGCCGGCTCGAGAAGGAGCTCGAGGCGCACGTCACCGCCTGCTGGAAGGAGGCGGAGTCGTACGGAACCCTCACCGGCGGGCCCTCGCTCGACCCGCTGACCATGTTCGAGGACGTGTTCAAGGAGATGCCGCCTAGTCTAGCGCGCCAGCGCGAGGAGTTGCGGGCGCTGCGCAGCGCGGCGGCGGCCGAGCGCCGGCAGCCCGCACCCTCGGTGGCCAAGAAGGGTTGAAGCATGGCGCGCATGAACATGGTGCAGGCGCTCAACTCCGCGATGGACGTGATGCTGGAGCGCGATCCGCGCGTGGTCATTCTGGGCGAGGACGTGGGCTTCTTCGGCGGGGTGTTCCGCGTCACCGACGGACTGCAGAGAAAGTACGGCGAGCATCGCGTCCTCGACACGCCGATCGCCGAAGGCGGCATCATCGCCGCGGCCATCGGCATGGGGGTCAACGGCCTCAAGCCGGTCGCGGAGATCCAGTTTGCCGATTACATCTATCCTGGCTTCGATCAGGTGGTGAGCGAGCTCGCGCGGCTGCGTTACCGCTCGGCGGGAGAGTTCTTCGCGCCGGTGACCATCCGTACCCCGTGCGGCGGCGGTATCCGCGGCGGGCAGACTCATTCGCAGAGCCCGGAGAGCATTTTCACGCACGTGTGCGGCATCAAGGTCGTGATGCCCTCCAACCCCTACGACGCCAAGGGCCTGCTGATCAGCTCGATCGAGGACGAGGACCCGGTGGTGTTCTTCGAGCCCAAGCGCATCTACAACGGACCCTTCGACGGCGATCCGCACAAGCCCGCGGTGCCCTGGAGCGCACACCCGCGCGGCGAGGTTCCCGAGGGCCATTACCGCGTGCCGATCGGCCGCGCCGCGCTGGTGCGCGAGGGTAAGGAAGTCAGCGTGCTCACTTACGGCACCATGGTGCACGTCGCCGAGGCGGCGGTGCGGCTTGCGGGCGTCGACGCGGAGATCGTCGACGTGCGCAGCATGGCGCCACTCGACGTGGACACGCTGTGCACCTCGGTCTGCAAGACCGGCCGCTGCGTGGTGGTGCACGAAGCGACGCGCTTCAGCGGCTATGGCGCGGAGCTCGTGGCCACGGTTCAGGAACAGTGCTTCTGGAATCTCGAAGCGCCGGTGCAGCGCGTTACCGGCTGGGACACGCCTTATCCGCACGCGTTCGAATGGGAGTATTTTCCGGGACCGGCGCGCATTGCCGCGGCGCTGAAGCAGGTGATGGAGGCGGCGTGAGCAGGTACGTCTTCAAGCTGCCCGACCTGGGCGAAGGCACGGTCGAGGCGGAAATCGTCAACTGGCGCGTCAAGCCCGGCGACACGGTCGCCGAGGACGACGTGGTGGTCGAGGTGATGACCGAGAAGGCGGCCGTGGAGGTACCGGCGCCGGTGAGTGGACGCGTGCTCTCCACGACCGGCTCACCCGGGGACACGGTGCCGGTGGGCTCGGAGCTGATCGTGTTGGAAACGCAGCCCGACGCTGCGGCGCAAGCCACACCCGCGCCGGCGGCGAGGTCCGCGCCGGCATCGGGCGGCAGTGGCAACGGCGCTGCGTCCGTACCCGCGACGCCCGCCGCGGACCGCGCCGGCCGTGTCGCCACCTCGCCGGCCATTCGCCGCCGGGCGCACGAGGCAGGGATCGATCTGCGGCAGATTGCCGGCTCCGGACCCAGCGGACGGATCGTGCCGAAGGACCTGGAGGCCTACGTGGCGCGCCGCGCGCCGCAGCCGACGCCGCTGCGCGCAGCGCCCAAGGCGGTTGCCGCGGCCAGGGCTGCCGAGGCGCGCGTCGCGCCGAGCGGCGCCACGGAAGAGATCAAGGTGATCGGCCTGCGCCGCGTCATTGCCCAGCGCATGAGCGAGGCGAAGCGCAACATCCCGCACTTCGCCTACGTGGAGGAGCTCGACGTCACCGAGCTCGAATCCCTGCGCCGCCATCTGAACGGCGCCCTGGCGCCGGGTGCGCCGGCGCTGAGCTATCTGCCGTTCCTGGCGCTGGCGCTGGTGCGCGTGCTGCAGGATTTTCCACAATGCAATGCGCACTACGACGCCGAGCGGGGCGTGATCGTGCGTCACCGGTCCGTGCACCTGGGTGTCGCCACGCAGACCGCGGATGGCCTCAAGGTGCCGGTGGTGCACGACGCCCAGGCGCTCACGCTGTGGGATCTGGCGGCCGAGATGCGCCGGGTGAGCGAGGCGGCGCGCACCAACAAGGCGAAGCGCGAAGAGCTGAGCGGTTCGACCATCACCATCACCAGTCTCGGCAAGCTGGGCGGCATCGCCAGTACGCCGATCATCAACGCTCCGGAAGTGGCCATCATCGGCGTGAACCGCGCCCTGGAGCGCCCGGTGGTCGTGGACGGCGCCATCGCCATCCGGCGCACCATGAATCTCTCCTCGTCTTTCGACCACCGCTTCGTGGACGGCTACGACGCGGCCGCGATGATCCAGGCGCTGAAGGAATGCCTGGAGCACCCGGCCACGATTTTCATCACCGCGTGAGTCTTCGCCGCGTCAGTCATCGCCACGTGAGCGGGCGCTGCGCACTCGCCGTACTCACGCTCTCCGGCCTGGCGCTGGCCACAGGGTGCGGTGGCGGTGGGGGAGGGAGCGCACCGCCGCCTCCACCTCCGCCCCCCTTCACCTCCGTCACGCAGGTGCGCGTGTCGCAACTCTCGACCTTCAGCGCGGGCTGCGAGGGCGTGGCGGCGAACGGAATTCTGTACGTCGATGCGGCTGTCGAGCCGTCCCTCGCCCTGAATCCCCTGAGCCCCCTGAATCTGATCGCCGCCTGGCAGCAGGACCGCTGGTCCAATGGCGGCTCGCAGGGCCTGATGCTCGCCGCATCCTTCGACGGCGGCATGACCTGGAAGCTGACCAACGCGGCGTTCTCACGCTGCACCGGCGGCAGTACGTTGAGCGGCGGCGACTACGCGCGCGCCAGCGACCCGTGGCTCACGGTCTCGCCCGCCGGCACGGTCTACGCCCTGTCGCTCTCCTTCACGGGTGGCATCCTGCAGCCCGGCTCGTCCAGCGCCATGCTGGTATCGAGCTCCACCGACGGCGGCATGACCTGGAGCATGCCACAGGCGCTCATCCAGGACGCCTCGGGCAGCTTCAACGACAAGGGCTCGATCACCGCCGATCCGACCAACGCGAACTATGTGTACGCGGTATGGGACCGGCTAACCGGGGCGACTGGCGGACCGAGCTACTTCGCCGTCACCGCTGATGGCGGGTCCACCTGGCAGACGGCCCGCAGCATCTACGATCCGGGCCCGCAGAACCAGACTCTCGGCAACCAGATCGTGGTGTTGCCGACGGGCGTGGCCGTCGACATCTTCACCGAGATCGATAACACGGGCGGAGCGAGCTCGGCGCTGCTGCGCGCGATCAGCTCGAACAACCACGGTGCCATCTGGTCCGCTCCCGCCACCATCTCGAGCCTCACGGCCGTCGGGGTCACCGATCCGCACTCGGGCACGCCGGTGCGCGACGGCTCGGGCATCGCCTCGATCAGCGTAGGTCCCGGAGGAGTCATCTACGTCGCCTGGCAGGACTCGCGCTTCTCGAGCGGACAGCGCGACGGCATTGCGATGGCGCAATCCTCGGACGGGGGACTCCACTGGTCGACGCCCGTCGAGGTCAACGCCGACCCCAACGTGCCGGCCTTCACCCCGACCATCCACGTGCGCGCCGATGGCGTCATCGGCGTCACCTATTACGACCTGCGCAACGACACGTCCTCGACAGCCCTGTTCCTCACCGACTGCTGGCTGGTCACCTCCAGCGACGGGGTCAACTTCAGGGAGACGCACCTGTCCGGCCCCTTCGATCTCAGCCAGGCGGCGAACGCCCAAGGCCTCTTTCTCGGCGACTACCAGGCGCTCACCGCCACGGCGAGCGCCTTCGTGCCCTTCTACGTGCAGACCGGTCCCAATGCCCACTTCTTCAGCGACGCGTTCATCTCCTTCCCGCCCGCCAGCGCGGCGGCAGCGGCGGCCGGCGCCGCGGCGAGCTTTGCGGCGCGGCCCGCGCCTGCGGGCACGACCCTGACGCCCGAGGGGCGGCGGCGCGTCATGGAGCGCATTCGGCTCATTCGCGCCCAGCGGCGCAATCAGCCAGGCTGAGCCCCGACACGACCTCCATCGATTACGAGCGACGCTCGGGCGTGCCGGCGTACTTCTTCTCGCCCGCATCGACCCTGAGCTTCAGGCGGTTCTGCGGCGGCGGCAGCGGGCAGGTCGCGAAGTCGTTCAGCGCGCACGGCGGGTTGAAGGCCTTGTTGAAATCCACCAGCGCCGTATGGCCTTGCGGCAGCGGGATGTACAGGAACCGTCCGCCGCCGTAAGTCTCACGTCCACTGGTGCCGTCGGCGAACATGATGAACAGCTCCTGCTCGCCCGGCGTCTCGAGCACGGTATCGAGCCGCCACTCGCGGCCATTCCTGGTGAATATCACCGCGCCCGGCGACTGCGTCTCCTCTTCCATGCCAAGGATGTTCACGATCTTCAGGCGGCGCGTCGGCTCGTAAGGCTCGAAGCGGGCGTTGCAGACCCAGTCGGTGCTCACGGGGAAGTAGGTGAGCCCGCGGAAGTTGCGGCGGCGGGGATTGTCGAGGTCACGCACGCGCACGCCCAGATTGCCGGCGCGCTCGATGACGAAGAAGCGCAACGAGCCGCTGGCAAGTACCGTGGGTTCACCCTGGGCATCGGAGGTGAGATCGAGCGAGCTGACCGCCCGTCCGTCGTGCGTCACGCCGGCGCCGGGAGCGGCGACGAAGCGCACCTGGCGGCCGGCCAGCACGAATGAGCCGGCCGTGTCGGCGAGCGAGGTGTTGTCGAGGAGCAGCGCGTTCGCGGCGGCACGGCCGAAGCTGTTCTCACCCTGCTTGAGCCAGAAGAGTCCCGTGAGTGTCAGCCACCCCGTGTCGCTGGTGAGCCGGTCGACGCGCCCGGCGCGCCACGCATCGATGCTATTGCGCTCCGCCTGCAGATCCGCGGCGGTGGCGGCGGCCGATTGCGCGCCGCCGGCGCCCGCGGACGCTCCGGGCGCGAGCAGCATCATTCCCAGCAGCATCACGGCCGCGGCGCCAGTGCCTGCGCCCTTGTCCCTCTGCATGGTGCATCCTTTTCCGCAGGCCACGTGGTGGCCTGCATTTTACGCCATCACGCCTCGCGCCCGAGGATCTCCTCGCGCACGTCCGCGATCTCGCGCGCACGCGAGGGCCGCGCCCCCTCGCAGCGCTCTGGGCGCGGGCAGCGGTTGCTGCGCGGACAGATGATGCGTGCGGGCTTGGCAAGCGCGTCGCCGATCCAGGCGATGTTGAGTACCTTGGCCACCGCGTCGAGCATCTGGGCGGCCGCCTTCGGAACGCGTGCTTCGCCGCGCCGGTGCAGGCACTCCCGCAGGATCGAATCGATCACCGGCTCGCTCGGCACGCCGTTCGAGGCGAGCGCCGGCGCCAGGTCCACGCCGACCGACAGCACGTGCGGGTTGCCTGCCATGTCATGAACCCGGCGCGAGTGACAGCAGTACAGGAGCGAGCGCTCCCCATCGCGCAGCACCGAGATCTGCGAGCCGCACGCGGCATGATCGGCATCGATCATGCGAAACACCGCCCAGTTGGGGCATGGGTCGCTCACCTGCGCGAGGTTTCCCCAGGGCAAGGGTATGCCGTTGCCGCGATACACCGCCCGCAGATATCCGGGCGGGTAGGCGTCGAAGAAATGCCAGTACGGATAGGGAGACACCTTGGTCATGCGCCGCATCACCACCGCCGGGGTGAGCTCGAGCTTGGCGCCGGCTTCCACGCGGTAGCGCTCGCGCGCGAGGAAGCGCCGGAACGGGACGCGCGGCGCGAGCAGCGCGCCGGCAAAGAAGCTGCACTCGAAGTCGCGCCACGCGTGCAGCACGTCCTGGGCATTCATGCCGGCCGCGCTCGAGCCGCCCTCGGGGCTGCCGCCCATCTCCCCGCCCGTGGCGTGCGCGGACTTCAGCCCGTCTCCGCCGTGCAGCACCTTGTGAGCGATGTGCGCCGCGAGGTCGAACTTGAGGCGCGCGGGGTCCGCCTGCAGGGCGCGGTTGGCGTACACCACGCGCGGCGCCTGGAAGAAGGAGCGCACCATGCTGCGCACCTCGCGGTCCTTGTCGCGCGCCAGCACCGGCTTGCGGTCGAACCAGCGAATCTCCAGCCCGTGGCGCCGGCACAAGCGCAGCAGATCCTCGACCGACAGCGGGAAGCGCCGCTCGCCCACGCTGTCGGCGGCGCGTTCCAGGTCTGGGAAATCATTGCGCGACAGCTCCTGATGCGAGCGGATGAGAAGGTGCGCGAACTGCCGGCCGCTGGTGCCGGTCTGGGCGAGCAGCTCCGGTATCACCACCTGCAGCAGGCTCTTGGAGAACAGGAACGCCGGCTCGAGCGGGACGCGTGCGGTGGCGCCTCCGGGGACCGGCGCCGGCAGCTCGAAATCCGCGCTCTCGTCCAGGAACCACGCCGGGGTACGCTGAAACACCGCGGCCAGAAGCTCGAGCAGCTCCCGGGAGGGGGTGCGCTTGCCGCTCTCGATCATGCTCAGGTAGGAGACCGAGGGCGCGATGTCGGAGTCGCGCTGGATACAGCGCACCGACAGCTCCTCCAGGGTCAGGCCGTTGCGCTTGCGTACCGCGCGTAATTTGGCGCCGAGAAAATGGCCCTTGCGCAACAGCTCAGGCACAGCTTGGCCCCTCTGCACGGTGTGCATGACATGTGAAATTAACAGTGTGAAGTTTCCACAGTCAAATTGCCGTGCAATCGGGGTATGCTCACCTGATGAACGCCGAGAGCCAGGCGCGGCTGTATTCGCGCGAACCGACCGGACCGAAGCTCGAGGTCCTGGGACCGAGGGTCGAGCGCTCGGAAGAGGTGCTGACGCCACTGGCGCTGCAGCTGCTGGCGAGCCTGCACCGGCGCTTCAATGCACGGCGCCTCGAGTTGCTCAACGCGCGCGCGCAGCGCCAGGCGCTGCTCGATGACGGGGCGTTGCCGGAGTTTCTGGCGGACACTGCCGCGGTGCGCGCCGGCGACTGGCGCATCGCCCCGGTGCCCGCGGACCTCGCCGACCGGCGCGTGGAGATCACCGGCCCCGTGGATCGCAAGATGGTCATCAACGCCCTGAACGCGCCGGTGCGCGCCTTCATGGCGGACTTCGAGGACTCCTGCTCCCCCACCTGGGAAAACGTGATCCGCGGCCAGGTGAATCTCAACGACGCCGTGCGCCGCACCATCAGTTACGAAGACCCCGCCACCGGCAGGGTCTACCGGCTGGCCGAGCACACCGCCACCCTCATCGTGCGGCCGCGAGGCTGGCACCTGCCGGAGAAGCACCTGCGCATCAACGGCGAGACCGTGTCCGGGGCGCTGTGTGACTTCGCGTTATTTCTCGCCAATAACCACGAGGCGCTCGCGCGGCGCGGCACCGGGCCGTATTTCTATCTGCCCAAGATCGAGAGCCATCTGGAGGCGCGGCTGTGGAACGAGGTGTTCCTCGCAGCGCAGGAGGCGCTCGGTATCGCGCGCGGCACGATCAAGGCGACGGTGCTCATCGAGACCGTGCTGGCGGCGTTTGAAATGGACGAGATTCTCTACGAGCTGCGCGAGCACTCCGCCGGGCTCAACTGCGGGCGCTGGGACTACATCTTCAGCTTCATCAAGAAATTCCGGAACCGCGGCGAGTTCCTGCTGCCCGATCGCGCCACCCTGACCATGGACCGTCATTTCCTCAAGTCCTACGTGGACCTGCTCATCAAGACCTGCCACCGGCGCGGCGCGCACGCCATGGGCGGCATGGCGGCGCAGATTCCGATCCGCGATGACCCGCAGGCGAATGAGGCCGCGATGGCGCGCGTGCGGGCCGACAAGCTGCGCGAGGCGCGCGCCGGGCACGACGGCACCTGGATCGCGCATCCAGGGCTGGCGCAGATCGCCCGCGAGCCGTTTGACGCGCTCATGCCCGGACCGAACCAGCTCGGCGCGCTGCGCGCGGAGGTGAACGTGACGCCTCGGGATCTGCTCACGGTGCCCGAGGGCGAGATCACCGAGGGCGGCCTGCGCGCCTGCATCCGCGTCGGCGTGCAGTACCTCGAGGCGTGGTTGCGCGGCAACGGCTGTGTGCCGCTGTATCACCTCATGGAGGATGCGGCGACCGCGGAGATCTGCCGCGCGCAGCTGTGGCAATGGCTGCGCCACGGCGCGCGCACCAGCGACGGACAGCCGGTGACGGTGGAGCGCTTCGATCGGCTGCTCGGCGCGGAGCTCGACCGCATCCACGACGAGGTCGGCGCGGCGCGGCTCGCCCACGGTGTGTTTCCGACGGCGGCGCGGCTGTTCGAGCAAATGACCAAGAGCGAGACCTTCGACGAATTCCTGACGCTCCCGGCTTATGAGCTGCTGAGCTGACCAGCTGCTGAGCTGACCAACGCGGGCGCGAGAGGTGCACCAGGTCCATGAACACTGCTAAACCGATGCCCACTGCCGATGAGCTGCGGCGCCACTGGCGCGAGGCGCCGCGCTGGCGCGGCGTGCGGCGCGCCTATGACGCCAAGGACGTGGTGCGCCTGCGCGGCACCATTCCCGTGGAGCACTCGATCGCGCGGCTCACCGCGGAGAAACTGTGGCGCTACCTGAGCGAGCGGCCATTCGTGAACGCACTCGGCGCCCTGACGGGTAATCAGGCCATGCAGCAGGTGAAGGCGGGACTGGATGCCATCTACCTGTCCGGCTGGCAGGTGGCGGGCGATGCCAACCTCGCGGGCGAGATGTACCCGGATCAGTCGCTGTATCCGGCGGATTCGGTGCCGGCGGTGGTGCGGCGCATCAACAACACCCTGCGCCGCGCGGATGAAATCCACCATGCCGAAGGGGACGACTCCATCGACTGGCTGAAGCCGATCGTGGCCGATGCGGAGGCGGGCTTCGGCGGCGTGCTCAACGCCTTCGAGCTCATGAAGCAGATGATCGATGCGGGCGCTGCCGGGGTTCACTTCGAGGATCAGCTGTCGTCGGCCAAGAAATGCGGTCACATGGGGGGCAAGGTTCTCGTGCCCACCCAGGAGGCGATCAACAAGCTGATCGCGGCGCGCCTGGCGGCGGACGTGTGCGATGTGCCGACGGTGCTGATCGCACGCACCGATGCGGAGAGCGCCAAGCTCCTGACCTCGGATGTCGACGAGCGCGACCGGCCCTTCATCGACACCACCAGGGGCCGCACAGGGGAAGGATTCTTCCCGGTCAAGGCGGGACTGAAGGGCGCGATCGCCCGCGGCCGCGCCTATGCCCCGTACGCGGACCTCCTGTGGTGCGAGACCGCCAGGCCGGACCTGGAGGAGGCGAGGGAATTCGCCGAAGGAATCCACGCGCAGTTCCCGGACAAGGCGCTGGCGTACAACTGCTCGCCGTCCTTCAACTGGAAGCGCAAGCTCGACGATGCGCAGATCGCCAGATTCCAGCGCGAGCTGGGCGCCATGGGCTACCGCTTCCAGTTCATCACGCTCGCCGGCTTCCACGCACTGAACTTCTCGATGTTCGAGCTGGCGCGCGGCTACAAGGCGCAGCAGATGTCCGCGTACGTCGAGCTGCAGCAGGCGGAGTTCGCGGCCGAGGCCTCCGGCTACACCGCCACCAAGCACCAGCGCGAGGTCGGTGCGGGCTATTTCGATGCGGTCACCCAAGCGGTGAGCCTCGGCAGTTCGTCGATTACCGCACTCGAGGGCAGCACCGAAGAGCAGCAGTTCGAGAAGGTGTCCTGACGCGGCGCGAGCGGACAGGCGCGCCGCGGACGCGGTAGGCTAGCGTCCGGCAGTTTTCGGGGGGGGCGCGATATGCGCCGTGCCGGAGTCTGGCGGACACTGTACTTCCAGGTGCTCGTCGCCATTGCGGCGGGTGTGCTGCTCGGTATCTTCTGGCCGCACCTGGCGCAGAGCCTGAAGCCTCTCGGGGATGGCTTCATAAAACTCATCCGGCTGCTCATCGCGCCGATCATCTTCTGCACCGTGGTCACCGGCATCGCCGGGATGGCGAAGCTGCGGGACGTGGGCAAGGCGGGTGGCCTGGCGCTCGTGTACTTCGAGCTCGTGACCAGTTTCGCGCTGCTCATAGGGCTGCTGGTGGTGAACGTGCTCAAGCCCGGCGTGGGAGTCAACGCCGATCCGGCCACACTCGACACCCACGCCATTGCCCAGTACGCCACGCCGGGCGGGATCGGCACCGTGACTGAATTCCTCCTCAACATTATTCCCGCAACCTTCTTCGGGGCCTTCGCCAGTGGGGACATCCTGCAGACCCTGCTGCTGGCGATCCTGTTCGGCTTCGCATTGCATGTGGTGGGCGGGCGCACCAACCCGGTGTTCCAGCTGATCGAGAAAACCGGGCAGGTGCTGTTCACCATGGTCAGCTTTGTGATGCGGCTGGCACCCCTCGGCGCGTTCGGCGCCATGGCCTTCACGGTCGGCCGCTATGGGCCGCAATCGCTGGTCGCGCTCGCCCGCCTCATGGGCTGTTTCTACCTCACCTGCGTGCTGTTCATCCTGGTGGTGCTGGGTGCGATCGCCAGGCTCCATGGGTTCTCGGTGCTCGCCGTCATGCGCTACATTCGCGAGGAGCTGTTCATCGTGCTGGGGACCTCGTCCTCCGAGACGGTGCTGCCGCGCATGCTCGCGAAGCTGGAGGACCTGGGCGTGCGCAAGTCCATCGTCGGGCTGGTGATCCCCGCCGGTTATTCCTTCAACCTCGACGGCACCTCGATCTATCTGACCATGGCGGCGCTCTACATCGCGCAGGCGACCAATACGCCGCTCGATCTGTGGCACCAGGGGATGCTGCTCGCCGTACTGCTGCTCACCTCCAAAGGCGCCGCCGGGGTGACCGGCAGCGGCTTCATCGTGCTGGCCGCATCGCTCTCGGCGGTCGGGCACGTGCCGGTCGCGGGATTGGCGCTGATTCTGGGCATCGACCGCTTCATGTCGGAAGCGCGGGCGCTGACCAATCTCATCGGCAACGCCGTGGCGACCATCGTGGTCGCGAAATGGTGCGGCGGGGTGGACGATGCGGCGCTGCGCTCGGGCCTCAGCGCACCGCCGGCCGTCAGCGCCGGGCAGCCCGGCTCATCGCACGCTTAGCGCGTTCGCGGTACCTGGCGCCGCGCTACTTGGCGGTCGGCATGGCGAATTCCGCGCCCCTGGGTGTGCTCTCCGGCCAGCGCTGCATGATGGATTTCTGCCGCGTGTAGAAGCGCACGCCTTCCTCGCCGTAGGCGTGGGTATCGCCGAACAGGCTCCCCTTCCAGCCGCCGAACCCGTGCCACGCCATGGGCACCGGAATCGGTATGTTGATGCCCACCATGCCCACCTGGATGCGC
>VBNH01000177.1 GCA_005878095.1 Gammaproteobacteria bacterium | reverse complement strand
CCGCCGTGGCTCAAGGCGAAGGCGCCGACCGGCGCTGCCTTCGCCCGCGTCAGGGCGCTCGTCAGGGAGCACCGGCTCGCCACGGTCTGCGAGGAGGCGAAGTGTCCCAACATCGGTGAGTGCTGGAACGCGGGCACCGCGACCATCATGCTGATGGGCGCGGTGTGCACGCGCGCCTGCCGGTTCTGTGCCGTGGACACGGGCAACCCGCACGGCTGGCTCGACGCCGGCGAGCCCGAGAACGCCGCGCACACCGTGGAGCTGATGAGGCTCGGCTACGTGGTGCTGACCTCGGTCGATCGTGACGACCTCCCCGACGGCGGGGCGGCGCACTATGCCGCCTGCGTACGCGCCATCAAACGCCGCAACCCGCACACGGCGGTAGAGGCTCTGACGCCGGACTTCCGCGGAGTGCGGGCGGACGTTGAGACGGTGGTCGACTCCGGAATCGAGGTGTTCGCGCAGAACATCGAGACCGTGCGGCGCCTGACGCATCCGGTGCGCGATCCGCGCGCCGGCTACCAACAGACTCTGCAGGTCCTCGCGGCCGCCAAGCAGCGCCGGCCTGCGGTTCTGACCAAGAGCAGTCTCATGCTGGGCCTGGGGGAGAGCGACGAGGAGATCGACGCGACGCTCGCCGACCTGCGCGCTGCCGGCGTCGACATCGTGACGCTCGGGCAGTACCTGCGACCGACGCTCAATCACCTTCCGGTGCAGCGCTTCGTGACACCCCGGGAGTTCGATCGCTATCGCGAGCTGGCTCTGGCGCGCGGCTTCCTCGAATGCGTGTCGGGACCCCTGGTGCGCTCGAGCTATCGGGCCGAGCAGGCGCTCAAGCGCAACAACGCCGGCCTCGACAACCGGCGCCTGGCGACATGAGCCTGGCCGGCACGGCGGCGGCGTACACGCCGCGTGCGGCCACGGCGGGCGCTCCCGTGCGCGCACCCGTGATCCGGCGCCTGGGACTCATCGAGTACGAGCCCACCTGGCGCGCCATGCAGCGCTTCACCGAGGAGCGCGGCGCGGCGACCCCGGATGAGATCTGGTTTCTCGAACACCCGCCGGTGTTCACCTTGGGGGTGAACGCGAGCCGCGCGCACCTGCTCTCGCCCGGCGATATCCCGGTGGTGCAGGTCGATCGCGGCGGTGAGGTGACCTATCACGGCCCGGGACAGCTGGTGGTGTACCCGCTGTTGGATCTGAAGCGTGCGGGGGTTGCGGTCCGTGACTTCGTCACGGCGCTGGAGCGCAGCGTCGTCGATCTGGCGGCGCAGTTTGGCATCCGCGCCGAGTGCCGGCGCGGCGCCCCGGGGGTGTACGTCGACGGGCGCAAGCTTGCAAGCCTCGGCGTGCGCGTGCGCCGGGGCGGCAGCTATCACGGCCTCGCCGTGAACGTGGCGCTTGACCTTACGCCCTTCCGCCGCATCAATCCCTGCGGCTACCAGGGCCTCGAGATGACGCAGCTGGCAGAGCTCGGCGGACCTCGCACCGTCAGCGCCTGCGCGCGCGAGCTCGAGCCGCACCTGCTGCGCGCACTGGGGTACTCGCCGACCGCACCGGCCAGCACGCCCTGATGGCAGCAGCATTCCGCCGGCTGCGCGCGGCCCTCGGTGGCGTGCTGTGCGCGCTCGCGCTCGCCGTCCTGCTCGCCTCCTGCCACGGTGGGTCCGGGTCTGCGCATGCGGCTCGCGTGACGCTGCTGAATGTGTCCTACGACCCCACCCGCGAGCTGTACGTGGATTTCAACGCGGCCTTTGCCAGGTACTGGAAAGCGAAGAGCGGCCAGGACGTGCGTGTCGATCAGTCACATGGCGGCTCGGGCAAGCAGGCGCGCTCGGTGATCGACGGGCTCGCCGCGGACGTGGTGACGCTCGCGCTGGCGGCCGACATCGATGCGATCGCCGCTGACGCGAAGCTGCTGCCGCTGAACTGGCAGACGCTGCTGCCGGATAACAGCTCGCCCTATACCTCCACCATCGTCTTCCTGGTCCGCCACGGCAACCCGAAGGCAATTCACGACTGGGGCGATCTCGCGCGCCCCGCAGTGGCGGTGATCACGCCCAACCCCAAGACCTCCGGCGGCGCCCGCTGGAACTATCTGGCCGCCTGGGCCTGGGCCCGCGCGCAGCCGGGGGGGGACGAAGCGAGCGCGCGGCAGTTCGTGCGCCGGCTGTACCAGAACGTGCCGGTGCTCGACACCGGCGCTCGCGGCTCGACGACCACGTTCGTGCAGCGTGGACTCGGGGATGTGCTGGTGACCTGGGAGAACGAGGCGCTGCTCGCGGTACGCGAGCTCGGCGCGGACCAGCTCGAGATCGTGATGCCGTCGGTGAGCATTCTCGCCGAGCCGCCGGTGGCGGTGGTGGACAAGGTGGCCTTGCGGCGCGGAACGCGCGAGGTGGCGATGGCCTACCTCAGGTACCTGTACAGCCAGGAAGGGCAGGAGATCATCGCGCGCCACGGTTACCGGCCGCGCGATCCCGAGGTCGCGGCGCGCCATGCGGCGCGCTTCCCGCCCCTGAAGCTCGCTACCATCGCCGACTTTGGCGGCTGGGCGCAGGTGCAGCGCACGCACTTCAGCGATGGCGGCGTGTTCGATCAGATCTCGGCACAGGGCGAATGACGCGCGGCAGCGCCCGGGCCCCGGCACCATGCTGATCCGGGAACGCGCGCATGTGCCGCAGACTTGCGCCGGCCGCGGGTCAGTCGACCAGGAGCTTGTAACCCGCAGCGGCCGTGCGCAGCAGCGCGGGCGCCGCCGGATCCGCTTCGATCTTCTGCCGCAGGCGGTGCACCAGCTGTTTGAGGAGCTGGCGGTCGCCACCGCTGCGGTGTCCCCACACCTGCACCAGGAGCCGATCAGAGCTCACCGTGCGGCCGGCATTCGCCAGCAGCATCTGCAGCAGCCGCAGCTCGAGCTTCGTGAGGCGCACCGGGTCGGCGCGGCCGATGCTCACGGTGTGCTCCCGCAGATCGAGGGCCACGCGTCCGGCGGCGAGCGGGGCGGTATTTTCCATTCCCGCCCGGCGCAGCAGCGCCTTGATGCGCGCCAGGAGCGTCCGCGGGCTGAACGGCTTGGTGAGGTAGTCGTCGGCGCCGAGCCCCAGCGCGCGCACCAGATCCTCCTCCTCGCCGCGCACGGTCAGCATCATCACCGGGATCCGCGAGCGCTCGCGGATCGCCTCGCAGACCTGAAAACCGGAGAGCCCCGGCATGTTGATGTCGAGCACCACCAGGTCCGGGGATTCCTCCTCGAAGCGACGCACGGCGGAGGGCCCGTCGCCCGCCTTGAGGACGAGATAACCTGATTGCGTCAGGGTGAAGGCTATGAGATCGCGCAGATCCGCGTCATCGTCCGCCACCAGCACTTTCATGCGCCGTTCTCCGCCGGCAGGGTCAGGGTGAAGCGCGTGCGGCCGGCGGCGGTGCGTTCGAAGGCGACGCTGCCCGAATGCCGGTCGATGATCGACTTCACGAGCCACAGACCGAGTCCGAGCCCCGCCGCCTCCGGTTCCGCGCCGCCGCCGCGCCGGAAGCGCGCGAACAGCGCCTCGCCGTCGCTCGCCGCCGGTCCCGGACCTTCATCCTCCACCCACGCGAGCACCTGACCCGGGCGCGCCTCGGCGCCGATGCGCACGGTGCTGTCCTCGGGCGCGAATTTGTTGGCGTTGGCGAGCAGGTTGACAAACACCTGGGTGAGACGCGGCTTGTCGCCGGCCACCAGCGGCAAGTCCTCGGGCAGGCTGACCGCGAGGGTCTGGCGCCGCTGCGCCAGGAGCGGGCGCACCAGGGCGCGCGCGTCCTCCACCACCTCGGCGAGCGCCACGCTCTGCTGGCGGATGTCGAGCTGTCCCGACTCGATGCGTACGCTCTCGAGCAGGTTGTCGATGAGCTGTGTCAGACGCAGCGTGCCACGCTCCAGCGAGGTCACCAGCTCCTTCTGCTGCGCCGCCGGCAGCCGCTCCAGACCCGCGAGCAGCAGCTCGATCGACGCCAGCTGTGCGGCGAGCGGTGTGCGGAACTCGTG
>VBNH01000176.1 GCA_005878095.1 Gammaproteobacteria bacterium | reverse complement strand
GAGCGCCATGTCGAGCGAGTGGCATACGGTCGGAATGTGCTTCGCCTCCTCGGGCTCGAGGTCGTAGAGATCCTTGTCCGCAGGGTCCCCGGGGTGGATCTTGTTCTGGATGCCATCCAGCCCCGCCATCATCATCGCCGTGAAGGCGAAGTAGGGGTTGGCGCTCGCGTCCGGGAAGCGCACCTCGATGCGCCGCGCCTTGGGATTGGACACCCACGGAATGCGGATCGAGGCGGAGCGGTTGCGCGCCGAGTACGCGAGCAGCACCGGCGCCTCGAAGCCGGGCACCAGGCGCTTGTAGCTGTTGGTGCCGGCGTTGGTGAAGGCGTTCAGTGCCCGGGCGTGCTTGATGATGCCGCCGATGTAGTAGAGCGCCAGATCCGAAAGTCCCCCGTACTTGTCGCCGGCGAACAGCGCCTTGCCCTCCTTCTGCAGCGACTGGTGCACGTGCATGCCGCTGCCGTTGTCGCCCACCAGGGGCTTCGGCATGAAGGTCACGGTCTTGCCGTAGCCGTGCGCCACGTTCTGCAAGACGTACTTGAGGATCTGCACCTGGTCGGCCTTCGCGACCAGGGTGCCCGCGCCGATGCCGATCTCGGCCTGCCCGGCGGTGGCGACTTCGTGGTGATGCACCTCGACCTTGAGGCCCATCTCCTCGCAGGCGAGACACATCGCCGAGCGGATGTCCTGGTAGGCGTCCACCGGCGGCACCGGGAAGTAGCCGCCCTTGATGCCGGGGCGATGACCGCGGTTGCCATCCTGATATTCCTTCGGCGAGTTCCACGCACCCTCCACCGAGTCGATCGAATAGAAGCAGCCGTGCATCTCGTTGCCGAAGCGCACGGAATCGAAAATGAAGAACTCGTTCTCCGGCCCGAAGAGGGCGTAGTCGGCGATGCCGGTGGACTTGAGATAGGCCTCCGCGCGCCTGGCGAGCGAGCGCGGGTCGCGCTCGTAGCCCTGCATGGTGGTGGGCTCGATCACGTCGCAGCGGATGTCGACCGTCGTCTCCTCGAAGAACGGATCGATGACCGCGGTGTTGGGGTCGGGCATCAGGATCATGTCCGACTCGTTGATGCCCTTCCATCCGGCGATGGAGGAGCCGTCGAACATCTTGCCGTCGTGGAAGAACTCCTCATCCACGAGCCGCGCCGGAATGGTGACGTGCTGCTCCTTGCCGCGCGTGTCGGTGAAGCGCAGGTCCGCGAATTTCGCCTGTTTTTCTTTTATGAGTTTCAGTACGTCACTGGGTGTCATATCGCCTCCGGGAAAGGGGTAGAGCTCGCCGCCGCAGTCGAAAGTGGGCTGATGTGCGAGGCCGGCGGAGTGGCCTGGTATTGCAGGGTCTGTGCCAGACCGCCCTCATAGCAAATCAAGTAGTTGGCAGGCAAATTGAGCGCCGTTTGCACCATGTTGGTGCGGGGCGCAGCGATTATTGCACCATTCACGTGCGGCTGGCAGCGGCGGTGCGGATTCCCCAGGATGGCATAGGTGCGCATGCGCGTTGCTGGTGCGAGCTCGGACGTTTGGGTGCCGCCGGCGGGCTTGGGGCGGACTGCTGCGCGGGGCGGACCGCTGCGCGGTGCGCGCCGTATACTCGCGCGCTCTTTGGGGTCAGAAAGTCCCTCCATGAAAATCGGCCGCGCGCCGCGCACCTTCCAGGAGCTGATCTTCGCCCTGCAGCACTACTGGTCCAAGCAGGGGTGCGTCATCCTGCAGCCCTATGACATGGAAGTCGGCGCCGGTACTTTTCACACCGCGACCTTCCTGCGCGCGGTGGGACCCGAGCCGTGGCGCGCGGCGTATGTGCAGCCCTCGCGCCGGCCGACCGACGGGCGCTACGGCGAGAATCCCTTCCGCCTGCAGCACTACTACCAGTACCAGGTGGTGATCAAACCCTCGCCGCTGCCGATCCTGGATCTGTACCTGGGGAGTCTTGCGACGCTCGGCTTGGACCCGCTGGTGCACGACGTGCGCTTCGTCGAGGACAACTGGGAGTCGCCCACGCTCGGGGCCTGGGGCCTGGGGTGGGAGGTGTGGCTGAACGGCATGGAGATCACGCAGTTCACCTACTTCCAGCAGGTCGGCGGCCTCGACTGCCGCCCCGTGACCGGCGAGATCACCTACGGACTCGAGCGCCTCGCGATGTACCTGCAGGGTGTCGAGAGCATCTACGACATCCTGTGGAGCGCGGGGCCTTGCGGACGCGTGACCTACGGGGACGTGTTCCACCAGAACGAGGTCGAGCAGTCCGCCTACAACTTCGAGCACGCCGACGTGCCTCGCCTGCTCACGCACTTCGAGGATCACGAGCGTGCCTGCCAGGGGCTGCTCGCGGCCGGGCTCGCGCTGCCCGCGTACGAGCAGGTGCTCAAGGCCTCGCACACGTTCAACCTGCTGGATGCGCGGCGCGCCATTTCAGTGACCGAGCGCCAGCGCTACATCCTGCGCGTGCGCACGCTCGCGAGCGCGGTGGCGAAGGCGTATCTGGAGAGCCGCGCCGCGCTCGGTTTCCCGCTGCTGAAGGCGGCGCCGGCGGCCGCGGCCGGAGCGGCGGCATGAAGGCCGAGCGGCGCGACTTCCTCCTCGAGATCGGCACCGAGGAGCTGCCGCCCCGCTCGCTCCCCGCCCTGCAGCAGGCGCTCGTCGCCGGACTCGCCGCGGGACTCGACAAGGCGGATCTGGCGCACGGTGAGCTCGTCGGCTTTGCCACCCCAAGGCGGCTCGCCGTGTGGGTGAAGCGACTCGCCGCGCAGCAGCCCGAGCAGCACCTCAAGCGCCGCGGACCGCCGCTGAACGCGGCGTTCGATGCAGCAGGCCAGCCGACGCGGGCCGCGCTTGCGTTCGCCGAGAGTTGCGGCACGCGCGTCGAGACGCTACAGCGCCTGGACGAGGGCAAGGGGATGTTCCTGTTCTTCCTGGGTAGCCGGGCCGGCGAGCGCGCGGTGGCGTTGCTCCCGGGGCTCATCCAGGCCGCGCTCGATGCGCTGCCGATCGCGCGCCGCATGCACTGGGGGGCGGGCAACGCCCTGTTCGTGCGCCCGGTGCACTGGGTGGTGATGTTGTACGGCCGCGAGGTCGTGCCCGCCACGCTCCTCGACACCCCCGCGGGCTCTCTCACCCGCGGCCATCGCTTTCACGCCCCGAGGCCGATCCGCATCGCGAGCCCCGGATCCTACGAGCGCACGCTGCGCCAGCGCGGCCACGTGCTGGCTGACTTCGCGGCGCGGCGCGAGCGCATCCGCGCCGAGGTCACGGCGGCGGCGGCCGAGGCGCACGGTCGTGCGCTGATCACCGGGGCGCTGCTCGAGGAAGTGACCGCCCTGGTGGAGTGGCCGGTGGCGCTCACCGGACGCTTCGAGGAGCGCTTCCTGTCACTGCCGCGCGAAGTACTGATCTCCACCCTCGAGGACCACCAGCGCTACTTCCCGGTGGAGGATGCGCAGGGCCGGCTGCTGCCGGCCTTCTTCGCCGTGAGCAACATCGAGAGCCGCGAGCCGGCCACGGTGCGCGCCGGCAACGAGCGCGTGGTGCGGCCGCGCCTCGCGGATGCCGCCTTTTTCTGGGAGCAGGACCGCAGGCAGCCGCTCGCCGCGCGCCGCGCGGGGCTCGATGCGGTGACCTTCCAGGCGAAGCTCGGATCCCTCGGCGACAAGACACGCCGCGTGGGCGCGCTCGCCGCGCAGATCGCCGTGGCGGCGGGCGGCTCACGCGAGCACGCCGTGCGCGCCGCGCAGCTGTGCAAGTGCGATCTGCTCACCGCCATGGTGGGCGAGTTCCCCGAGCTGCAGGGCATCATGGGTACCTACTACGCGCAGGCGGACGGTGAGCCGCACGAGGTGGCCGCGGCGATTCGCGAGCACTACCTGCCGCGGGCGGCCGGCGACCAGCTGCCCGCCACGCGCGCGGGCCTCGCGCTCGCCATCGCCGACAAGCTCGACACCCTCGCCGCCATCTTCGCCATCGGGGAGAAGCCGACGGGGACCAAGGATCCGTTCGGGCTGCGGCGCGCGGCGCTGGGCGTGCAACGCATCCTGATCGAGAAGGCACTCGACCTGGATCTCAGGCGCTACATCGACCAGGCGCTCTCGGGCGTGC
>VBNH01000143.1 GCA_005878095.1 Gammaproteobacteria bacterium | reverse complement strand
CCGAGCTCATCATCAACAGCACCTGGCGCGGGACGCTGGCGGTTACCGGCGCGGAGGGGTTGCCGCCGCTCGGGTCGGCGGGCAACGTGTTGCTGCCCGAGCTGGCAGTCAAGCTGTCACTGCGGCTGCCGCCGACGTGCGATGCGGCGCGCGCCAGCGCCGCGGTGCGCGAGGCTCTGGTGCGTGACCCGCCCTATGGCGCGCAGGTCAGCTTCCATGCGGGCTCGGCCACCGGCGGCTGGAATGCGCCCGCGCTCGCGCCCTGGCTCGACGCTTCCATCAGCCGCGCCTCACGCGCAGTCTACGGGCCGGATGCGGTGCACACCGGCTGTGGCGGGACGATCCCGTTCATGGGCATGCTGGGCGAGCGCTTTCCGCGCACCCAGTTCTTCATCACCGGTGTACTCGGGCCACACGCCAACGCGCACGGTCCGAACGAGTTCCTGCACATCGGCTACGCCACGCAGCTCACGGCGTGCGTGTCGCTGGTGCTCGCGGATCACGCGCAGACTCTCGTGGTCTAGCGCATGTGGCGCATGTGGCCCATGTAGCTCGGCCTCACGGCGTCCTTCAGGCGCTGCCATCCCTCGCGCAGGCGCGCATCGCCCTCGGGCGGCGCCGTGAACTCGGTGGTGGGAAACTCGGCGCGCAGGCCGTCGAGCATCAGCGTCCACTTCGGCAGACCCTTGGGGAAGCGGCCGCGGCGCGTGAACACGATCCGTCCCTCGACCGGCACGTCTCCGGCAACCGCCTTGACGGCGGCGATCCGGTCGTACAGTGCGCTCTGCGGATTGGTGAAGGTGAAGCGGTGCGGGCCGTCCATGACCGTCCAGTGCGCCATCTGGTCACCGCCGAAGATGTTGCCTGTGACGTCGCGCAGGTCGATCACCACCACGCCGCGCGTGGTGAGCAGCAGGAAGTCGACATGGAAGCCGCCTCCCATGCCGTCGGGCACCAGCACATCGACCAGATGATCCGCGGCCCCGCCGGTCACCGCGACGCGCAACGCCTTGCGGGCGCGATAGTGTCCGTACCAGCGCCAGGTCAACGCCGCGCCGAAGCCGAGCGCGGCGGCGCACGCGATCAGCACCCACGCGGCCGGGGGCAACTGGCTCAGATCGTTCACTGGCTCGACTCCCGTTGCAGAGCGGCGCGCAGCGCGCTCAGGTCGGCGTCGATTTCAACACAGTGCGTGGGGCGCGCGAGGAGTTTCGCGAGCGCTTCCGGCACCGGCACCGCCCGTCCGATGAGCGGTTCGACGATCTCGGGGAACTTGGCCGGGTGCGCGGTCGACACCAGCACCCAGCGGCCCCGCTCGCGCGCCTGCTGCGGGAGCCGCTCCCAGGCTTGCGCCGCGGTCGCGGTGTGCGGGCACCAGATCTGGCCGAATTGCCGATAGCCGGCGCGGATGCGCGCCCGGATCTCCTCATCCGTGACCGAGCAGGCACTCACCACGGTCCGCAGCTCCTCGAGGCGCGGAAACAGCGCGCGCAGGCGCTCCATGTTGCTCGGATCGCCGACGTCCATGGCCGAGGCCAGCGTGGCGATGCTCGGCCGCGGCTGCCATGCGCCGCTCGCCAGAAAGTCCGGCACGGTGCGGTTGGCGTTGTGCGCCAGCACCACCTCGCCGATCGGCATGCCCGTCTGGCGCGCCCACAGGCAGGCGAGCGCATTGCCGAGATTGCCGCTCGGCACGATGAACGACGCGCGCTCGCCGTGGGCCCGCCAGATTGCGAGGCTCGCCGCCGCGTAATACACGCACTGCGGCAGCAGGCGTCCGAGGTTGATGCTGTTGGCCGAGGACAGCGCCGAGCGCGCGCTCAGCTCCTCATCGAGGAACGCCTGTTTCACCAGGCGCTGGCAGTCGTCGAACGTGCCGCGAACCGCCAGCGGCCTGACGTTGCCGCCCCAGCAGGTGAGCTGGCGTTCCTGGGTCGGGGACACCAGTCCCTTGGGAAACAGCACCGCAACCTCGACTCCCGGGCGCTCATGGAAGGCCGCCGCCACGGCGCCCCCCGTGTCTCCGGAGGTCGCGACCAGAATGGTGAGCGCCCGCTCGCCGCCGCCGCGCAGACGCGCGAAGCAGGCGGCGAGGAAGCGGGCGCCGAAATCCTTGAACGCCGCGGTCGGACCGTGGAACAGCTCGAGCACCGAGAGTCTGCCCGGCCCCGGCAGAGCCACCAGCGGGGCGGAAAAGTTGAACGCTTCGGCCGCGACCGGGGCCAACATCGGCGCGAGCGGATCGCCGGCCAGGAAGGGCGCCAGCAGCCGCACGGCGACGCTCCCCAGGTCGCCTGCGCCCTCGAGCTGCGGCGGCGCGAGGCGCGGCCAGTTGACCGGCACGTACAGGCCGCCGTCGGGCGCCAGGCCCTGGAGAACCGCGGCGCTGAAGCCGGCGGCGGGAGCCTGGCCCCGCGAGCTCACAAAGAGCGTTGTCGCCGTCATCGCGCTCACCCGACCAGCCGCGCACCCGCTGATTGCACTGCGACGACCCACGCATCGGTCGCCAGCGCATGCCGCCCGAACGCGTTGCGCATCGCGGCGAGCACCGCCGCAGCG
The DNA here is from genome assembly GCA_005878095.1 of Gammaproteobacteria bacterium. GTDB lineage: Bacteria > Pseudomonadota > Gammaproteobacteria > Steroidobacterales > Steroidobacteraceae > 13-2-20CM-66-19. The sequence continues at coordinate 8,396 of VBNH01000143.1, read as the reverse complement.
CTCGCCTCGGGCGCCCAGGCGAACATCGAGGGCCCGGCACCGGAGAGCGAGCAGCCCAGCGCCCCGGCCTCCATCGCGCCGCGGCGCACCTCCGGAAAGCCGGGAATGAGCGCCTGGCGCTGCGGCTCGATCACCACGTCCTCCAGCGACGTGCGGATCATGTCCAGATCGTCGGTGTAGCAGCCGGAGATGAACCCGGCGAGGTTGGCCGTCTGCCACACGAAGTCCGACATCTGCACGCTGCCCCTGAGGATGGCGCGCGCCTGGCTGGTGGACAGGAACATGTGCGGGTGGACGATCACGGCGCGGATCCCGGCCGGCACCGGGATCTGCTTCACGCGCGGATGATCGATGCCGACAGTGAGCACCAACCCGCCGTACAGCGAGGCGGCGATGTTGTCCACGTGAGGCGTGCCGCTCGCCACCACCTCTCCGGCCATGGCGAACTTCAGCAGCTCGAGCGGGCTGCACGCTTGCGGCAACAGCGCATTCGCCGCCACCACGGCACCGACCGCCGAGGCCGCGGAGCCGCCCAGACCCGAGCCGAGCGGAATCCCCTTGTCGATCTCCAGCGTGAACCCGAACCCCAGGCGCAGCGCCTCCTGCATCGCCAGCAGCGCGCGCCCCGCGGTGTTGTCGCGCGGCTCCCTGGGCAGCTCCACGGCGACGCCGCGCACCGCGCCGATGGCCACTCCCGGCTCGGCGCGCCGCCTCACCGTCACGCGATCCCCGAGCGCATCCACCGCAAATCCCAGGATGTCGAAGCCGATCGCGACGTTGCCCACCGAGGCCGGTGCGAACGCCGTCGCGTGCTCGAGCGCAGCCGGACTCACAGCCGCGCCCCCAGGTAGGCGGCCAGTCGCAGCAGGTCGGCGAACACCCCGCCGGCTGTGACCTCCGGTCCGGCCCCGGGTCCCTGCACGATGAGCGGGTTGTCGCAGTAGCGGCGCGTCGCGAAGCGCACGACGTTGTCGGTGAGCGCGATGTTGGCAAATGCGTGGCGCGCATCGAGCTCCCTGAGGCCCACGATCGCCTCGCCCGCGGCACTCAGGGCGCCGGTGTAACGCAGCACCTTGCCGCGCGCGCGCGCCGCCGCAAGGCGCTCGGCAATGGCGGCGTCGTAGCGGGGCAGCTGCGCCATGAACTCCTCGATCGAACCTGCCGCGAGCTCCGCGGGCACCAGGCTTTCCACCCGCACGTCCTGCAGCTCCAGCGTAAGGCCCATCTCCCGCCCCAGGATGATGAGCTTGCGCGCCACGTCCTGACCTGACAGGTCATCGCGCGGATCCGGCTCGGTGAAGCCGCGCTGGCGCGCCTCCTGCACGATCTCGGAGAAGGCCACCCGGCCGTCGTAGACGTTGAAGAGATAGGCGAGTGTGCCGGAGAAGATGCCCTCGACACTGGTGATCTCATCGCCGGTCTCGCGCAGGTCCCTGAGCGTATGCACGACCGGGAGCCCCGCGCCCACGGTGGCCTCGTACAGGTAGTGCGACGCACCCGCGCGCCGCGCCTCCTGCAGGCGACGGTAGTAGGCGAGATCCGCGCTGTTGGCCTTCTTGTTCGGCGTCACGATGTGGATGCCGGCCGCGAGCCAGTCGGCGTACCGGCCGGCGATGGCCGCGCTCGCCGTGCAGTCGACCAGCACCGTATGCGGCAGGTAGTCGACGCGCACGTGCTCGACGAAGCGCGTCACGTCGGCCGCCGTGCCGCTGTCCCGGTAGCGGGCGCGCCACTCGCCCAGCGCCAGCCCCGGGTCGGCGAGCAGCATGCGTTGCGAGCCGATCACGCCGCGCACGCGCAGATCGAGGCTGCACTGCCGGCGCAGCCGCTCGCTCTGCGAGGCGAGCTGATCGAGCAGCACGCGGCCCACGGATCCCGGACCGATCACGCCGATCGAGAGGGTGTGCGGCGACAGATACAGACCCGCATGCACCGCGCGCAGTGCGCGCGTGGCGCTGCGTCCCTCGACCACCGCGGAGATGTTGCGCTCGGAGGCGCCCTGGGCGATGGCGCGCACGTTGACGCCGGAAGTGCCGAGCGCGGCGAACACCTTGGCGGCGACTCCCGGTGTGCCGGCCATGCCATCGCCGACGACCGCCAGAATCGCCAGATCCGGATCGACGTCGACGTTCTGGATCTGGCCTTCCTGCAGCTCGCGCTCGAAGGCGCGGCGCACCACGCTGGCCGCGCGCTCCGCCTGCTCCTGGGGGATCGCGCAGCAGATGGAGTGCTCGGAGCTGCCTTGCGAGATGAGGATGACCGAGATGCCCGCCTCGCGCAGCGCCCCGAACAGGCGGTGGGCGGTGCCGGGGACGCCGATCATTCCGGCGCCCTCGAGGTTGATGAGCGCGACGCGGTCGATGCTGGTGATGCCCTTGACGGGCAGCGCGGACGAGGGCCGCGCGCAGATCAGGGTGCCCGCCCCGTCGGGCGCAAAGGTGTTGCGGATCCAGATGGGGATGCCGTCCTTGACCGCCGGCGCCATGGTCTGCGGGTGCAGCACCTTGGCGCCGAAGTACGCCAGCTCCATCGCCTCGCTGTACGAGAGTGAGTCGATGACCGTGGCGCCGGGCACGCGGCGCGGGTCGGCCGACAGCACCCCATCGACGTCGGTCCAGATGTGGATCTCGGAGGCGCGCAGCAGCGCTCCGAAGATGGAGGCGGAGAAATCGCTGCCATTGCGTCCGAGGGTCGTCTGCACGCCGCGCTGGTTGGAAGCGATGAACCCGGTGATGATCAGGGTGCCGCTGAAATCGGCCGGCACCAGCGCCGCGAGATTGGCGCGTGATTCGGCCCACTGGATGCCCGGACCCAATGGCCCCCATTGCGCCACCACCACGCGCCGCGCGTCGAGCCACTCTACGGCGCCGGGGCGGCGGTGGGCGCGCTCCTGGAAAAAGCGCTGGAACAGCCGCGTCGACCAGATCTCGCCGTAGCCCGCGATGAGATCGCGGACGTTGTGGGCGGCCGCGCGGGTGAGCTTGACCGAGTGCAGGACTCCCAGCAGATCGTGGCAATCGCGGTCGAAGTCCGCGAGGTACGACTGCGCGGCCGCAGGCGTCAGCAGCTCCCCGGCGATCGCCGCGTGCCGCGTACGCAGCTGCGCGAGCTCACCGCGGTAGGCCTCATCCTGGCGCTCGGCGAGCGCCACCAGGCGCAGCAGCGCATCGGTCACGCCGCCGCACGCGGACAGCACCACCCCCAGGCGAGCGGCCGGAGCGGAGTCGAGAATGGCCGCGACCCTGCGGAAGCAGTCGGCGTCGGCGACGCTCGACCCCCCGAACTTGTGCACGACCCAGGGAGTGGGGTTGAGCATCGCGTGCGACTCTACTGACGCGCCCGCGCCTGCGCAATGACGGCGTGGCCAAGCGCCTCAGCCGGCCCAGCCGCCGGGAGCAACACCGCACGCGAGCAGCGCCTGCGTGTGGCGCAGGAACCGTGTCACGAACTCCTCATCGTTGCTCACACCGAACACGCGGCTGGTCAGCGGGAAGCCGAGGAAGGGGAAGACCGCCAGGCTCACCACCGACAACACCAGCAGCTTCGGGTCGAGGTCGGATCTGAGGGCGCCGCGCTCGATCTCCGCGCGCACCGCGCGCTCGACCAGCGGCGCCAGGCGCTCCGGAAATTCCCGCAGGAACATGCTGCGCATCGGTCCCCCGGGCACCAGCACTTCGCGCAGCACGAAGCCGGCGATCCAGGGGTTCGCCGCCCACACTCGCGTGATGTTGCCCAGAATGTCCGCCAGCTTCGGTGGGCTGGCGCCTGTCTGTATGGCCTGCGGGATCTGCGCCGGCAGCACCCCCTGCAGGATCTCCCGGTACAACCCGGGCTTGCCGCCGAAGTAGTAACGGATCATCGCGAAGTTGACCCCGGCGGCGGCGCCGATCTGCCGGCTCGACACGGCGCGGTAGCCGTAGCGCAGAAACAGCTCCCGCGCGGCCGCGAGCAGCCGCTCGCGCACCTGGCCGGCACTCGCCCCCTTCGGCCGGCCACGTCCGCGGCGCTTGCGCGCCGCGCCCGGCGGCGGGGCGTCTGCCGGTGCCTGCGCCGCCGGCTCGATTTTATTAACCATAAGTATAATTAGAGCGCGCGCCGACCGCGGGCGCAACGGCGCGCGCTGGCATAATCGGCCGCACGTGGAAGCATTCCTGGGTCCCCTGCTGCCTCTTTTCGCGCGCGAGCGCGCCGCCGGCCGTGCGCTGGCGCTCGGCCTGCTGGTGCACACCGCGGGCTCGACCTACCGCAAGCCCGGCGCGCTCATGCTGATCGCGGCGGACGGGGAGTACGCCGGACTCCTCTCGGGGGGCTGCCTCGAGAGTGATCTGCGCGAGCATGCCCGCACGGTCATCCTGAGCGGCGAGCCGCGCGCGGTGCATTACGACCTGCGCACGCCCGACGAGCTGCTGTGGGGCCTGGGCCTGGGGTGTGAAGGCGCCATGGACATACTGTTGCTGCGCGCTGGTCCCGAGAATGACTGGCAACCCCTCGCCCATCTGGCCGGCGCGCTCGCGGCGCACACGGCCACCGCGATCGGCTTCGTGACCGAGTCCGCGCGCGCGGATCTGCCGGTCGGAACCCTGGCGCTCCCGAGCGGTGCAGTGCAACGCGGCGCAACGCCGGCGCTCGAGACACCGGCCGTGCAGGCCGCGCTGGCGCGCTGCGCCACTCACGGGCAGGTCGGTTGGGTCGAAGGACACCGCCCGTCCTGGAAGCTGTGCGTGGTGCCGCTGGCGTTGCCGCCGCGGATCCTGTTGCTCGGCGCCGGCCCGGACGCAGCGCCGCTGGTCGATTTCGCGGCCCGCCTGAGCTGGAAAGTCACACTCGTCGACCATCGCCCGGCGTACGCCGTCGCCGCGCACTTCCCCTCTGCGGAGCAGGTCATCCTCGCCCGTCCCGACGCCCTGGCCCAGGCGCTCGATCTCGCACAGTTCTCCGCGGCCGTCGTCATGAGTCATCACCTGCCTTCCGACCTCGCCTACCTGAGCATCCTCGCCGAGACGACCATTCCGTACGTGGGATTGCTTGGCCCGGCCGTGCGTCGCGAGAAGCTGCTCTCGGACCTGGGTGCCGCCGCTCACCGGCTGCGCCCCCGCCTGCATGCGCCCGTCGGCTTAGCTCTGGGCGGGCGCACGCCCGAGTCGATCGCGCTCGCGATCGTCGCCGAGTTGCACGCCTTCGTGCACGGGTGCGCCACCGGCGGCACCGCGGTGGTGAACCCGCCGAGGGTCTCCAGAGCTGGATAATTTGTTTTTAAAGTCATTACTTTATGAGATATATTTCGTGTCATATCTCGTAGCCTTGCGTGCTCCATGAACGAGCTTCAGCTGATCCGGGCCCAACTCACCACGGAGCGACAGCACGCCAGCACCGTCGCCAACGCCTGCGCCACGGCATTCGGGCGTCGCAACGCAGTCGCCTTGAGCAGCGGCTCATCGCTGGAGGAATTCCAGCAGGCCTGCGTGGACTATCTGGTGCGCGTGCTGGCGTGGTTCGAAGAACGCGACCAGCGCCTCACCGACCTGTGGCACGCACGCCCGACAGCCGCGGATGCAGGGCGGCGCACACTCGAGGACGCGTTGGCGAGTCCAGGCCGCAGCCGCGAGGCGCTCGAGAAGCTGGCAGCGGCCCTGGCGTGCGCCGCAGCTTCGCCGGACAGCCACGCGCAGGAGAGCTGGCGCGAGTTTGCGCAGTTCTTCAACAGTGTGTGGAGCGCGCGCCGCGATGCCATCGACGCCTGGCTCGCGGCGAACCCCAGAACCACCGACTGGCGCCTCATCGCGGGTATCGATGCCGACTCGATTCTCGAGGAGCGCAATCGCTACGCGCGCGTGCGCGCAGCCTTGCCCGCGGGCGCCTCGCTGGCCTTCCCGCGGCCACGAGGCCCGTAGTCCTTGTTGACATCCGAGGGCAGCGGGCGCGTGGGGGACGGGTTGTACGCGGTGGTGCTGGCGGCCGGCGCCTCCACCCGCTTCGGGTCGGCCAAGCAACTGGTGCGGCTCGCCGGACGGCCCCTGCTGCATACGGCGGTGACCCGGGCCGCCGAGGTCACGGGCAACGCTCTCATCGTGGTGCTGGGCGCGGGGGCGGCCGAGCTGGCCCCACTGTTGAAACACTCTGCCGGATCGATCGTCGTGAATCACGAGTGGCGTGAGGGCCTCGCCAGCTCGATCCGCGCCGGCGTCGCGCGGCTGCCGGCGAGCTGCACCGGGGTCATGCTGCTGCTCGCCGATCAGCCGGCGGTCAGCGCGGATGATCTGAGGCGCCTCGCCGGCACCTGGCGCAAGCAACCCCAGTACATTGCGGCCGCGCTGTACGCGGGAACCAGCGGCGTGCCGGCGATCTTTCCGCGCAGCGCGTTCCGCGATCTCGCCGAGCTGCGCGGTGACGTCGGCGCGCGCGTGCTGTTACGGCGCAGCGCCGACCGGGTGGTGCGGGTGCCCATGGCGAGCGCGGCGTTCGACGTGGATACGCCCGAAGACCTGCTGGCGCTGGAGGCGCCGAAGTGACCGACTTCGGCGGTGACCGGCGGCCTCAGGTCCGACCACGAACCTTGGGGCGTTGCAGCGCCGCAAGGATGCGCTGCGCCTGCAGGAGATGGGGACGATCGATCATCTCGCCGTCGAGGCTCGCCACACCAACCCCGGGCGCGGCTGCGAACGCCGCCACCACGCGTCGCGCGTGTTCGCGCTCCGCCGCGGTGGGCGTAAACGCGGCATTGATGGCGCCGATCTGATCCGGGTGGATGGCGAGCTTGCCGCTGAAGCCGTCGCGGCGGGCGCTTTCGAGCTCACGCTGCAACCCGGCCGCGTCGCGCAAGTCGGTGTGCACCCCATCGATGGCCTGAACACCGAGCGCCGCGGCGGTGAGCAGGCAGGTGGTGCGCGCCAGTTGAAACGTGAAAGTGAGGGCGCCGCCGCCATCGCGCTTGGCGAGAGCGCCCAGCGCCGCACTCAGGTCCTCCGCGCCCCAGGTAAGCCCCAGCAGCCGTGCCGCCGCGGCCCGCGCGGCGTGCAGGACCGCCGGATACTGCGGCAGTGCCAGCAGTCCCTGCGGCGTCTCGGTGGCGACGACCAGGAGGCGCGTCGCGCCGCCGGCCACGCCGCGGCGCGTCTCGAGCGCCGTGACGTAGGCCGCGGCCTCGACGATCTCGCCGGGCGCGGAGATCTTGGGCAGCACGATGCCAGCGGGCAGCCGCTCGGCGCACACGCCCTCGAGGTCCTCGCGCAGCAGCCCGCTCGCGGGCGCGTTGACCCGCACCCACAGCTGCGGCCCGCAGCCGCCGGCCTGCGAGCGCAACAGCTCGGCCACCCGGGCGCGCGCGGCCGGCAGGTTCGCCGGGTCCACCGAATCCTCGAGATCGAGGATCAGTGCGTCCGCATCGGTGGCGAGCGCCTTTTCCTGCTTGCGCGCGCTGTCACCCGGAACGAACAGCAGCGAACGCAGCGGCGTCATCCGGCGCTCCTCGCTCACGCCGCCGGCCTCTTCATCATCAGCGCCGTGCGGCGGCAGGAAGCGACCTCCTCGTCGCGCTGGTTCCAGCCGCGATGCTCGAACACGACGATTCCCGAGTCCTGGCGCGACTCGCTCTCGCGCTTGGAGACCACCGTGGTGGCGACGTGCAGCGTGTCGCCGATCAGCACCGGGCGCGGGAAGCGCACCTCTTCCCAGCCGAGATTCCCGAGGGTGGTACCGTAGGTCGTGTCGTAGACCGACAGCCCCACCAGCAGGCCGAGCGTGAACACGCTGTTCACGATGCGCTCCCCGAAGGGGGTGCCCTTGGAGTACTCGGCGTCCAGGTGCAGGGCGGCCGGGTTCATGGTGAGGGCGCTGAACAGCAGGTTATCCGTCTCGGTCACGGTGCGCCGCACCAGGTGCTCGAAGCGCTGCCCTACGGCGAATTGCTCGAAATAAAGTCCCGCCACGTTCGCCTCCGGAAAGCTGCGGCGCTAGTGTTGCATAGGCTCATAACCCCAGAAAGAGGTTCACCCAACCACACGGTATTTAGAGGCCTGGAACCGCGCGCCTATAGTGCCCTGGCATGTACCGGTACGACGAGCTCGACCAGGCGTTTGTCGATCAACGGGTCGCGGAATTCCGCGATCAGACGCGGCGCCACCTCGCGGGGCAGCTGTCCGAGGATGAGTTCCGTCCGCTGCGGCTGCGCAACGGGCTGTACATCCAGCGGCACGCTCCCATGCTGCGCATTGCCATCCCGTACGGGCTGCTCGCCTCGCATCAGTTAGCCAAGCTCGCCGACATCGCGCGCCGCTACGACCGCGGTTTCGGTCACTTCACCACGCGGCAGAACCTGCAGCTGAACTGGCCGACTCTCGCCGCCGTCCCGGACATCCTGGCCGAGCTCGCCAGCGTGCAGATGCACGCCATCCAGACCA
>VBNH01000142.1 GCA_005878095.1 Gammaproteobacteria bacterium | reverse complement strand
CGTTCGAGGCGGACCAGGCCGTAGCCTTCCATCGTCCTCAAGGTGCGCGACAGATTGGATTTCGCCTTGCCGGTGATACGCGCCAGTTCCTCGAGCGAGCCGGGCGCCTTCTCGGCGATGACGCGCTGCAGTTCGCGATTGCCGGCCGACAAGACCCTGGCGAAGGACTCCGTAGAGGTGAACCAGACCTTCGGGTCACTCGACGGGATGCGCCGCTCGCCGCGCGCCACGGCCATGGTGCGCGCCGTCATTCCCTCATAGAGAGGGCATATCGGCGGCATCGGGGAGAGCCGCCGCCTGGAGCTTTGATATCATTCACGTTTCCCCAAGACGTCCGAGTCAGCGACTCTCAAACATGCTTCAAAGAATCGGCGATGCCCTCAAGGGCCAGAAGTGGCTTGCATACCTGGTGCTGGGCGCACTCGCGCTGGTGTTCGCCGCGTGGGGCGCCTACGGGGTGGTGAATCTGAGTTTCGGCGGCTCCAACTACGCCGCCGAGGCGAACGGCAGCAAGATCTCCCTCGAGGAGGCGCGCGATGCGTGGCTGCGCCAGCAGACGCAGTGGCAGCAGCGCCTGGGCGGGGCGGAGATTCCCCCGCCCCTGCGCGAGAAGCTGCAGGACCAGGTGCTCGAGGGCCTGATCGGCCGGGCGCTGCTCACGCAGCGCACGCGCGATCTGGGCTACCGCGTCAGTCAGGACGCGCTGCGCGAGGCGGTGCACAGCGAGCAGGCGTTCCAGGTCGCGGGCCAGTATTCTCCCGAGGCCGCCAAGGCGGCGCTCGCCCAGGCCGGCATCTCGCTGCAGGCCTACGAGCAGGACCTGCGCACCCAGGTGCAGCGCGTGCAGCTCGAAGGCGGCATCCGGGCGTCGGATTTTCTCACCCCGCTCGAGCTCGCGCGCCTTTCCGACCTCGAGGACCAGGAGCGCGAGGTGCGTTACCTCGTGCTGCCGCTGGAGCGGTTCAAGTCCGCCGCGCTCGTCGACGAGGCCACCGTGCAGGCCTACTACCAGGCTCACCAGGGGCAGTACATGACGAGCGAGTCGGCGCGCCTGCAGTACGCGGAGCTGCGCCTGGAGGCCCTCGCCGCGCAGCAGTCGGTGAGCGATGCGGATGTGCACGCCGCCTATGAGAAGAGCCGGAGCCGGCTGGAAGTGCCCGAGAAGCGCCACGCGCGGCACATTCTCATCACCGGCAAGGACGACGCCGCAGCCCTCGCGCAGGCGCAGCAGGTCCTCGCCCAGGCGAAGGCGGGCAAGGACTTTGGCGAGCTGGCGAAGCAGTACTCCCAGGACCCAGGCTCCGCGCACAACGGTGGGGATCTGGGGTGGGCCGAACGCAGCAGCTTCGTCGCGCCGTTCGCGGAGGCGCTCTACGGCATGCGTGTGGGCGAGATCAAGGGGCCGGTGAAGACGCAGTTCGGCTATCACATCATCCGACTCGATGAGATCCAGCCCGGCAAGAGCAAGTCCTTCGAGGAGGCGAGGAGCGATCTCGAGGCGCAGCTGCGCCGCGACCGCGCCACCGATCGCTTCGGGGAGGTTCAGGAGCAGCTGCAGTCGAAGGTGGCCGAGCCGGGCGCCGATCTCGGCTCCCTCGCGCAGCAATACGGTCTGCTGACGGGGAATGTGGCGAGCTTCGTGAAGGGCGCGGGCGGGCCACCGCTTGGGCTCGCGCCGGCGCTCCAGGAGCTCTTGTTCGCCGATCCGCCGCTCGCCGTCGGGCGCCTCGGGGGACCGGTGCTGGTCGGGGATGACCGTCTGGTCATCGTGAAAGTGCTGGAGCACCGCAAGCCCCAGCCCCGGGCCCTGGCCGAGGTGCGCGAGGGGATCGCCGCCACCCTCACCCGCGAACGCGGCACGCAGGCGGCTCTCGCGGCCGCGGAAGGTGCACGCGCGAAGCTCGAGGGTGGCATGTCCTTCGAGGCTCTCGCGCAGGAGCTCAAGGTCCACGCGGACCCTGCGCACTTCGTCGGCCGCCGCGATCCCTCGATCCCGGCGCCGGTGCGCGATGCCGTCTTCGCCGCGCCGCGCCCGGCCGGCAAGCCGGTGTACCGCGCGCTCGCGCTCGGGGAGGGCGGAGCGGCGGTGGTGGCGGTGATGGGGGTGCGCACCGCCGCCGCGCGCGATCCGAAGACACTGGGGGACCGCGCTCTGCAGGAAGCCGAGCGTCTGGGAACGGATGCGGCCACGGCCTACGTCGAGGAAATGCGGCGCACGGCGGACGTGCGCAAGAACCCCAAGGCCTTCGAGTAGCGAGGCGGGAGGCGGGGCAGGCCCCTCAGCCCTCGGCCTCGAGCGGGAAGCTCATGCCGACCGTGCTGAAGCCGCTGTCGACGTAGAGGATCTCTCCGGTGATGCCTGCCGCGAGGTCCGAGCACAGGAAGGCGGCGGCATTGCCCACATCCTCGAGGGTGACGTTGCGCCGCAGCGGGGCGACTTCCGCCACGCGGGTGAGCATTTTACGAAACCCGGGAATGCCCGCCGCGGCGAGGGTCTTGATCGGTCCAGCCGAGATGGCATTGACGCGCACGCCGTGGGGACCCAGGTCCGCGGCCAGGAAACGCACGTTCGCCTCCAGGCTGGCCTTGGCGAGACCCATGACGTTGTAGCCGGGAATCGAGCGTACGGCGCCGAGATACGTCAGTGTCAGCAGCGCTCCGCGCCGGCCCGCCATCAGGGGCTGCGCCCGCTGCGCCAGCGCCGTCAGGCTGTAGCTCGAGACCTCGTGCGCCACGCGGAAGCCCTCGCGGCGGGTGGCCTCGAGGAAGGTTCCGGTGAGCGCCTCACGCGGCGCGTACGCGACCGCGTGCACGAGGATATCGAGCTCGCCCCATTCGCGCCGAAGCTGCTCGAAGGCGGCATCGCACTGCTCATCGATAGTGACATCGAGCGGCATGGTGAGGCTCGACCCGAGCGAATGCGCCAGCGGCTCGACGCGCTCTTTCATCTTGTCGTTGACGTAGGAGAAGGCAAGCTCGGCACCCTCGCGGTGCATGGCCTGCGCGATGCCCCACGCGATGGAGCGATCGGTCGCGACGCCTACGATGAAGGCACGCTTGCCGGCGAGAAATCCCATATGAGCCTCCCGGCGCGGATTATGCCGGAAGTCGCGCCGCCAGGGCCGTGAGCCGCTAGTGGTGGCGCGTGTGCAGACGGATGCGCAGCTTCTGCCCGGCGTGCAGGCGCGAGCCCGAGGAGAGGCCATTCCACGCCAGCAGCTGCGGCACGCTGCACTGGAAGAGCCGCGCGATCTGCGTGACGGTGTCGCCCTCGCGCACCGTGTAGAAGAGACGCCGGTGTGATCCCGAGCGCCCCGATCCCCCGGAGGAGCCTGAGGTCAGCCGGATGTGCTGCCCGGCGCGCAGGGTGTCGCCTGGGTGCATGCCGTTCAGGCTCGCCAGCGTGTTCACGTTCATGCCGTTGCGGCGGGCGATGGTCCACAGCGATTCCCCGCGTCGCACGACCTGCACGTGCGCGCGGCGCAGCGAGCGGCCGTGCCCATCGACGCGCGCGGCGGCCAGCATGACCTTGGCGGGCAGCTCCGAGACCGCGCTCGGCACGCGCAAGTCATCCCCCACGGTGAGCCCGCCGGTCGGCATCTCGTTCAGCTCGCGGATGACGTTGACGCTGGTGTGGAACTTGCGGGCGACGGAGGCGATCGAGTCACCGCGCCTGACGTTGTAGTGGTTGACCCCGAGACGCTGATCGGGGGAGAGCTGCGCGAGGTTATCGCTGAAAACGTCCGCCGCATCCACCGGCAGCAGCAGGTAATGCGGACCGGCGGGGTCGGTCGCCCAGCGATGGAAGGCGGGGTTGAGCTCGTAGAGCTCCTCGGGACTGACCCCGGCGATTTCCGCGGCGAGCTTGAGGTTCACCTGCCCGTGCGTTGCGATGCGCGCGAAGTAGGGCGAATTCGGAATGGGGCTGAACTCGAGCCCATAGGTCTCCGGGTCGCGCACCAGGCGTTTCATCGCCAGGAGCTTGGGCACGTAGGCGCGCGTCTCCCCGGGCAGCCACAGCTCCCAGAAGTTCACCGGACGGTGCGCGGCGCGGTTCATGTTGACGGCCCGCTCCACCATCGCCTCGCCGCAGTTGTAAGCGGCGATCGCCAGCAGCCAGTCACCGTCGAATTCATCGTGCAGGTGCTGCAGGTAGTCGAGCGCTGCGCGCGTGGACTCCACGATGTCGCGCCGGCCGTCGTACCACCAGTCCTGCTTCAGGCCAAAGCGCGAGCCGGTACCGGGAATGAACTGCCACAGTCCCGAAGCCCGCGCGCGCGAGTAGGCATACGGCTCAAACGCGCTCTCCACCACCGGCAGCAGCGCCAGCTCGAGTGGCATGCCGCGACGCTCGAGCTCGGTGACGATCTGATAGAGGTACAGGTCCGCCCGCCCGAAGGCGCGCTGCAGATAATCCGGGTTCGAGGCGTACCAGCGCAGCTGTTGATCGACCGCACGCTGATCGGTCCCGTCCTCGAGCTTGAAGCCCGCGCGCATCCGATCGAACAGGTCCCCGTACTGATCCGGCGCAAGTCCGGCAAGCTGCGTCGGCGCTTCGGCGGCCGCCGCGGTTGGGGCCGCCGCGGGTGGGGCCGGTGCAGAGGGCACGCCGCTCACTGCAGCGTCCAGCGCGGGTGCCGGCCCCGGAGAGGAGGCTGGAGTCGGCTCGGGGTCCGTTGCCCCAGCCGAAGCGAGGGGCGCAGGTGTTGAGCCGTCGACCGCGGCTGTCGAGGCAGCCGGCGCCGGTGTCGAGTTGACCGTCGCGGCCGTTGATGCGTCGGCCGTGGTTGTGGCGGCGGCCGGCGCAGGTGCGGAGGCGACAGGCGCGGGTATCGATGGGTCCGGCGCGACTGTCGGGGCGATGGCCGGGGCTGTCGAGGCGTCCGTCGCAGAGGCGACGGGCGCAGGTGGGGTGATGACCGCTGGCAGCGCCTCGCGCGCTCGCGGCGGGGCATGCGCGCACGCCGCCAGGGCGAGAAGAGCCAGGGCCAGAAGCCCATGGGGCGTCCGTCTGAGGAATGCCGTCGCCAAGTTCCGTACCCTCTGTCGGCGTGCTACTTTTCCCGCGCCGGGGGCACGGGGTCCACCAAGGACATTACCGACTCTCGAGCAAGAATTTAACCGGTAAGTTCATAGTATTTCCAGCACCCCTATCGTGCCAGTTCGCACTTCACACATCCCGGATCGTGATGCGGCTCTCAGCGCCTGGTGGGCAACCCCACTGGGACGGGCGCTCCTGGCGGCGGAATCGGAGCTGCTTGCGGCGGCGCTGGAGGACGTTTTTGGCTGGGAATTGCTGCAGGTCGGCGCCTGGGGCACGGCGCGCGAGCTGCTGGCGGGCAGCCGCACGCGCCGGCAAAGCGTGGTCGCAGCACCCGGATTCGCCGGGGCCGACATAATCGCCAGACCCTCGCAGTTGCCGCTAATTGGCGACAGTATCGATGCGGCGCTCCTGCCGCACACGCTCGAGTTCGCCCCCGATCCGTACGCCATCCTGCGTGAGGCGGATCGGGTGCTCGGGGGCGAGGGGCAATTGCTGGTGCTGGGATTTGAGCCCTGGAGCCTGTGGGGCATGCGCGCCCGCTGGAGCCGCGCGGGCTTCCCGCCCGGCATGCGGCGCGTGCTGTCGCAGCGGCGGCTGCGCGAGTGGCTGGTACTGCTCGGGTTCGAGGTCATCGCGACGCAGCATTACCTGTACCTGGGTCCCTGGAGCCGGGGACTCGCGAGCGGCGAGGGGACCGGAAGAATGCTGCGCCGCGGGCTCACCTACCCGCTCCCTGCGGGCGCGTACCTGCTGCGGGCGCGCAAGCGCGTCTACACCCTCACGCCGATTCGGCTGCGCACCCGCGAGAAGCCCGCCGTGATCGGCGGCCTGGTCAAGCCCACGACCCGCTCACGGGCGTGATCGAGATCTATACCGACGGCGCCTGCCGCGGCAATCCGGGCCCCGGGGGCTGGGCGGCGCTGCTGCAGACGGGCGAGCGCGAGAAAGAGCTCCATGGCGCCGAGCCCCTGACGACCAACAACCGCATGGAGCTGACGGCGGTGATTCGCGCGCTCGAGGCGCTCAAGCGCCCGGTGCGGGCGCGCGTGTACACCGATTCGCAATACGTTCGCCGCGGCATCACCGAGTGGCTTCCCGAATGGAAGTCGCGCGGCTGGCGCACCGTCGCCCGCAAGCCGGTGAAGAACCAGGACCTGTGGGAGCGGCTCGATCAGCTTGCCGCCCGCCACGACATCCAGTGGCACTGGGTGCCGGGGCACGCCGGCGTCCCCGGCAACGAGCGCGTCGACCGGCTGGCGAACGCGGCGATCGACGCCTTCCAGCGCCGATCCTTACGGTAGACTCGCCCCTGCCATGAGACAGGTCGTCCTGGACACCGAGACCACCGGACTCGAGCCCGAACTCAATCACCGTGTCATCGAGATCGGCTGCGTGGAGCTTCTGAACCGGCGGGCCACGGGGCGCACCTTCCACCGCTACTTGAATCCCGAGCGCGACATCGACGACGGCGCGCTCGCGGTGCACGGCATCTCGCGCACCGATCTGGACGGGCAACCGCGCTTTGCGGACATCGCCGAGGAGCTGCTTGCCTTCCTCGGCGGCGCGGAGCTCGTGATCCACAACGCCGCCTTCGACGTCGCGTTTCTGGACGCGGAGCTGGCGCGCCTGCCCGGAGAGCCGCGTCAGGTGGCTTCCGTCTGCCAGGTGCTCGATACGCTTGCCCTGGCGCGTGAGCTGCACCCCGGACAGCGCAACAGCCTCGACGCTCTGTGCAAGCGCTATGACGTCGACAACTCGGCGCGCGAGCTGCACGGGGCGCTGCTCGATGCGCGCATTCTCGCGGACGTGTACCTCGCGATGACCGGAGGGCAGAGCGCGCTGCCACTCGCCGAGCAGGACGAGCCGGCCCGCGCCCCCGACGGCACGCGGCCCGCGCGGGTGCTGGTGCGCGCCGCGGTGCCCCTGCCGGTGTTGGAGGCCAGCGCGCAAGAGCTGCAGGCCCATGAGGCCATGCTGGCGCTCATCACCAGGGTGAGCGGCGGGCGGTGCCTCTGGGCCGCGAATGAGGCGCGCGACGCATCCGGGGCACGGCTGCAGCAGGCCGAGCCGCAGCGCTCGAGCGCCTGAAACGGGCCGAGGGATGACGGCGAAGGGGCGCGCGTCGCGCATCGGGGTGGTGGGACTCGGGTATGTCGGACTGCCCCTGGCGGTCGAGTTCGGCAAGCAATACGAGACCATCGGCTTTGACGTGAACCCGAAGCGCGTGGCGCAGTTGCGCCGCGGGCGCGACCTTACGCTCGAGGTCACGGCGGCGGAGCTCAAGGCGGCGAAGCGCTTGAGCTTTACCACCGAGCTGGAGCGGCTCAGGCGCTGCCAGGTGTTCATCGTCACCGTGCCGACCCCGATCGATAACTACAAGCGGCCCGATCTCGGGCCGCTCATGCGCGCGAGCGAGAGCGTGGGTGCGGTGCTGCGCCCCGGCGCGGTGGTGATCTACGAGTCGACCGTCTACCCGGGGTGCACCGAAGAGGTGTGCGTGCCGATTCTCGAGCGCGTGTCGGGACTTAAATTCAACCGCGACTTCTTCGCCGGTTACAGTCCCGAACGCATCAACCCCGGAGACCGCGAGCACCGGCTCACCACCATCCGCAAGGTGACCTCCGGCTCGACACCCGAGGTGGCCGATTTCGTCGATGAGCTGTATGGCTCAATCGTGAGCGCCGGCACGCACAAGACTTCCAGCATCCGTGTGGCGGAAGCTGCCAAGGTGATCGAGAACACGCAGCGCGACGTGAACATCGCACTCATCAACGAGCTGGCGCTCATCTTCAATCGACTCGAGATCGACACCGAGGAAGTGCTGAATGCCGCCGGCAGCAAGTGGAATTTCCTGCCCTTCAAGCCGGGGCTGGTGGGCGGGCACTGCATCGGGGTGGATCCCTACTACCTCACCCACAAGGCGCAGGAGATCGGCTATCACCCCGAGATGATCCTCGCCGGGCGGCGGCTGAATGACAACATGGCATTGCACGTGGCGGCACAGATCACCCAGCTCATGGGGGCCCGGCGCATCCACGTCAAGGGCGCGCGGGCGCTGGTGCTCGGCATCACTTTCAAGGAGAACTGTCCGGATGTGAGGAACTCCAAGGTCGTGGACGTGGTGCGCGAGCTGCAGAAGCAGGGCGCGCAGGTGGACATCTACGATCCGTGGGCGAGCCGCTCCGAGTGCCATCACGAGTACGGCCTGCAGCCGGTGCGGGCGCTCAGGCGCGCTCGCTACGATGTGGCGATCGTCGCCGTGGCGCACCGGCAGTTCCGGGAGCTCGGCGCGCGCGGCGTGCGGAGGCTCTGCAAGGCGAAGCACGTGCTGTACGACATCAAGCACGTGTTTCCCGCCGCCGCGGTCGACGGACGCCTATGAAAATTCTCCTGACCGGCGCCGCCGGCTTCATCGGCTCGCACACGGCCCAGCGGCTGCTCGCGCGCGGTCACGAGGTGGTGGGTCTCGATAACCTCAATGAGTACTACGACGTTACGCTCAAGCAGGCGCGCCTCGCGCGCCTCACGGTGCAGGCGCAATTTCGCTTCGTGAAGCTCGACCTCGCCGACGAGGCGGCCATGGCCGCGCTCTTCGCGCGCGAGAAATTTCAGCGCGTGGTGCACCTGGCGGCGCAGGCGGGCGTGCGCTATTCGCTTCAAGACCCGCATGCCTACGTGCGCAGCAACGTCACGGGCACACTCAACGTGCTCGAAGGCTGCCGCCACCACGGCGTCGAGCACCTGGTGTACGCCTCGACGAGCTCGGTGTACGGCGCCAACACCAACATGCCGTTCTCGGAGCACAACGGCGCCGATCATCCGCTGTCGCTGTACGCCGCCAGCAAGCGCGCCAACGAGCTGATGGCGCACACCTACTCGTCGCTCTTCAAGCTGCCGACCACGGGCCTGCGATTCTTCACCGTGTACGGACCCTGGGGACGCCCGGACATGGCGCTGTTCCTGTTCACGCGCAACATCCTCGAGGGCAAGCCGATCGATGTCTTCAACCACGGCCACCACCGGCGCGACTTCACCTACATCGATGACATCGCCGAAGGGGTGGTGCGCGCCCTCGAGCGCATCGCGCAGCCGGATCCCAACTGGAACAGCAACGCGCCCGACCCGGCCTCCAGCGCCGCGCCCTTTCGCCTCTACAACATCGGCAACAACCAGCCGGTGCAGCTCATGCGCTACATCGAGATCATCGAGGAGTGCCTGGGACGCAAGGCGCAGAAAAACCTCCTGCCGCTGCAGCCCGGGGACGTGCCCGAGACCTGCGCCGACATCGACGACCTGGTCAGCGACGTCGGTTACCGGCCGGCCACGCCGGTGGAGGTGGGGGTGAGGAAGTTCGTCGACTGGTTCTGCGACTACTACGGCTATAAGCGCTGATAGAATGGCGCTCCCCTCATGGCCGTCCAAGCGCAATCCACACCCGCCATGCAGGTGCCGCTGCTGGACCTGAAGCCGCAGTACCGGACGATGGCCGGGGAAATCCAGGCGGCCATCGAGAAGGTGTGCGAGAGCCAGCAATTCATCCTCGGGCCCGGGGTCAAGGAGCTCGAGGCGAGCGTTGCGGCGTACAGCCAGTGCCGCCACGGGATCGGGGTGTCCTCGGGCACCGATGCGCTGCTGCTGGCGCTCATGGCGCTCGGAATCGGGCCGGGCGATGCGGTCATCACCAGTCCCTTCACGTTCTTCGCCACCGCCGGGACCATCGCACGGGCCGGCGCGCGGCCGCTCTTCTGCGACATAGACCCCGTGACCTTCAATCTGTCTCCCGCGGCGCTCGAGACCTTCATCGAGAGGTACTGCGAACGGCGCGGGGGCGAGCTGCTGCATCGCGGCAGCGGCGCCAGAGTGCGCGCCCTCATGCCGGTGCACCTGTACGGGCAGGTGGCGGACATGCTGCCGCTCATGGAGAGCGCGCGACGCTACGGCCTCAAGGTCATCGAGGATGCGGCGCAGGCCATAGGAGCCGAGGACGCGGAGCACAAGCGCGCCGGCAGCTTCGGTGACATCGGCTGCCTGTCCTTCTTCCCCACCAAGAACCTGGGCGCGTTCGGCGATGCCGGCATGTGCGTCACGAACGACGCGGCGCTGGCAGAGCGCATGGCGGTCCTGCGGGTGCACGGCGGGAAACCCAAGTACTACCACGCGCTCATCGGCGGGAACTTCCGGCTCGATGAGCTGCAGGCGGTGGTGCTGAGCGTCAAGCTCAAGCGGCTGGATGACTGGACCGCCGGCCGCCAGCGCAATGCCGCCTTCTACGACGCGGCCTTCAGGCGCGCACGGCTCGATGAGGCCGTCCGGACGCCGCACGCTTGCCTCGGCGTGCGCCACATCTACAACCAGTACGTGATCCGCGCCCGCGAGCGCGATGCCCTGCGGGCGCACCTCACCGCGGCGGGCGTGGGCACGGAGATCTACTACCCCGTACCGTTGCATCTGCAGCAGTGCTTTGCGTACCTGGGGTGCAAGGTGGGCGATTACCCGCAATCCGAACGGGCAGCCGCCGAGACCCTGGCCCTGCCGGTCTATCCGGAACTCACGGAAGTCCAGCTGCAATACGTCGTCGACACGATCGCGGCCTATTATCGGCTCTAGTCGGAGCGCCCATGCCAGCCACGACACGTCCCGGTCCGCGCACGCCGGTGTGGACGGACCTGAGTGCCCACGCGACGCGCCTCGCGGCGGTGCCGGTGCAGGAGCTGTTCGAGCGCGACCCCAAGCGTTTCGAGCGCCTGTCACGCGAGCAGTCAGGGCTCCTCATGGACTTCTCGCGCCAGCGGCTCGATGAGATCGCGCTCGCCAAGCTCTTCCAGCTCGCCGACGTGATCGGCCTGCGCGCGCGGATCGATGCCATGTGGCAGGGCGCACACATCAATACGACCGAGGATCGCGCGGTGCTGCACGTGGCCCTGCGCCAGCCGCACGGCGCCGGGGTGGGCGGCGCGGACATCGAGCGGGCGGTCATGGCCGAACGCGCCCGCATGCTCGACGTTGCGCGCGCCGTCCGCGTGGGCGCCATCCAGGACAGCGCAGGCAAGCCCTTTCGCCTGGTAGTGAACATCGGCATCGGCGGCTCGGACTTAGGTCCTGCCATGGCGGTGCAGGCGCTCTCCGCCTTCTCCCTGGGCGCGCCACGCTGCGAGTTCGTCTCCAACATCGACGGCGTGCACCTCGCGGAAGTGCTGCAGGACACGGATCCCAGCACCACGCTCTTCATCGTCTCCTCCAAGACTTTCACGACACTCGAGA
>VBNH01000052.1 GCA_005878095.1 Gammaproteobacteria bacterium | reverse complement strand
CGCCGCGCCGCGCCGGCCGTCGGCAGCGAAGCGAGTTGAGCTTCAGGGGCGTTGATAGCGGGTCGGATCCGGCAGCCCCGCCGCCGCGAACCCCGCGCGCCGCAGCCGGCACGCGTCACAGCGCCCGCAGGCCCGTCCTTGTGCGTCCGCCTGATAGCACGACACCGTCTGGCTGTAATCGACACCGAGTCGCGTGCCTTCGCGGATGATCTCGGCCTTGCTGAGGGTGATCAGCGGCGTGTGCACGCGGCAGGGACTCCCCTCGACGCCCGCCCTGGTGGCGAGCGCCGCGAGCGCGCCGAAGGCGGCGATGAATTCGGGCCTGCAGTCCGGATAGCCGCTCGAATCCAGCACGTTGACGCCGATGAACACGTCACGCGCCCCGAGCACCTCGGCCCAGGCGAGCGCGAGCGACAGCATGATGGTGTTGCGCGCCGGAACGTAGGTGATCGGTATGCCGGTCGTGGGTGTTTCCGGAACCGCAAGACGTGAGTCGGTGAGCGCCGAGCCGCCGATGCCGGCGAGATCGACGCCCATGACCCGGTGCTCGCGGGCGCCGCCGGCGCGCGCCACGCGCCGCGCCGCCTCCAGCTCGGCGGCATGGCGCTGCCCGTAGTCGACCGAGAGCGCGTGACAGTCGAATCCCTGTTCGCGCGCAATCGCCAGCACCGTGGCCGAGTCGAGGCCCCCGGACAACAACACCACCGCGGCAGATCCGTCCACGCTACTTTCCCGGCACATTGCCCCACAGGTATTTGTGCAGCTGGATCTGCAGGCGCACCGGCAGCCGGTCCTCGAGTATCCAGTCAGCGAGCTCGCGCGCCGCGAGCTGCTCATGACTCGGCGAAAACAACACCGTGCAGCCGGCCGGGAGGGCGAGCTCGCGCAGCTTGGCGCGACTCCACTCGTAGTCGCTGCGGCCGCAGATCACGAATTTCACCAGGTCCCGCGAGCACAGCCGCGCCAGCTCCTCATAGCGGTTGCGGCGTTCCTCGCCCGAACCCGGCGTCTTGACGTCGACGACTTTGGACACCCGCGCATCGACGCCTGCGAGCGGCATCGCGCCGCTGGTTTCCAGCGACACCCGCAGGCCGGCATCGCACAGCATGGTCAGCAGCTGCGCGCAGCCCTGCTGCGCGAGCGGCTCCCCTCCGGTCACACAGACGTACGACGTGCCGAACTCGCGTACCCGCGTCACGATCGCATCCAGCTCCCACCACTCCCCGCCGTGGAAGGCATAGGCGGTGTCGCAATACTGGCAGCGCAGCGGGCAGCCCGTGAGGCGCACGAACACCGTGGGCCAGCCTGCGGTGTCCGCCTCGCCCTGCAGGGAGTGGAAGATCTCGGTGATCTTGAGGCGCGTCACTGCATGCGCCCTGGCCGCGCGGGATGCCTTACTGGGAGGGTGAGGTGGCCATGCGGCGCAACCGGTCGGCCGCGAGCTTGGCGGAGGCGCTCCCCGGGTATTTCTGCATGACCTCGGTCAGGGTGGCCCGGGCGGCTGAATATTGCCTCTGCGCAGATTGCGTGTAACCGAGCTTCAGCAGCGCATCGGGCGCCTTGCGCGAGTCCGGCCATTTCTTGAGCACCGCGCGGAATGCCCCGGCGGCCGCCTCGTAATCGTGGTTCACGTAGTAGGCTTCCCCCAGCCAGTACTGGGCATTCTCCGCCAAGGGGCTCGCAGGATAGGTGCCCAGAAAGTCCTTGAAGCCCGTGATCGCGACCGAGTAACTGCCGGCCTTCAGAGCGTCAAACGCCTGGGTATACACCGCCTGCTCGACCGAGGACGGCGCGTTGCCTGCAGCTGCCCCGGGCGTTTCGCCCGGGGTCGTGGCGCCGCCCTGCGCGGCAGTCTCTCCGGTGGCGCTGCCGGTCGCCGCGCCGCCCGCCGCCCCGCTCGCTGCCGCCAGGCGCTTGTCCAGATCGGCGTATAGATCGCGCTGCTGCCTCGCCAACGCCTCGTTGCCGTGCTCGAGCTCCTCGAGACGGCCGCGCAGCTGGCGCACGGCACTCTGCACCTCGTCCAGGCGCTGGGCGACTTCGACCTGGTTCGCAACGATGCGCTCGATGCGCGTGAGGCGCGCATCGAGATCGTTCAACTTCAGCTGCACCGGGTCCGCCTCCGGCGGGGTGCTGGCACAGCCGGCAACGAGCGCCGCCACCGACAGGCCAAGCAGGGTCAGGCGCATGGAATGCTCCTTGCGGCACTCACTCACTTGGGCGGGAGCGGCTGCGCCAGGTACACGATCTCGACGCGCCGGTTTTTCGCCCAGGCCGCCTCATCGTGTCCGGGAACCGCGGGGCGTTCCTCGCCGTAACTCACCGTGGAGATCTGCGCGTCCGCGGCGCCCTGCAGCAACAGTGCGCGGCGCACCGACTGTGCGCGGCGCTCGCCGAGGCCGATGTTGTACTCGCGCGAACCGCGCTCATCGGTGTGCCCCTCGAGCCGTACGCGCGTGCCCGCATGGCCGCCGAGAAACTTCGCGTGTGCCGCCACCACGTCGGTGCCGGTGCCCTTGATCTCGCTGCTGTCGAAGTCGAAGTACACCAGGTGCGTCGCCAGCAGTCCCGCCTGCGGTCCCGCTGCCTCCTCGTCCGCACCCGCGGCGGCGTTGGCACTGCCGGCCCCGGAGCCTTGAACAGCCTCGTTGGCGGCGGGCGCGGGCGGCGCGGCTACCGGCCGCTTGGCAGCGCAGGCGCCGAGCGCCACGGATGCCGCAACCAGCAGCACTATCATCACTCGACGCATAGAGGCTTTCTCCGTCATTCCGCTTCTCCTCAGGGGCTGAACGGCCCCCACGCAGGCTCACAGACCTCGCCCTGGGGAGCCTTCAGGCGCAGGCCCGTCAGGCCGTCGGTCGACACCGTCGCCAGCGCCCCGCGCTCGCCGTCACGCTCCGAATAGAGAAGTGTAGCGCCATTGGGCGCGAAACTCGGTGATTCGTCCAGCCGCCCGTGCGACAACACGCGCACCGTTCCGCTGGCGAGATCCTGCACGGCAATCCGGTACGCGCCGTTGTCGAGCGTTACCATCGCCAACTGCGAGCCATCCGGCGATAGGCGCGGGCGGGCGTTGTAACTGCCGCCGAAGGTGATACGCGTGGGGTGCGCTCCGGACTGCGCGGCGATCCGGTAGATCTGCGCCGAGCCGGCGCGGTCGGAGGTAAAGTACAGCGAGTGTCCATCCGGTGCCCACACCGCCTCGGTGTCGATCGCCGGATCGTCGGTGAGGCGTGTCAGCTCCTGGGAGGTGAGTTCCAGGATGTAGATGTCAGGATTGCCACCGCTGCCGCCCAGGGTGAGCGCCAGCTTGCGGCCGTCGGGCGACCACTCGGGGGCGCCGTTGACACCGGCGCGCGCCGACACCTGGCGGCGCTCGCCGCTGCGCACCAGCTGCACGTATACCCCCGAGTGCTTGGTCTCGAACGACACATACGCCAGCCATTGCCCGTCCGGCGACCACGAGGGCGACATGAGAGGGAGGCGCGAGTCGAGAATCAGGTGCTGGTTCGCTCCGTCGGCATCGGCGACGATGAGCTGGTAGTGCTGCGCCGGCGGGCTACCGTCGACCGCCACGTAGGCGATGCGCGTCGCGAACGCACCGCGCACGCCGAGGATCTTCTGGTAGATGACGTCGCTCACCCGGTGGGCAGCGTTGCGCAGCGCGCTCGCCGCCCCCACGAAGCGCTGCGCGGCGAGCCGTGCCCCGGTCAGCGTGTTCAGCAGCTCGAAGTCGACCGCCAGCTGGCCGTTGTCGATGGCGGTCACGCGCCCGACCACCACGTAGTCGCTGCCGGCCCCCTTCCAGACAGCCGCCGCGATCTCAGCGGCGCGCGTCGGCGCAGCCGGCATGCGCTCGCGCGGCAGCGCCCGAAAGCGCCCGCTGCCTTCCAGGTCGTGCTGCACGACCTCCGCCACGTCCAGGCCGCCGTCCGCGGCTACGGCACGCGCGAACGGCACGATCGCGATCGGCACCGGATCGCGCACCCCGGAGGTAATCTCGATCTGCAGTGCCGCGCGGGCATTGTGCGCGGCGCACAGGCCGACGACGATCAGCGCGAGCGCCCCGGCGAGGCGACGCCGCCCCGACATGAGTTGGCTGGCAGGTATTGGCCGCATGCGCGTCAGTCCGGCTTGAAGTCGATCTTGAGGTTGCGATCGAACAGCGCCGGATCCGGCGGCGGGGGCAAGGGCGATGCGCGGTACACCGCGGCTTCGATCGATTCACGCACCGCCTGGTCGCCGTTGCATTCGCCAATACTCACCTGCGTCACTTCCCCTCCCGGCACCTGGGTCACATTCAACACGCATTGTATCCCCGGCCGCGCCGTCGGCGGTCGCAGCCACGCGCGCGTGATCTTCGCGGCGATCTGCGACTCCCAGCTCGCCAGCGCGGCTGCCGAGCGTGCGACCTTGGCACGCTCCTCGGCGGCGAGACTGCGCTGCAGCTCCGCCACGCTCTCAGTGCTCTCCTGCGCTTCCGCCTGCCTCTGCCGTTCCGCCGCGGCACGTTTTTGCGCGGCGCGCTCCTCGGCCTTGCGCTGCTCCTCGGCCTGCTTTGCCTGCGCGGCCCGCAGTTCCGCCGCCTTCTGCTCGGCGGCGCGGCGCTCTTCGGCTGCCGCGGCCTGCGCCTGTTGCCGCTCCTGCTCGCGGCGCGCCCTTTCCTCCGGCGTCGGTGGCGGTGGTCCGACCGGCTCCTGCGGCTGCTCGGTCGGCGCCGGGGCGGCGGGCGGCGCGGGTTGCGGCGGCGGCTTCACCGCGCCTTTCACGGCGCGCGCATCGACCACGGTCGCTTCGATCGCCAGCGTCGGCGCCGGCCGCGGCGGGCGCCGGAACATCAACCATCCGTACACCAGCGCGGCCAACAGCGCCCCGTGCAGCAGCACCGACAGCGCAATCGAAACCCATCGATCACTGGCTCGCTGCATCGTGCGAAGGCGCATCAGCTCCCGCGCCGGGCACGTTGCGGCAGCGGCTCGGTGATGAAGCCGACCTTGCGCGCCCCGGCACGCTGCAGGATGACCATCGCCTGTACCACGCGGCCGTAGGCCACCGCGCTGTCGGCCTTCACCAGCACCTGTACGTCCGGATTGCGGCGCAGCGCCGCGGTGGCGCGCACCTCCACCGTGTCCTCATCGAGCGCCGCCTGCGGATCCCCGCCGATGTTGAGGTACAGGCGTCCCCCACGATCCACCGACAACACCAGTGGTTGGAGCCGTTGTGCCTCCAGAGGTTCCGCACCGGCTTTGGGCAGATCCACCTTCACGCCCTGTGTGAGCAACGGCGCGGTGATCATGAAGATGATCAGCAGCACCAGCATCACGTCGATGTACGGCACGACGTTGATCTCACCCATCAGCCGCCGCCCGCGCGAGGTCTGTGCCATGACTAACGCTCCTTAAGTCGCGGGGCTGCCCGCGCTGCGTGCCGCGTGCCGCTGCAGAATGGTGGAGAACTCCTCGATGAAGGCATCGAAGCGCATCTCCAGGCGCGTCACCTGGTCGGCGAAGCGGTTGTAGGCCACCACCGCGGGGATCGCCGCGAACAGTCCGACGGCGGTTGCCACCAGGGCTTCGGAAATTCCCGGTGCCACCATGGCGAGCGTCGCCTGCTGGACATTGCCGAGCGATGAGAACGCGCTCATGATTCCCCACACCGTGCCGAACAGACCGACGTATGGACTCGTGCTGCCGACCGTGGCGAGCGTGGCGAGGCTGTGCTCGAGCCGGTCGATCTCCTTGAGCTGCGCGACGCGCATCGCGCGCCGCGAGCCCTCGAGCAGCTGGTCGCCCCCGCTGGCGCTCTGACGCTGGCGCGCAAACTCGCGGAAGCCGAACTCGAAAATGCCGGCCATGCCGGTCGCGCCGCCGCGCGACTCGATCGCCCGGTACAGCTGTGCCAGGTCATCGCCCGACCAGAAGCGGCTCTCGAACCGGTCGGCTTCGCGGCGCGCGCGCCCGATGACGCGGCGTTTGCGGAAAATGATCGCCCAGGAGCCGAGCGACGCCAGCAGCAATATGCCAATGACGATCTGCACCGGCACGCTCGCCTGGGCGATGAGGCGCAGGATCGACAGCTGCTCACCCACTGCCGGGGGCCTCCGCGGCCAGGGCACTGGCCAGGTACTCCGGCAGGCGCTGCGGCCGCATGGTGCGCGCATCTACGCACGCCACCCGCACGTTCGCTTCGAGCAGCAGCTGCGGTGCGCGCCCGGCGGCGGGCGCGCGATAGATGCGCTGCGCGAAGCGCAGCGACGCCGCTCCATCGGAGCGCGGCTCACAGGTGATCTGCAGCTCGTCATCCAGCCGCGCCGGGGCCCGATAGTCCACCGAGAGACTCACCACCGTGAACACAATGCCGCGATCACGGGCGAGCTGCAGCTGCGAATGTCCCCGTGCGCGCAGCCACTCGGTGCGCGCGCGCTCAAGGAAACGCAGGTAGTTGGCGTAATAGACGATGCCGCCGCCGTCGGTGTCCTCCCAGTAGACGCGCGCCGGCCAGCGAAACGCGCTCATCGCGGATCCTCGAACAGCGGCAGCGTGGCGGCGCCCCGCTCGGGCGCCTTGAGACCGAAATGCAGGTAGCAAGCGCGCGTGACCATGCGCCCGCGCGCGGTGCGCACCAGGAATCCCTGCTGGATGAGGAACGGCTCGGTGACGTCCTCGAGCGTGCCGCGCTCCTCGCCGAGCGCCGCCGCAAGACTATCGATACCGACCGGGCCGCCGTCGAAGCGCTCGATGATCGCCGTGAGGAGCTTGCGGTCCAGGGTGTCGAACCCCAGACGATCCACCTCGAGCAGGTCGAGCGCGGCGTCGGCGACCGCTTCGTCGATGCGTCCCTCGGCGCGCACCTGCGCATAATCGCGCACCCGCCGCAGCAGGCGGTTGCTGATGCGCGGCGTGCCGCGCGAACGCTGGGCGATGCGCCGGGCGCCGCCTTCGTCGATGGCGACACCCAGGATCGAAGCAGAGCGCTTCACGATGCGCTCCAGGTCGGCGACCCCGTAGAACTCGAGCCGCTGCACGATGCCGAAGCGGTCGCGCAGCGGCGAGGTGAGGAGTCCTGCGCGCGTGGTCGCTCCCACCAGCGTGAACGGCGGAAGGCTCAGCCTGATGGAGCGCGCCGCCGGCCCCTCGCCGATCATGAGGTCGAGCTGGTAGTCCTCCATCGCCGGGTACAGCACCTCCTCGACCACGGGCGTCAGGCGGTGGATCTCATCGACGAACAGCACATCGCGGGCCTGCAGGTTGGTAAGCAACGCGGCGAGATCTCCCGGGCGCTCCAGCACCGGGCCGGATGTCTGGCGCAGATTCACGCCGAGCTCGGCCGCGATAATGTGCGCCAGCGTCGTCTTACCGAGGCCTGGAGGGCCGAAAATCAGCACGTGATCGAGCGCTTCGCCGCGCTGCCCGGCGGCGCGGATGAAGATCTCGAGCTGTGTTTTCACCGGCAACTGGCCGACGTACTCCTCGAGCCGGCGCGGCCGGATGGCCCGCTCGACCGCCTCCTCGTCGGCGGCCGCCGTGCCACTGATGATGCGTTCGGCTGTCACGGGTACGAGATCTACTCCCGCGCCGCGCCCTGCAGGGCGCGGCGGATCAGTTCCTCAGTCGAATGTGTACCGGGACCGACCGCTTTGAGCAAGCGCGCCGCCTCCGCCGGCCGGTAGCCGAGCGCCACCAGGGCGCCGTACGCCTCCCCCGCGGCGCTCGCAGTCGCCGCCGGCGGCGCACCGGGCATCTCCTGGGGCGCCGCCAGGCGATCGCGCATTTCCACGATCAGCCGCTCGGCGGTCTTGCGACCTACGCCCGGCACGCGCGTGAGCGTGCCGATGTCCTCATCGAGCACGCACTGGGCAAAGGCGCTGACGCTGATGCCCGACAGCAGGGCGAGCGCGATCTTGGGCCCCACGCCTGACACCTTGATCAGGCTGCGGAACAGGCGCCGCTCGTCCTCGGTGGCAAACGCGTACAGTACGTGCGCGTCTTCGCGCACCACCAGGTGCGTAAGCAGACGCACTTCCTCACCCACCGCCGGCAGCTGGAAGAACGTCGACATGGGCGCCTCCAGCTCGTATCCGAGCCCGCCGACGTCGACCGTGAGTTGCGGGGGCGTCTTGGAGGCGATCGTGCCACGCAGCGAGCCGATCATCGCCCGGCGTGCCTCAGGCGCGCGCCGCCTTGCTGTGCCAGCGTGCCGAGCCGGCGCGCGTGCGCGTGGCACACGGCCACCGCGAGCGCATCCGCCGCGTCTGCGCCCGGGCGTTCGGCGAGCCCGAGCAGCGTGCGGATCATATGCGCCACCTGGAACTTTTCCGCGGCTCCGGAGCCCACCACCGCCAGCTTGATGGCGCGCGGCGCGTATTCAAACACCGGCACGGCCTCGGGGATGGCGCACAGCGCCGCGCCGCGTGCCTGCCCGAGCTTCAAGGCGCTGTCGGCGTTGCGGCTGACGAACACGCGCTCCACCGCCACCTCCGCCGGTTGGTGTTGGGACATCAGTGCCCGCAGACCCTCGAAGATCATGCGCAGACGCGCCGCGGGCGCCGCGGCGGCCAGGTTGAGACAGCCGTGCGCGACCGCAATGAGCTCACCGCCGCGGCACTCGATCACGCCAAAGCCGGTGCGCCGCGAACCGGGGTCGAGCCCCAGCACGCGTACAGTGAGCGCCGCGCTGAACTGCGCGGCGGCGGGCTCAAATGCGCGCCAGGACCTCGTCCGATATCTCGACATTCGAGTACACGTCCCGTACTTCGTCCAGCTCTTCGAGCGCTTCCAGCAGCTGCACCATCAACACCGCGGTCTCGCCCGACAGCTCCAGGGAGGTCGCGGCGCGCTGCGTGACTTCCGCGGTCGCGGGCGTGAAGCCGTGATGCTTGAGTACGGCGCACACGGTATCGAACTCCAGGGGATCGGCCAGTACCTCGACGGAACTGTCGGCGTTGGGTACGACGTCTTCGGCGCCGGCTTCCAGCGCCACCTGCATCAGCCGCTCCTCGTCCGTCCCCGGCGGGTAGGTCATGAGGCCCACGGTGTTGAACAGGTAGCTCACCGAGCCGTCGGCCCCGAGTCTGCCCCCGTGTTGCATGAATGCGCGGCGCACCTTCGCGCCCACCAGGCCGCGATCGTCGGTGACGCACTCGACCATGACCGCAGCGCCACCGGGGCCGTAACCTTCGTAGCGCACGGTCTCCCAGCCTTCCGGCGCGGCGCGTGCGAGGCGCTCGTCACGCCGCAGTACCCGGGCGCTCCCGCGGCGCCGGATGTTAGCCCACTTGCTGTGCCCCGCCATAGGTAACGCCGCCTGATGCGGCACCGCCGAAGCGCACCGCTGGAAAAACAGTCGCGTATGATAGCGGTAAACCTCGCGGACGACACGCTGGCGCGTTTTGCGCTCGCCGCTCGCTCAAGAACCGTTATCCGTGGAAACCAGTCAACTGTGCCCGCCCCAGGTCCGCGAGGCCATCAACGCCGCACGCGCGGCGCTCGAGCGGGCGAACGCACGCGCACCGGCCGATCTGGCGTACGCCGCGGAAGCTGCCGAGATCATGGGGCGCCTCACCGAAAGCACCGAGCTCGCGCACGCGCTGCTCGCGCGACCGCTGCTCGCGCGGGCCGCCCTCACGCCCGATGAGACCGCCGGCATCGTCGGCCGGCCTGCGACCGAGATCGCCACGGCACTGCTGCGCCTGGGGACGCTGGGACTGCCCCGTGACTGGTCGCCGGCGCACGGCCTGAACACGCGTCAGGCCGAAACGCTGCGCAAGATGCTGCTCGCGGTCGTCAGCGACCCGCGCCTGGTGCTGGCGCGGCTCGCCGAGGAACTGGTCGCGCTGCGTCACGCGCGCGCGCTGCCGGGCCCGGAGCGCGAGCGGTGCGCGCTCGAGGCGCGCGCCATCTACGCTCCTCTCGCCAACCGCCTGGGCGTGTGGCAGTTGAAATGGGAGCTCGAGGATCTCGCGTTCCGCTACCTCGAGCCGCAGGAGTATCGCCGCGTCGCCGCCGCGCTCAACGAGCGGCGCGCCGACCGCGAGCGCTACATCGAGACCCTGTGCGCGGAGCTGCACGCGCGCCTGCGCGCGGCGGGCATCGAGGCCGAGGTCTACGGGCGCCCCAAGCACATCTACAGCATCTACCGCAAGATGCAGCGCAAGCAGCTGGCCTTCGAGCAGCTGTTCGACGTGCGCGCCGTGCGCGTGGTGGTCGCTTCGGTTCCCGAGTGCTACGGCGCGCTCGGCATCGTCCACGGTCAATGGCCGTACATTCCAGGTGAGTTCGACGACTACATCGCCACCCCCAAGGGCAACGGCTACCGCTCCATCCACACCGCCGTGATCGGACCGCAGGGGCGCAGCGTCGAGGTGCAGATCCGTACGCCGCAGATGCACGAGCACGCCGAGCTCGGCGTAGCGGCGCACTGGACCTACAAGGAGGGTGGTGCGCGTGATGCGCAATATCAGCGCAAGATCGAATGGGTGCGGCGCCTGCTGGAGCCGCACGACGGCGCCACCGGCGGCGCCGAGGCGGACCGCGACCTGATCGAGGGCATGCGTACCGAGCTGTTCGCGGACCGGGTCTACGTGCTCACGCCCAAAGGCGAGGTGATCGACCTGCCGCGCGGCGCGACACCGCTCGATTTCGCTTACAGCGTCCACACCTCGCTCGGCCACCGCTGCCGCGGCGCCAAGGCGAACGGGCGCATCGTGCCCCTCACCCACGTGCTCGCCAACGGCGAGATCGTCGAAATCATCACCGGCAGGCACGATGCCCCCAGCCGCGACTGGCTGGCACCCGAGCAGGGCTACCTGATTTCGGCGCGCAACCGCGGCAAAGTGCGCGCCTGGTTCCGCAAGCAGGACGTGGGCGAGAACCGCAGCGCCGGCTTAAGGATCGCCGAACGCGAGCTGGCGCGCATCGGCCTGCGCCCCGAACAGCTGAGCGCCCTGGTGCAGGAGCTCAAGGCCCGCGACACCGAGCACCTGCATCAGCTGCTCGGCGAGGGCGAGATCACCGTTACGCAGCTGCTGCAGGCCGCCACCCGGCTGTTCGAGCCGCCACGGCCGGTGGCACGCCCGCCGCGACCCGGCGCGGCGCGGCGCCGGGCCGCGCCGGTGGAAATCGAGGGCGTGGGCGATCTGCCGACCACGCTGGCGCGCTGCTGTGCGCCGCTGCGTCCGCAGCCGATCAGCGGTTATGTCACCCTCGGCCGCGGCGTCACGGTCCATCGCAGCGACTGTGCGAGCCTGCGGCGCATGAGCGCGCTCAAGCCCGAGCGCGTGCTGAAGGTAGAATGGAGCAGCGCGGACAGCGCCGCGCTCAACGTGGAGCTGTCCATCAGCGCCTACGATCGTCGCGGGCTGCTGCGTGATCTGACCGACGTGCTGGCGCTCGAGCGCCTCAGCATCGACGCGCTGACATCCAGCATCGATCACGACTCCGGCATTGCGTATTTCGCTGTCAGCGTCGCGGTCAACGACCTCGAGCAGTTCGCGCGCGTGCTGCGGCGGCTCGCGGGCGTGCCGAATGTCATCGAGGCGCGACGCCGGCTGTAGGGCGGGGCCGTCAACGGTTGATTGCGTCGATGGAGCGCCCGTCGGCGGCCAGCGCCGCCTCGTGCAGCGCCTCGGCGAGCGTCGGATGCGCGTGGATGGTGCGCTGCAGATCCTCGCTGCTGGCCGAGTACTCCATCGCCAGCACCGCCTCCGCGATCAACTCCCCGGCCATGGGGCCTACGATGTGCACGCCCAGGATCTCGTCGTCGTCGCGCGCGGCCACGATCTTCGCGAAGCCGGCGGCCTGCTCCAGGGCGCGCGCCCGGCCGCTGGCGAGGAACGGGAACACGCCGGTCTTGTATTCGCGGCCGCTCGCCTTGACCTGCTCCTCGGTGAGGCCGACCCAGGCGATCTCCGGTGCGGTGTAAATGACCGCTGGAATCACCTTGTAATTGACCTCGCCGAAGCGGCCGGCGATCAGGTCCGCGACCATCACGCCCTCCTCCTTGCCCTTGTGCGCCAGCATCGGGCCGCGTACGCAGTCCCCGATCGCCCACACGCCCTCCACGCCGGTGCGGCAGGCGTGATCGACGCTGATGAAGCCGCGCTCGTCCAGCTGCACGCCGGTATCGGGCCCGAGCAGATCCCCGGTGTAGGGGCGGCGACCGATCGCCACCACCAGCCGCTCGACAGAGAGGCGCTGCGCGCCTTTCGCATCCTCGTAGGTGACAGCGACCGTCGCGCCCGACACCGCGGCGCCCGTGACCTTGGCGCCCAGGCGAATGTCGAGGCGAAGTTTCCTCAGGTGCCGCAGCGCTTCCTTGGCGAGCTGCTGGTCGGCGAACGCCAGGAAATCCGGCAGCGCCTCCAGCACCACCACCTCGGCGCCCAGGCGCCGCCACACGCTCCCCAATTCCAGTCCGATCACACCCGCGCCAATGACGCCGAGACGCTTGGGCACGGCGTCAAAGTCGAGCGCCCCCCAGGAATCCACGATGTGCGGCGCCGCGAACGGCGCGGAGCGCAACTCGATCGGGACGGACCCCGAAGCGAGCACCACGTGCCGCGCGGACAGCTCGCGGCGGCTGCCGTCATGCGCGGTGAATTCGATCCGGCGCCCGGCGAGCAGTCTGCCGTGCCCCTGAAGCGGGGTGACGCCGGCAGCCTTGAACAGCGCGAGGATCCCCTGGGTCATGCCGCGCACGATGCCGCCCTTGCGCTTCTGCATCTGCGCCAGATCGAGCGTCGCGCCCGACACCTTGATGCCGTGCACGGCGAACTCCTCGTGCACGCGATGGTAGAGCTCGGTGGATTCCAGCAGCGCCTTGGACGGGATGCAGCCCGCGTTCAGGCAGGTGCCGCCGAAGGCGGCGCTGCCGTCGCGGTTCTTCCACTCATCTATACAGGCGACGCTGAGCTTGTTCTGCGCGGCGCGGATCGCAGCCGGATAGCCCGCCGGGCCGCCGCCGATCACCACGACGTCGAAGTGATCGGCTCCCTTGGACGGTCGTTTGCCGTCGTTCTTCATCTGCACATCAGATCCCCAGCAGCATCCGTCCCGGATCTTCCAGTGCTTCCTTGATCGCGACCAGGAACTGCACCGCTTCGCGGCCGTCGATGATGCGGTGATCGTAGGTCACCGCCAGATACATCATCGGCCGCGCGGCGATCTGCCCGCCGACCGCCATCGGCCGCTCCTGGATCTTGTGCATGCCGAGGATCGCGCTCTGCGGCGCGTTGACGATCGGCGTCGACATGAGCGAGCCGAACACGCCGCCGTTGGTGATCGTGAAGGTGCCGCCGGTGAGATCCTCGAGAGCGAGTGAGCCCTCGCGCGCCTTGCGGGCGTAGTCGGCCACCTGCTTCTCGAGCACCGCGAAGCTCTTGGCGTCGGCGTCGCGCACGATCGGCACGACCAGCCCGCGATCGGTGGAGACGGCGACGCCGATATCGTAGTACTCGTGATAGATGATGTCGCTGCCGTCCACCGAAGCGTTCAACACCGGAAACCTCTTCAGCGCCTCGATCGAGGCCTTCACGAAGAACGACATGAAGCCGAGCTTCACGCCGTGCTCTTTCTCGAAGCGTTCCTTGTAGCGCGCGCGCAGTTCCTGTGTGGCGCTCAGATCGACCTCGTTGAACGTCGTCAGCAGCGCCTGGGTCGATTGCGCCTCGATGAGACGCTGTGCAATCCGGGCGCGCAGGCGCGTCATGGGCACGCGCTGCTCGGCGCGGGCGCCGGCCGCTGCCGGCGGCCGGGGTGCGGGTGCACGGGCCGCCGGTGTCGGGGCGGCGGCAGTGCTCAGAAAACCCACCACGTCGGACTTGGTCAGCCTGCCATCCCGTCCCGAGGCCGGGATCGCGGACGGGTCGAGGTGGTTCTCCTCGACCAGCCGCCGTACCGAGGGACTCAACTTGCCGGCATCCTTGCCGCCGTCGCTGTCCGCAGCCGCTGGTGGCTTGGCAGCCGGTGGCGGCTTGGCAGCCGGTGGTGGCTTGGCAGCCGCGGCCGCTGCCGCGCCCGCAGCGCCGGCCGGCTTCGCTACCGCGGCCGCCGCGGCGCCCTCCTCGATGAGCGCGAGAACCTGGCCGCTGGTCACCACCGTGCCGCTCGGCACACGGATCTCGCGCACCACGCCGTTGGCCGGCGCGGGAACTTCCAGCACCACCTTGTCGGTCTCGAGATCGGCGAGATTCTCATCGCGACGGATGGCGTCCCCGGGTTGCTTGTGCCACGCCACGAGCGTCGCGTCGGCGATGGACTCGGGCAGCTGTGGAACCCGGATTTCGGTGGTCATGAACGCCTTCTCATGGGGGTCGCCGCCGGCGCCGCCGGCGCCGCAGACGGCGCAGACGGCGCTGGCACCGCCGGAGCGGCCGTCAAACGCGTGGTCTCGCGCGCGGACTCCTCGGTGGTAGTCGAGCGCAGCGCGGCCGCCACCAGGGTCTGCTGCTCGATTTCGTGGATCTTGAGGATACCCGTCGCCGGCGCCGCGGCCGGCCCGCGGCCGGCGTACAACACCGGTCGGCGTCCCGGCACCAGTTCCTGCAGCCGATGACGGATCTGGTACCAGGCGCCCTGATTCTGCGGTTCCTCCTGGCACCACACGATCTCGTGCGCGTTGGGGTAGCGGTTGAGCATCGCCTGGTACTCGTCGCTCGGAAAGGGATAGAGCTGCTCGATGCGCACCAGGGCCACCTCGCGCCGGGCCTCCTTGCGGCGCTCCTTCAGCAGATCGAAATACACCTTGCCGCTGCAAAACACGACCCGCCGCACCTGCTGCGCCGGCACATCGTCGACCTCGCCGATCACACGCGCGAAGCCGCCACGGCTGAGATCCTCGAGCGAGGACACCGACAGCTCGTGCCGCAGCAGACTCTTGGGCGTCATGACGATGAGCGGCTTGCGGAACGACTGGCGCATCTGCCGCCGCAGCATGTGGAACATCTGCGCCGGCGTCGACGGCACGCACACCTGCATGTTGTTTTCCGCGCACAGCTGCAGGAAACGCTCGAGGCGCGCCGAGGAGTGTTCCGGCCCCGCCCCTTCGTAGCCATGGGGCAGCAGCAGCACCAGTCCGCAGAAGCGCTCCCACTTGGCCTCGCCGGAGCTGATGAACTGATCGATGATGACCTGGGCACCGTTGGCGAAGTCGCCGTACTGCGCCTCCCACAGCACCAGCGAGTTAGGCTCGGTGGTGGCATAGCCGTACTCGAAGCCCATCACCGCCTCTTCGGACAGCACCGAATCGATCACCTGGACGCGCGGCTGCGGGTCGGCGATGTGCTGCAGCGGAATCCAGGTGGCGTCGGTGTTCTGATCGTGCAGCACCGCGTGCCGATGGAAGAAGGTCCCCCGCCCGCTGTCCTGCCCGGTGAGGCGCACGCCGAAGCCGTCCTCGACCAGCGTCGCGCAGGCGAGGGTCTCAGCGCACCCCCAGTCGAGCGGTTGCTCGCCCTGCAGCATCTTCCTGCGGTTGGCGATCAGCTGGGCGACGCGCGGATGCAGGCTGAAATTCTGCGGATAGCTCGTGATGCGCTCACCGAGCGCGCGCAGCCGCGGCAGCTCCACCGCCGTGGGCACCCGTTCGGT
Organism: Gammaproteobacteria bacterium; assembly: GCA_005878095.1. Classification (GTDB taxonomy): domain Bacteria; phylum Pseudomonadota; class Gammaproteobacteria; order Steroidobacterales; family Steroidobacteraceae; genus 13-2-20CM-66-19. Next base: position 19,263 of record VBNH01000052.1, on the reverse strand, counting down.
CCAGTCGACCTGCCCGTAGGCGCTCCAGTCCACCGTGTACTTGTTGCCGATCATGCCGAGCGAGGCACGCGCCTGCGGGCGCCCCTGATCCAGTCCGCTGCGGTACTGCTCCAGCATCGCCTGCGCGTCGGCCTCCGTGAGCACGCCCGCGGCGATGAGCCGGTCGGCGTACAGGCGGCGCGCGGTAGGATGCTGGCGGATCACGCGGTACATGCCTGGTTGCGTGGCCGCCGGCTCGTCCGCCTCGTTGTGGCCGTGACGCCGGTAGCACACCAGGTCGATCACTACGTCCTTGCGGAAGCGCATGCGGTACTTGAGCGCCAGGCGTCCCACAAACACCACCGCTTCCGGGTCGTCGGCGTTGACGTGGAAGATCGGCACTTCCAGCATCTTGGCCACGTCGCTGCAGTAGATGGTGGAACGCAGGTCGGCGGGCTCCGAAGTGGTGAAACCCACCTGGTTGTTGATGATCACGTGCACGGTGCCGCCGGTGAAAAAGCCGCGCGCCTGCGACAGCTGCAGCGTCTCCATCACCACGCCCTGGCCCGCGAACGCGGCGTCGCCGTGCACCAGCAGCGGCAGTACGCGCGCGGCGCGCACGTCACCGCGGCGCTCCTGGCGCGCGCGCACCGAGCCCTCCACCACCGGATCCACGACCTCCAGATGCGAGGGATTGAATGCCAGCGCCGTGTGCACGTTGCCGTGCGCGGTGCGCAGGTCCGCCGAGAAGCCCTTGTGGTACTTCACGTCTCCCGAGCCCTTGAGCCGGCCCGGGTCGTAGGCGCCCTCGAATTCCGAGAACAACGCCGCGGGCGACTTGCCCAGCAGGTTCACCAGCACGTTCAGCCGGCCGCGGTGCGCCATGCCGATGACCACTTCCTCGATGCCGGCGGCGCCGCCTCCCTGTATGAGGTCATCGAGCAGGGCAATGAACGCATCCGCGCCTTCGAGCGAGAAGCGCTTCTGGCCGACGTACTTGGTGTGCAGGTAGCGCTCGAGGCCCTCGGCGGCCGTGAGTTGCCAGAGGATGTTGCGCTGCTCGTCGGGGCTGAAGCGATGCTCGAGGCGCCCCTCCTGGAACTCATCCTGCAGCCACAGCCGCTCCTCGGAGTCGGACATGTGCGCGAACTCCGCGCCGACGTTGCCGGCGTAGATGTGCTGCAGCTGTGCGAGGATGTCCCTGAGCTTCATGCGCTTCGGCACCGCCTCCGTGCGGCTGCCGGTGAAGAACTCGGTATCGAGATCCGCCGGCGTGAGGCCGAAGTAGTCCAGCTCGAGCACCCGTGGCCTGGGACGCTGGGACAGCCCCAGGGGGTCGATGCTCGCCAGCAGGTGCCCGCGGTTGACCCACACCTGAATCAGCCGCGACACCGCCGCCTGCTGAGCATTCGCCCCCGCGGCGGCCGCCGGCATCGCCGCTACCGGTCCCCGCACAGCGCGCCGCGCGATCTCCGCCCGGATCGGTCCGTGCGCCCGCTCGGTGCCCGCAGGCGCGAGCTGCGCGAAATAGTTCCGCCACCGCTCGTCTACGCTCGCCGGGTCGAGAAGATATTGCTCGTAGAGCGCGTCGAGAAAGGCGGCGTTGCCGCCATAGAGGGGTGTTGGTTCGAGCATGGGGAAAAACGACCGGCAGGCCAATAGTTTAGCGTAAAAGCCGGCCGCCGAGGGAAACGCGCCCGCGGCGCCTCTAGAGGGCGTTCAGCAGCCCGAATTCGTAGACAATCAGCGTGCCATAGATCGCGAGCACCGTATACAGCAGCACGCCCACGGGGATGCGGCCGAAGGCCCGCAGGCGCGCCAGCTGTGTCAGCAGCACCACCCCGGCTGCCGTAAGCCCGATCTTCACCAGCGCGAAGGCGAATGCGGAGCCCCCGACCAGCGGGGCCATCAGTGGGTTGGCTTCATAGGCGCCCCGCTCGACCAGCATCAGTGTCAGCAGCGCATCGGCGCAGGAAGACACCACGATGAGCATCGCGATCGCGAGCCATTGCGGATGATGCCAATCCACGGCGCTCACCGCGTGCTCGTCGGTGCGACGCGGCCCGTGCCGCCGCGGCCTGAAGCTCCCGTGCAGCAGCGCGCGCAGCACGTGCATGCGCCGATCAGTGCGGCGGCGCTCCTGCGGACCGGGCCCGGTGGTGCTCACGGTTGTTCTTGTTATTTCTGGCGTGCTGAAGCGGTCAGTGCCGACATTGTAGCGACGCGCAGCGTGTAACGGGTTCCGGCAGAGCGTGACGCCGCTCACATCCCGCAGCGCCTGCGGTGCGCGCGACCTGCGCGCCATATCCCGCGCGCCACGTCGCACCACGTTATGACACCTGCGCACTCACACCTCTATATGATCACGCCGGATGTCCGCTCCAAGCGTCAGCCCCCCGAGCCCCGGCCCGCCAACGGACGGCCTGCCGCTGCCACGCCGCTACTGGGCTATCGCGGCCATCTTGCTCGCGATTGCGATGTCGGTGCTCGACAGCACCATCGTCAACATCGCGCTGCCCTCCATCGCGCGTGATTTTGGCGCCACGTCCGCCGCCTCGATCTGGGTCGTCAACGCCTACCAGCTGGCGATCCTGGTGGTACTGCTGCCGCTGTCCTCCCTCGGAGAGGTCGTGGGCTACCGGCGCGTCTCCCAAGCCGGACTGGCAGTGTTCACGCTCGCCTCGCTCGCGTGCGCGTACGCGCCCACCCTGCTCGTCCTCAGTATCGCGCGCCTCGTCCAGGGCCTCGGGGCCGCCGGCATCGTGAGCGTGAGCGGTGCGCTGGTGCGCTTCACCTACCCACAGCGTCACCTCGGGCGCGCCGTCGGCATCAACGCGTTCGTAGTCGCCACCTGCGCCGCTCTCGGTCCCACCATCGCTTCGGCGGTGCTGGCCGTGGCGCAGTGGCGCTGGCTGTTCGGCATCAACGTGCCGCTGGGCGTGATCACCATCCTGATCGCGATCCGTGCGCTTCCGGAGACCGAGCGCACACGGCGCCCGCTGAACCCTGCGGGCGCCGCCCTCTATGCCGGCACATTTGGCCTGCTGCTGAGCGGGCTGCAGTCCCTCGCGCATCACGCCGCAACAGCGCTCGCGCTCGTGCAGATCGGCTGCGGCTGCGGGCTCGGATGGCTGCTGGCACGGCACGAGTTGCCGCGCGCCGCGCCGCTCATTCCTTTCGACCTGCTGCGCATCCGCGTCCTTTCCCTGTCACTCGCGACATCGGTGTGTTCGTTCATGGCGCAGATGGCGGCGCTGGTCGCGCTGCCGTTCGAGATCCAGCGCCTCGGCCACAGTGCAGTTGCCACGGGCCTGTTCATGACGCCCTGGCCGCTGGCGCTGGCGGTGGCCGCGCCACTCGCCGGCAGGCTCGCGGATCGCCATCCGGCGGGCGTGCTCGGAGGACTCGGGCTGCTGGCCGTGGCCGCGGGGCTCATGTTGCTGGCGTTCCTTCCGGCGAGCAGCACCCCCGCGGGATTCGTGTGGCGCATGGCGCTGTGCGGGGCGGGTTTCGGCTTCTTCCAGGCCCCCAACAATCGCGCCATCATGAACTCCGCGCCGCGCGCCCGCAGCGGCGTCGCCGGCGGCATGCTGAGCGCGGCGCGCCTGCTCGGCCAGACCCTGGGCGCTGCCGGCGTCGCCATTTTGTTTCGCGCCTACGGCGCCGCAGGTTCAAACTTCGCACTGTGCCTGGCAGCGCTCCTGGCGCTCGCCGGCGCACTGGTCAGCGTCGTGCGGCTCACCGCACGCCCGACGGAGGAGACGACATGACTGACGGGACACCGGGCGCGCCGGCGGCGGTCGCGCCCATCAAGCCGCCGTTCACGTGGGCGAGCGCGGTCGCCAAGGTGCGGATGGCCGAGGACGCCTGGAACAGCCGCGATCCGCAGCGCGTATCGCTCGCGTACACCGAGGACTCGCTGTGGCGCAACCGTGCCGAGTTTCTGCACGGGCGCGCGGCCATCCAGGAGTTCCTGCGCCGCAAGTGGGGCCGCGAGCTCGATTACCGGCTCATCAAGGAAATCTGGGCGTTCGGCGAGGACCGCATCGCGGTGCGTTTCGCCTACGAGTGGCACGACGACTCGGGAAACTGGTTCCGCTCCTACGGCAACGAGAACTGGGAGTTCGACGCCGCCGGGCTGATGCGCCGGCGCTTCGCCTCCATCAACGACGTTCCCATCGCCGCGGCGGATCGCAAGTACCGCTGGAGCGCCCCCGGCCCGAGACCCCAGGACCATCCCGGCCTGAGCGACCTGGGCCTGTGAGCATCGCCGCGGCGGCCCGTAGGCGTGGTCTGACACGACGGCGGCGGCGTGAATTTCTTTTCGAAGCTCTACTATCTCTTTCGGAAGGCCTGGAAGGCGGTTCGACTCTATCTGGTTCTCGCCGGTCCGGGCATCGTCGTCATGGTGGCGGATAACGATGCGGGCGGCATCACAACCTACGCCGCTACCGGGGCGAAGTACGGTTACCACCTGATCTGGTTCCTGCTGATCCTCATACCGATCGCCTACTACGTCCAGGAGATGACCGTACGCCTGGGCGCCGTTACCAAGCGTGGCCACGCGGAGGCCATATTCGATGGTTTCGGAGCGTTCTGGGGCTGGTTCTCGCTCCTGGACCTGATGATTGTCGATTGGCTGACGCTGGTCACCGAATTCGTCGGCATGACGGCGGCCCTCGCCATATTCGGCGTGCCCCCCTGGCTCACCGTCGTCGCGGTCACCTTGCTGATGGCGGTTATCGTCCTGAACGGCAGGTACTGGACGTTCGAGAAGCTGGCGCTGCTGTTCTGCGTCTTGAACCTGATCTATATCCCGGGTGCCTTTCTGGTGCACCCGTCCGTCCAGGACGTGGTGCACCAGGGTCTGATTCCGAATCTGGCCGGCGGCCTCAACGGCCAGCTGTTCTTTTTCCTCATGGCCAACATCGGTACCACGATCGCTCCGTGGATGCTGTTCTTCCAGCAAAGTGCGGTCGTCGACAAGGGCATGCTCGAGAAGGACATCCCGTGGGGTCGCTTCGACACATTGCTCGGCTCGATCGTCACCGTGGTCGTCGCCGTCTTCATCGTAATCGTGACCGGGACCGTGCTTCCCGGCATCGACATCGACAGCGCCTCTCAGGCGGCCGCCGAGCTGATGAAGACCGACCGCTACGTTGGCGCCTTCCTGGCCATCGGCCTGTTCGATGCCGGCCTGCTGGGCGCAATCTGCATCTCGCTCGCGAGCTCCTGGGCCTTCGGCGAGATCTTCGGATGGGCACACTCGCTCAATACCAGGATCCGCGAGGCGCCATGGTTCTACGCCACGTACCTCCTCATGCTCGTCACCGCCGGCCTGGTGGTTCTCATTCCGCACGCACCGCTGGTTCTCATCACCTTGTTCGTGCAGGTGATCGCCGTGACGTTGCTGCCGGCGGCGCTGGTGTTCCTGATACTGTTGCTCAATGATCGCACCGCCGTGGGTGAATACTGCAACACACCGGCGCAGAACCTCGTCGGCGGCTGCATCGTCGTATCGATCGTCATCCTGTCCACCCTGTACGGCATTACCGTGATGTTTCCCAACCTGATCCACTAGAGCCGGCAATCGCCACATGAAAGCCCTGCGCAGTCTCATCAGCAGGATCCGCGAGATCAATTCCCGCTACCGCGCGCCACGCATCCAGATGTCGGCTGCCGTCCGGCTGTCGCTGATGGCACTGCGGCTGTACCTGTTCGCGCTGGTGGGTTTGATGGTCTACAAGTTCGTTCTGCTGGTGACCGGGAGCTGAGCCCGTGGTGACCGTGCTTGAGTCCGAATTCTTCCTGAGTGAGATTCTCGGCCGGCGGGTGTTTGCGAGAACACATCGCATCGGGCGCTTGAGCGATCTGGCGATCGTCGAGACCGGAAAGCTTCCCGAAGTCACGCACGTGAGTGTCGCGCGGCCCTATGGGTACCCGGCGCTGACGATTCCCTGGGACAAGGTACTCCTCATCTCCAATCACGAGGTCGTGCTCGACATGGGTGAGGAGGAACTGGCGCAATTCGAGCGGGCACCCCAGGAGAACGCGATCCTGCTGCACGATCACATACTCGACAAGAAGATTCTCGATCTGGACGACCACGAGGTCGAGGTCGTCTACGACGTCAAGCTCGCCTTCCAGAACGGTAAGTTGTACGCGGCCGAGGTCGACTTCAGCCGCTACCGAGCCCTGCGTCGGCTGGGTCTTCACAAGCTCGCAAAGCTCATGGCCGACCGTAACAAGGAGGACCGCGTGTCCTGGCTCTATGTGCAGCCGCTTTCCGCGCAGCTGGGTAGCTTCGCCGGCAGTATCAAGCTCAAGGTCCCCAAGGCGGATCTACGCGAGATCCATCCGGTGGATCTGGCGGACATTCTGGAGGAACTCGAGGGTGGTCAACGCGTAGCGCTGTTCAACGCGCTCGACGCCGAACAGGCATCCGACACGCTCGAAGAGGTCGAACCACGGGTACAGCGGGAATTGATACATGCCATCGAGAAGGAGCGCGCGGCGATGCTGATCAACGAGATGAGTCCCGCGCAGGCCGCCGACATTCTGGCCATTCTGCCTCGCGATGAGGCCGACGCGATCCTGAAGCTGATCGACCGGGACAAGTCCTCCAGGGTCGAGCACATCATCGGACAGCACGACGAGCAGATACTGCTGTATGCGTCGCCCGAGCTCATCAGACTGCCGGCGACGACGCCGGCCGCAGAGGTACTTGATCGCTATCGCGAGCTAGCGACCGGCAAGAACGTCGTGACCTACGTCTACGTCACCGACGCCGCGGGCACGTTGAAAGGGGTGGTCGATCTGCGGGGAATCGTCGCCGCGGAGCCGGGGCAGAGCCTCGGAGACATCATGACCGAGCACGTGATCGCGCTGCCGAAGGATGCGACGCTGCGGGAGGCGGTGATGCTTTTCGAGCGTTACAATTTCCGCGCGCTGCCCATCACGGACGAGAACCATCATCTGCTCGGCGCGGTGTCGTCGCGCGACATGCGCGGTCTCAGGCCGCGGCTCGCGTGATGCTCTGCCGCGCGTCGCATCGTGCGCGTGGCCGCAGCGTGGTATTTTGGTGGCTAGCGCCCCCGGCCGGAGTTGAATAGCAGACGCTAACGATCTGAATCACCAGTATTTTCCTAACCTCGGCGTGCCACCCGTACCCGCGACTGTACCCACGGCCTCGAGCGCGCAGGTACATTGGACGTATGCGGGCGGCCATTGAACGCGTGTATCCCGTTTCGATCCCAGCCTCGCGCTGTAGCATTTTGTCGTCGAATTACAGTTAGAGGACGCCTTAGACGCGCAGTGGTATGGGTATTAATGTCTACCTCCGCTCAGAGTCTGGCGAGACGCTTGACTCCTGTTTGGACCCGTTGGGGCTAGTCCCCAAACTCCTGCGTCACTTCGACCTGTCGGGAACGGTATGCCTGCGGTTCGTGGACCCATATGGAGACACGGTGTTCAACTATCTGCAGGCTCCAGTACTTCTCGGCGAACTCGCCGGCATCCGGCCCAGGCTTGACGATCGTACTCGTGCGCTCATTGACGCTTTGATTCCGATGGCGGAGCGGGTTGAGTCAGGCTCCCACCTTTATCTCCACTTTGTGGGTGACTGATGCGGGCGTCCTCTAACCAACGTTGGAACGGGCCGTGATGCGCAGGTGGTTGGGCGCCGCGGGCGCTAGAAGACAGTGTGCGCCCGCGGCGCGGATCCGGCGCTTCTTCGCGGCCGTTCAACTTCACCGTTAGCCGACTGTCTGGCCAGCGCGGTGCCAACATGCCACGTAAGGTTAAGCTATCGCCTCGGCAAAACGGGCTACTTCGTCTTTTGGAAGAGGCGGGTGCCGAATCCCTCGCAACTGTGCTCAACACCCTGGGAGTACGACCAAGCGACACCGGACATATCCCCACTGCGTTTGTTGAAACGGTCAACGGACTAATAGAGAAGGGACTGCTGTGTGTCGAGTGCTCCGATGGAGATCACTGGTGGGGCGATGCAGTGTTTGATCAATCCCTCAGATCCTGGGTATCGGCTACAGCCCGTCAAGCTCAGATAGCCATAACGAATGAGGGTATGCAGTCTCTTGTGCGCTAGGCGGCTAACAATCGCTGGAGCGGGCCGTGATGCGTAAGTGGTTTGGCGCCGCGGGCGCTGGAAGACAGTGTGCGCCCGCGGCGCTTGTCAGGCGGCGTCGGCCGGCCGCTCAGCTTCACCGTTAGGCCACGGGTAGCGCCGCTGTTACGATTGGCTCCATCATGTTCCTCGACGCAGCCGCCGCTATCGTTTCCGCTGACAAGCTGCGCGATTACCTGCTGTCTTCAGCTCATCCGATCGGACGCTACAAGAGCACGTTCTTCCGATCGCTCGGCTACGCGCCCGAGCAGTGGCAGGTGCTCGAACGCGATTTGCGGGCGGTCCTCTCCTATGAGGCCCAGCCCTCCGGCGTCACGAAATATGGTCAAAAATTCACTGTCCGGGGCGCTCTTTCGGGCCCGAATGGGCGCTCCGCGGGAATCGTGAGCATCTGGATTATACTGGTCGGGGAGAAGGCTCCTCGATTTGTAACTGCATACCCCGAAGAATAGCCATGCCCTTCAAGATTCTCGACACGGTGGTTGTTACGACTGACCTGCCAAGCCACGGCTTGAAACGCGGAGACGTCGGTGCTGTGGTGCAGGTGTACTCGGCCGAAGCGGTTGAGGTTGAGTTTGTAACCGCTTCTGGGCACACGCAGGCTGTCGTCACGCTTGGTACTGACCAGCTGCGTCCTGTCGGGTCACGAGATCTCCTTGCGGTTCGTCAGCTAGACGCGGCCTAATCGCTGACGAGCGTCCTGCTGCTCATAACAGCGATCGTGTCGTTTCTACCTATCGTGTGGGTATATCGAAACCTTAGAGTGCCGTCAAAGTCTGTCGCGGACGCGATGCAGCGGCTGCTGGTCAACACCGGGATCCTCGCGATTGGGCTGCTGGCGGTGTGTTTGCTGCAGTTAGTAAGTCATTGGCTATTCGGCAAGGTGACGTTCCTGTCGAGCGGTTTATGACAGTTCCGCGTCCTTCTCTGTGCGGGAGTGGGTCCAGGAGCGGCCGCGGCGTGTTGTTCACTCCCTACCGGGCAGGCCAGATCGCAGCGCTCCGTTCCGTCGTTGCAATGAACGCTGACTGCGTGTAAGCGATGGTCCTGAGCACTCGGCAATGACGGAGGAATCTAATGGATCCAAACTTCCTGCCGGAGAACCTAATGAAGAAATGCGGCGGGCTTGTTCGGATGACGCACAAGACACACGGACTCCGTGGGCTCCCGGCAAAGATTGTAACGGGCGAGCACATGGTGGCGCTCTCGTGCATGTCGGATACGTTCGAGGCATTGCAGGTGGTGTCCTCCCATTTCAGGTACCAGATCGCGGCATGGGCAGTCGCAGCAGTTTGTCTCGTGCTAGCCGTCACGGTGACATGGTGGATGCTCATCGGTGCCGCCGCCGGTGTGCTTGCCGCGATATGGTGTGGAAAGGTCGTACGCGCGGCATGGTGGCATCTCGCAACTGTGCTCTTGGGTATGGAAGTGCTGATCGCGGACTTCTGCGGGTGGGGCACTGCTTACCCGGAGCTATACCGACGAGCGCTACAACTCCTCAAAGACAATCCGGCACACCCTAAGACGGTTCTCCTCGATCACTACTTACCGCGCAGACTGAATTTGTCTCCTGACACGATCCGCAGCTTTGGCCCCAGTGGAGCGCAATAGATGCCGCAGAAGGGGGTATCGGAGTAGCGGGTACCCCTCGATCGCTGCTCCTGGAGCTTCCTATGCAGTCGATGTTCCGGCTGGACCCCGCAGCTTCGCCCCCTGTCGTCGTCACGGTGTCTATCGCTTCACGGCTGGCAGGGCAACAGGATCGGGCTCAATTCCTGCGTTAGGTTGAGCGCGTCGGCCAATCGTACCTATTTTATCGAGAATAGATTGCAGGCCTTTGCGGGCCTAGCCAACTTACCGCCGCATCAGTACCCGCTGATTACCAGGTAGTCGTAACTCTCGCCGTACCGGGGCGCTTTGAGGTCCACACGAACACACAGGTGCCCGGTCCCGCAGCGACGCAAATCTGCCCGTGCACCGCGCTGATTGAGGGCCGCAATGTTGCTCGCGAGCGTGTCGCGCTCGGTGCGTAACGCGGTGATCTCCGCCGGCGTCGGCAAGACCCGCCACGCAACGAAGAGTGCGATCGCCGCGGCGATCGCGGTGGCACCGAGTGTCCAGAACGTCCCACGGGCATTGGCCGCCCGCTTCAAGGCCTGCAGGGCCACGACCGCACCTTGAGTCTCCGCTCGTACGGCTTTCAACTCCTCGACTAACACGTGGCGGATTTGATCTCTCACCACTGCATCCAGCCCCTGAGTGTGCTCTTTCAGCTTCTCGAAGAGCGCTTCGAGGATCTTCTGATGGCTCTGGGCGGTCTCCATCAGCAGCCCGAGCTTCACGCTTTCTCCGTCCATGAACACATCGGACCTGTTGAGTCTGGTATTGGATGCAGCTCATCGCGCGCGGTCATGGCCATGATCACGTGAACGCCCGGGCGATCGCTCGAGGTTACGCTCCCGCGCACGATCCTGTTCGGGCTGTCTGGCCTGCTCCGCCGCTCCCTGTTGCTGTGCGCGGAACGCCCGCCAAGTGGCCACGGCTCGATGGCGCTCCGCCGTGGCTTGTTGGAGGAGCTCCTCCCGGATCCATTCGCGTTCTGTGCGTACCGGTGGCAAATGCTTCACAAAACCCCTCACGGCCTGCGCAAGCTCCACCTGACCCTGGAGCACCAGATTGTCGGCAGCCTCGGTCCAACCCCGCACGACTTCACGCCGCGTCTGAAGCATCTGAGCCTTCCCCGCTTCGACCTTGATCTCTCCGCCCGTGGCCATCTCGTGCGCAACCGCTGCCGCCCGTTGCCTCCGGTGGGTAGAAGCGCCCCGCATCGCCGCTCTGTGGATACCGTCGGTCTTCTGTGGCTTGACCTCGCCACGGACCTGGCGATCCGTCGCGTTGGCCGCCACGCCCTGCTCCCGCAGGTGCCGGGCAAATTCCCGCCGCCACCCCCGCAGCGTGTCTTTCCGGATGTTCAGCCGCCGGCCGTCGAAGCCCATCGCCCGGACCACCATGTGCACGTGCGGATGGGGCTCATCGGTGTGCAGCACCATGGCGTAGCGGTGCTTGGCGCCAAATTCCTCCCGGGCGAAATTCTTGACCGCCGCCAGGACCTTCTTTGGCGGGGTCCCCGCCGGCATCGAGAAGAGGATCTTCTGAACCAGCTTCGGAGTCTTCTTGTTCTCCCACCAGGGCTTCAGATCCGCTGTGGGCCGCTCCTCGTCCATATCGAGATCCCAATCACTGAGGAGCGCCATAGCCGCCCCTCTGCCCTTGAGAGGCTCACCGTCATCGGTCTCGATCTCCAGCCTCCCGCCTCGGTCCAGGTAGTTGATGTGACGGCGGACAGCCCCGAGGCTCGTCCCTCCCTGGTTCAGCATCTTGATCATGACCTCCGGAGTCCGAGCCACCGTGCGGGCGATGGTGGCAATCTGCGCCGGCGACAACCGATCGCGACGCTCGGGTCCCCAGCGGCCATAAGAGCCGATGTCGAGCCACGGGCGGGGTCCGACGTTAATGAGGTTTCTGGGCATGTCCTGTCCCCCAGGCGCGCGTGTTCGCGCTCACTAACGCCTTGATGTGATCCCTCAAGGCCTCGGCGACCTTCAGCATGGCCATGACGTCTTCTCCCCCAGGCGGGGCGGGTCTCCCACCCTGGTTGATCGCCCGCGCGATTTGGTTGAGGTTCCGCCCGATGGCGGAGAGCTCCCCCACCGCCTGCTTGATCGCCACGTACTCCGCCTTGGGTAGCGGCGCGGCGTCCAGAAAGTGGGCGCGGACAAGGGACGCAATGTAAGTGGCCGAGGGCGTGCCCCTGCCCTTCGCGCGCTCCCTGAGGAGCCTCGAGATCTCCGGCCCAAGTCGAACGTTGAACCGTGCGTCGCCGCTCACGCTCTGCGGCGCCTCGGGTGCCGGCAGCGTCCCGTGCGCCGACGCGCGAAGCACTACATCAAGCAGCTGCTTGATGAGTGCTGACTCGGCGATCCCTTCGCGCTGTGCGAGCGCACGCATTCGTGCCTTCGTCTCAGGAGTTACGCGACACGCGATGAAAGCATCCTTGGTCACGGGTGTGATTGTTAAACGGCAAAGTCACTTTGCCAATCCTGCATGTCACCCGCAACGACACCGACCCACACGTTGCAGGTGTGGTGTTCTCGAAAGCGCCGTTCAACAGCGTCACCGGCGGCAGCGCAGCTTGCCCGATCCGCCTGCCGAGGGATTCTATTCACGTCTGGGTTTTGTCGGCACCGGTGAACAAGTGCCGTCCCGCGTGCACGGTGGACCGTTGTTCTCCGTCTACCGCCTCCGGTTGTAAGTCTCTCCGACTCGCTCTGAACGGCCTCGGCCAACGATCGAGTGTGCAACATCCCGGCGCGTATCACCTCGTTCAATGTTGCAGGCGGTTGCAGCTCTCGTTGTCGTGCAACCTGCGCAAGGAGGTAACTTCGCTCGATACGGAGCGTTACCTGCTGCTCCGCGAAGAACACTATGAGCACCGGTCTCAACTCCGCCCGAGATCCTATGAGGGACGCGCCATGAGATTTCTTCGCATTCGCCACGTGATGCAGCTCACCGGGCTGTCGCGGATGACGATCTATCGACTCGAGCTCGCGGGGAGGTTCCCCAAGCGGCGCCAGCTAAGCAAGAACTCCGTGGCATGGCTTGAGTCTGATGTTGAAGGCTGGGCCGACTCGCGGCCGGTCGCGCGGTGCACGCCGCATAGAGCAGCACCACCAGGCCCGAGCGGAGACACACAACGCCGCACACCGTGATGTGCGGGATAGACTTAGGGATAGATCCGTCGCGCACTCAGCCGCGTCCATTTTCCGCTCAACGCGTTACCCCACGGCTAGGCTGCACCCGGGGAAGCCAAGACTTCACCCTATCCGGTCAATTTTTCCGTCGCATGCGCCTTAGAACGGCAAATCACCGAGACGTCACAACTCTCCCTTAATGACGTCAGTCATCAACTTCTTTTGCATTACGGAGAGTTGGGCTTCGGACAGACCTTTGTGGCAGTGTCGCGAGACCTTGGTCTTCCGGCGCGACTTCAGGTTTTCCCGGTACGCCTGCATCTCATGATTACTTCCTGTTGACCGTACCGTAAAAGTGAATTTGTTCGACCCTTCGATCCCGAAGAGGTCCCCCGATGGGTCGGCGTCCCAGTAGCCCTTAAATCGAATCCGCTCTAGGGCTCGCCGCATTTCCAGGGCACTGTGAAAACGTTTGGCAGGCGCTGCCGCAGTGGCTTTTACAATCACTCGCTTCAGACGAGCATCCACAAATAGAGCGAACTCAAGAAGCCTACCCGTTGACTTAAGGCGCTCGAATGCTACCGCTCCCAGCGCAGCTCTGCGTTTCTCCAGTGTCTCTACGCCGTTGACAAGCCGCAAAAGAGTCATGCCAACCTGGTAGATGTCACTCTGCACAGATGTGAGATCACTCGCAGTCGTTTCAGGTGCTCGATGCAGAGTATATGCGACCGTTGACGTCGCGGAGCCGGAGGGGCCTAACACGCGAGAAATCCCGTAGTCGGTGAGAAGCGCACGCGAATCATCGCCAATGAGAATATTGGACGGCTTGATGTCGTTGTGCAGGAAGTTCTGTTCGTGCAGGTACTCCAACCCTCGAAGAACGTCGACTACGACGGCCACGGCAGTCGGCGCGTTTAGAAACTTCCCTGCATTCAACAGGGACTGAATAGAACCCTTGGCGTGGTGATCCATGGCGATCACCACCAGCTTGCCGCCGGCGTGAGCAATCACGTCCGCGTAGTGAATTCGAACGACATTGCCGTGATTCAATTTGTTTCCGAGGCGCGCTTCATCAAGGCTTGCCGCGACTGGAGCCATGCTCTCGTCGAGAATCTTCACGGCAAGCTGCCGACTTACCACCAGGTCCTGCGCCAGCCATACTTCACCAAAATGACCACCGCCGATCTTACGTTCAAGCTCGTATTTGTAGAGGCGATCGCCTGGCGACAGCGTCGTCATAGTTTAGCAGCGGCCCAAGTGACCGCGACGGCGTCCGCCATCTGCTCATCCCAATTCGTCTCCGTCCGTCCGACTCGCTGCTCCGCGTCTCGCTTAACGTCCGCTCGCCGAGTGGCCATCTGACCGTAAAGCCGCGCAACGACGACTTTGTCCGCTTGCACCGCGGCGAGCTGGACCGCAGCATCTAAATAGTTGCCGAGCCTAGAGGATGAAGTTTGAGTACCGACGAACTCCGGTACCTTGATCGCCACGACTCCGACGGTTGGATTCTGGCGCATTATTCGGGCGACCTCAGCGTGGACCCAAAGTAAGTGGCTTGGGGTGTCTTCACATGCAGCTGGTCTTCGGAGAAGAGTCTCTGCAGATCGATTCACAAGTGTAAAAGCCGCGCCATCTACGTCTACCAACGCGTACCGAACCTGTTGAGGTGCCGTACGGATTCCGAGAATTCTGTTGCAGCTTGTGGCCGTCATGGCTCAGTCCACGGTCGAGCGCAAAGCGAGTGCCTAGTGGAGACTGTAGGCTTGCCATGGCATTTGCGATGAGAACGGGCTCAACTTCGCACGCCATTAGCGTTGTGACATAGCTCACAGTCCCGCTGTTTATGGTCTTTGCGCTGGATTGGCGTGTAGTGGGGAATGCGGAGAGAGTTCAAGCCAAGTTTCGCCACGCACTTCCATTGGGTCGGATGGCGGAAGCCGAACAGGCGGCAATTGCCATGCGACTGGACTCCCGCAATGCAGATTTGCTGAAGCTACTCGGCATCGCGGTGGCGACAAAGTAAGGCTCGCACGTCATCCGGTCTGAGGATCGGAAGACAGTCCGGTTGCAGCGGCCGACAGGCGTGCTTCTAAGCGGAGCGCCGAAATGGCACGACGGCATTGCCTAGTCGCAATCCGTCCAGATAGTCAGCCCAGGATTGCATCATCTTCCGACGCTCCTCGAGCCGCTGAGCCCGGTTGTACGCCGCCCGCACCTCGTTGCGCTCCTGGTGGGCAAGCTGCAGCTCGATGACGTCGGGCGGATAGCCCGTCTCATTGAGCAGCGTCGACGCCATCGCGCGGAATCCATGCCAGCTCATCTGATCGCCCGTGTAACCCATCCGGCGCAGGGCGGCGGTGATGGCGTTATCGCTCAGCGGCCGCTCGGCGCTCCGCGGAGACGGGAAAACATAGCGCCCTCTTCCCGTTAGTGGCTTGATGTCGCGGAGAAGGGCCACGGCCTGGCGCGCCAGGGGCACGAGGTGCTGCTGGCGCATCTTCATGCGATGGGCCGCGATCCGCCATTCAGCCGCGTCCAGATCGATCTCGGCCCACTCTGCGGCGCGAAGCTCGCCGGGGCGAACGAAGACCAGAGGAGCGAGCTTCAATGCAGCCTCGACCACCGGGTGCCCACGGTAGCCGTGCAGAGCCCGGAGGAGCTGCGCCACCTCGCGCGGGTCCGTAATCGCTGCGCGATTCGTCACGACCACCGGAGCCAGGGCGCCCCGAAGATCGGCCGTGGGGTCGCGCTCCGCCCGTCCGGTTGCGATCGCGTAGCGAACCACTTGGCCCACGCGCTGCTTGGCTCGGTGTGCCGTTTCGTGCTTGCCGCGGCGCTCAAGCCTGCGGAACACTCCGAGGAGCTCGGGCGCCGTCAGCGCCGAGACGGGCCGCGAGCCTATATACGGGAAGAGCAGATCCTCGAATGTCCACACTGCCTTCTTCATCGTCTTCGGCGCGAACGGCTGCTTCCCGAGCCATTCCCGCGCGATCGATTCAAACGTATTGGCGCTGCTGGCGCGCTCGGCCCGCCGTTCCGCGGCTGGGTCCCGGCCGGACTCGAGTGCGGTCTGCATGCCGGCACGCTTAGCGCGTGCGGCCTTGAGCGAGGTGGCAGGGTATGTGCCCAAGCTGACCATCGATTCGCGGCCTTCAAGCGTGTACCGAAGCCTCCACTGCTTTGCGCCTGAAGGAGTGACGAGAAGGTAGAGCCCGCCTCCGTCCCGAAGCTTGTAAGGCCGGGCCTTGGGTCTGGCGCTTCGAAGACGCGCCTCGGTCAGAAAATCGGTGGCGGTCAATGCGTACCCGTCGGGGTTCTCTGTACCCGTCATTGTACCCGTCTTGGTTTCCGTACCCGTCGTTTTTGGCCGTTATGCGCTGAGCGTTCGTGAGCAGCAGATTTCTCACGGAATACCTATTTTTACAGAACTTCGTGAGACTCAGTGAGTCCGGGCGATACGCGGTGAGATGAGGCGGTGGCGCCCCCGGCCGGAGTTGAACCGACGACCTACCGCTTAGGAGGCGGTCGCTCTATCCACTGAGCTACGGGGGCACGACGCTAAGTGTACCGGCGTGCCACCCGCGGCCACCATCCCTGGCGCGGGCGGAAGCGTACTATGCAGACGAGCACTCGGCTCGGGCTGGGTGGCAGGAGACCTTTATGACCACGTCCGTCAGCGTCGCGAAGCCTGCGAGCGTGCCGCTCGACATCCGTCACGTGCCCCTGTGGCAACCTCTCGAGTGGCTGAGCCGCGGGTGGGAGGATCTGAAACTGATCGGCCGGGCCGGCCTCGCCCACGGGGCGCTGATAGCCATTCTGGGAGCAGTTCTGCTGATGCTCGGCAGCACCCACCTGTACCTCACCGCAGCCGCCGTCACCGGCTATCTGCTCGTCGGGCCGGTCATGACCACGGGGCTGTGCGAACTCGCGCGACGGCGCGCGGCGCGCGAGCCGTTGGGTTTTGATGAGTCGCTGCAGGGACTGACGCGCAACCCGGACGCCCTCATGCACTTCGGGGGCGTGCTGGCGCTCATCGCGCTCGCGTGGTTTGTCCTGTCCGCCTTGCTGCTGCAGTCGGTGCTCAATGTCTCGGTGCCGAGTCTCGCGGTGGCGCTGTGGGGAGGATCGACGAATGTGGACACGGCACAGATCCTGGGCTACGTGGGATGCGGCGCCGTGCTCGCGGTCATTGTTTTTCTGATGTCGGTCGTAGCCGTGCCGCTGATCATCGACCGGCACGCCAGCGCCTCCGACGCCATCCGCGCCAGTGTGCGCGCTACCCTGACCAACCTGCCGGCGATGCTCGTGTGGGCGGTGCTCATCGTCGCACTCACCGTGTTGGGTTTCGTCACCCTGCTGGTCGGCATGGTGATTGTCGCGCCGCTGCTCGGCTATGCGACCTGGCATGCTTACCGGGACCTCATCGCCTAGCGGCCACGGGGGACCGGTAGCAGGGGATGGTGGAGCGGAAGGGGATCGAGGTCGCGCGTAAGTGGCTGGTTTGTAAGGGACTTCCCGGGTCGCTCCGTTACCGATACCCCATGCCGTACCCCAAACTGAATCTGGCACTTTCGCATTGAGGGGCAGTATACTTCTTAATCAATCTGAATCAGAATGATTAAATGCGCAATCGCGTCGTGACCGCCCACATTCCGGATCAGCTCGCCCGCAAGCTAGACAGCCTCGCCGAGCGCCTCGAGCGTCCGCGGGGCTGGGTCGTCAAGGAGGCGATCGAGGGCTACCTTGCCCTCGATGAAGAGCGTCATCGGCAGACCTTGGCCGCGCTCGCCGAAGTCGATGGTGGTACGACCATCGACCATGCCGAGGTCCGTGCTTGGGCCCGCAGTCTGGCATCCCGGCGCCGCAAATCTCCGCGCTAATTCCGTGGCGCTTCGCTGGACGCAATCAGCCTATGGGGATTTGCGTCGGCTCTACGACTTCCTGGAGCCCGTCAATCCCGGCGCAGCCATCCGCGCGGTGCGTCTCATCGTTAATCGCATCGAGCGCATTCCACCCCAGCCGCGCCTGGGGGAGCGGCTGCCGCGCTTCGGGCCCCGAGAAGTCAGGCGCGTGCTCGTCGCGAAGTACGAGATTCGCTACGAGCTGACGGACAGTGACGTTGTCGTACTGCGTATCTTTCACGCACGGGAGGATCGGTGACCCCAACCAACCGCACGTCGCGTTACTCCTGCGGTGTCCCGTCCAACGCGGCCTCATCTCTCTGCGCGCTCCCGCGAGCCGCGCCCATGCCCGACTTGACCAAGACAGGCCATATCAGAACGGCTGTCCAACGTAATTCTCGGCGAGCGAAGCCAGCGCCTCTTCCGATGAAAAAAGATAGGCGAGCTCCGTCTCCTGGAGACGGCGATCGAACGGGCTGCTGTCCGGAAACCGATGCAGGAGCATCGTCATCCACCAAGAGAACCGCTGAGCTTTCCAGACACGCGCGAGCGCGCGCTGGGAATAGGTTTCGAGGCCTCGGTTGTCCCGCTTGCTGTAGTGATCGATTAGCGCGTGGTAGAGATAATAGATATCCGAGGCGGCGGTGTTGAGTCCGCGGGCTCCGGTTGGCGGCAGGATGTGGGCCGCGTCGCCTGCCAGGAACAGATTGCCGAAGCGCATTGGCTCGACGACGAAAGAGCGCAGCGGTGCAATGCTCTTCTCGATGGACGGCCCGGTGATCAGCGCGGCAGAGACATCCCCCGGCAGACGGCGTCGCAGTTCCTCGAAAAACTCGTCGTCCGACCAGTCGTCTACTGAGTCGGCAAGGGGCACCTGGATGTAGTAGCGGCTGAGCGCCGCCGAACGCAGCGAGCACAGTGCGAACCCCCGCTCGTGCGTGGCGTAGATCAGCTCCGGCGAGACTGGCCTGGTACGCGACAGTACGCCGAGCCAACCGAAAGGATAGCCACGCTCGAACACCCGGATCTTCTCTTTCGGGATCGACTGGCGGCTCACGCCGTGGAAACCGTCGCAACCCACGATGTAGTCGCAGTCGATACGCACGACCTCCCCACCTACACGACAGCTGAGATACGGTTGCGGCTCATCGACATCATGCGGTCTCACGTCCTCGGCGTTGTGCATCACGACGCCACCGCAGCGGTCACGAGCCTCATACAGATCGCGCGTCAATTCCGTCTGCCCGTAGACGATTACGCTCTTGCCACCGGTTAGCCCTCGAAGATCGACTCGTTCCTTGATCCCGTCATGGGCGATGAAGAACCCCTCGTGGGTCTGTCCCTCGCGATCCAGCCGCTCGCCGACCTGTGCCTCGCGCATGAGCGCAGCAAAGCTGTGCTCCAGCACACCGGCACGAATCCGTCCCAGGACGTATTCGCGGCTGTGCTTCTCCAGCACGACCGTCTCGATGCCGCGCAGGTGAAGCAA
>VBNH01000160.1 GCA_005878095.1 Gammaproteobacteria bacterium | reverse complement strand
CGGTTAAAGCCGATCACCTCCTCCTGCAACTCACCGTCGCTCTCGCGTAGCGTGCGCCGGTGATACCAGTACAGCTCCTGGCTGATGACCAGCCGGTAATCGAGGTAGCGCGCCTCCCCGGGGCTGCCATCCACGCAGTGCCGCCCGAGCGTGCCGCCCTGAAACTGCTCGCCGACCCGCGTCAGAGTCAAATCACAGTCCGGGGAGGCAACCAGGTCGCGCCACGCGAGCCTCGCCGCCAGCCGCGGCCGGTAGTTGAGATGCATCCAGTGGCGCGGGCGTGCGAAGGTGAACAATCGCACCCGCACCGCATGCGCGGGCGTGCCGGCCGGCTCGAGCGCGAGCAGCAGCTGGCGGCGCGGGTCCTCGGGATCGTCCTCGAGAAACTCCTCCAGATACAGCACGTGCGCGCCCAGCCAGGCGACGCTCACGGGGGCGACGATGGTGCGCACACGCTGCTCGCTCGTTTGCGGCCACCCGCTGGCGCCGCGCTCGACGCTCATCACCACCTGCTCGCTGGAGTCGCGCACCCCGGACCACAGTCGCTGCAGGGCCTCGACCTCGGCGCCGTCGGGCGCCGCGGCGGCAAGCAACATTCCAAGGAGCGCAGCCATGACTGTGGCGGCCTGTGGACTTCGGCTCAGGATTCCTTCCTGGCGCGGACCAGACCTTCCTGCGCCGCGCTCGCCACCAGCCGCCCGTCGCGCGCGAACACGCTGGCACGCGCGAAGCCGCGCGCGCCGGAGGCGCTCGGGCTCTCCATCGCGTACAGCAGCCAGTCATCCACGCGCAGCGCGCGGTGAAACCACAGGGCGTGATCGATGCTGGCCATTATCAGGGTGGGTTTCAGGAACGAGGTGCCGTGCGGCAGGGTCGCGGTATCGAGCAGGAAGAAATCCGACACGTACGCCAGCAGCCGGCGATGCAGCATCTCATCGTCAGCCAGGGCGTCGACGGCGCGGAACCAGATCTGGCGCTGCGGCGGCGCGCGCTGCGGGTGCAGGTAGTCGATGCTCTGCACCATGCGGAATTCAAACGGGCGGGGCTGCTCGAAGAAGCGCCGCACCCGCTCCGGCAGCCGCGCGAGCAGCGCCTCCGGCGGACCGCTCGAGTCCGCGAGGCTCTCCGGCGGCGGCACCGGCGGTATCCCGACCTGGTGATCGAAGCCCGCCTCGCTCGCCTGGAACGAGGCGGCCATGTTGAAAATCTGCTGCCCGTGCTGGATGGCCACCACGCGACGGTTGGCGAAACTGTGGCCGTCGAGACTGCGATCGACCTGATAGACGATGGGGGCGTTGCAGTCACCGCGCCGCAGGAAATACGCGTGCAGCGAGTGCACTACGCGACCCTCGACGGTGGCGGCTGCGGCGCTGAGGGCCTGCCCCAGCACCTGCCCGCCGAACACCTGCGGAGCCCCGATGTCGCGGCTCGCGCCGCGGAACAGGTTGACCTCGAGCTGCTCGAGCTCGAGCAGCGCCAGCAGATCGGCCAGGCGTTGATCCATGGGGCGGTGCGCGCTTGCCTTCAGCCGAACTTGAAGACGCCGTGCATCAGCGCGTTGTGGCCCGGGAAGGTGCACAGGTACTCATAGGCGCCGCCCTTCTTGAGGATCGAGGTGCGGAACGTCACGCTGGTGGTCTCGCCGCCGCCGATGGTCTTGGTGTGCGCGAGCACGCGCTTGTCATCGGGGGCGACGTAGTTGTTCGCGAGCCCCGCGCCCATGCCCGCGGTGGCCACCGCCGCCAGGTCGGCCGCGTTCACCAGCACCCAGTTGTGCCCCATCGCTTCCCTGGGCAGCTTGCCGGTGTGCTGCAGCGTGACCGTGATCTCCTTACAGGTCGCCGGCGCGCTCAGCTGCGGCTTGTCGAACTGCATCAGGTCGTTGCCGCTGATCTCGAGCTTGCACGGGTCGGCCGCGTGTGCGTACGGGGCCGCGGCAAGCGCACCGAGCACGGCGGCGGTGGCGAGGGTGTTACGCATCGGGGTCATGGCGTCCTCCTTCAAGGGGCGAGATCAGTCCGGTACTCCCAGACGCTTGTGCATCACCGGGCTCGTGGTGGTGTACTGCAGGAACTGTTTCTTCTGCGGATACAGATGATGCTGGATCGCGAACGCGGCCAGCGCCGCCTCGTGGAACCCGGACAGGATGAGCTTTTTCTTTCCCGGGTAAGTGCTGATGTCACCCACCGCGAATACTCCCGGCATGCTGGTCTGGAACTTCTCGGTGTCGACCGTCAGCGCCTTCTTTTCCAGCGCCAGGCCCCACTCCGCGATCGGTCCGAGCTTCGGGTGCAGGCCGAAGAACACCAGCAGCTGATCGGCCGGCAGCCCCTGCAGCGCGCCGTCGGGGGTGCGGATGTTGACACCACGCAGCACGCCGCCGTTGACGATCAACGAGTGCGGCTGCGCCTCGAAGCAACGCAGGCGCGCGGCCGCAACCTGCTCCCGCATCCGCGCGACCGAGGCGGGCGCGGCGCGGAACTCGCGCCGACGATGCACCAGTGTGAGGCTCGCGGCCCGTGGCAGCAGCTCGAGCGTCCAGTCGAGCGCCGAGTCGCCGCCGCCGAAGATCACCAGATGCTTGCCCGCCAGCTCGGCCGCACTCTTCACCCGGTAGTGGATGGCGCTGCCTTCGAAAGCGTCCGCGCCCTCCAGTCCGATACGCCGCGGCTGAAAGGAGCCCACGCCCGCCGCGATCACCACGGTACCGGCGTCGAAGCTGACACCGCCCGCGGTGCGCAGGTGGAAGCGCCCGCACTCGCGTCGCGCGAACTCCACCACTTCATGGCCGAGGTGCAGCTGCGGACTGAAGGGCCTGATCTGTTGCATGAGCCGGTCGACCAGCTCCTGGGCGCCGCACACCGGCAGCGCCGGAATGTCGTAGATCGGCTTGTCGGGGTAGAGCTCCGCGCACTGTCCGCCGGGGTGCCGCAGCGAATCCACGACCTGGGCGCTGATCCCGAGCAGCCCCAGCTCGAACACCTGGAACAGCCCGCAGGGACCTGCGCCGATGATGACGACCTCGGTGGTGATGGCCGGCGTGGAGGTGGCACGGGTTGGGTTCTGGCTCAAGGCGCTCGCTTTCGCGTCCGATATTGCGGCCAGGCATTGTAGAGGGTCTGCCGGCCCCTCGCATGAGGCCTCCCCCGGAAGAGGCGGAGGGTGCGCGCCGCTCGCGGCGGGCCGTATAGTACGGGTGCCGCGCGCGATGAGCGCGCGCCAACTCGGCCCGCTCGTTCGCGGGGTGCTCCGCCGCAGGGGGTGCGATGATCCAGCTCAGCGTCAACGGCAAGGACACCGCAGTCGATGTCGATCCCGACATGCCGTTGCTGTGGGTACTGCGCGACACGCTGGGCCTGACCGGCACCAAGTTCGGCTGCGGCATGGCCTTGTGCGGTGCGTGCACCGTACACCTGGATGGGCAGCCCATCCGCTCGTGCGTCACGCCCGTGAGCGCCGTCGCTGCCAGGAAAGTGACTACGATCGAAGGTCTGTCGCCCGATCGCAGCCATCCGGTGCAAAAGGCATGGATCGAGCTGGACGTGCCGCAATGCGGCTACTGCCAGTCCGGTCAGATCATGTCGGCCGCGGCACTGCTGGCGCACAGCGCGGCGCCATCGGATGCCGACATCGACACGGCGATGTCCGGCAATCTGTGTCGCTGCGGCACCTATCAGCGCATTCGCGCCGCGATCCATCGCGCCGCGCAACTGCTCACAACCCAAGGGGAACCGCCTTGACGTCGAACGCCGAACTGCATGCCCGCCGCCAGCAAGCCGTGCCCCGCGGCGTCACCAACTCGCTCGCGGTGTACGCCGAGCGCGCCTGCAACGCCGAGATCTGGGACGTCGAGGGCCGGCGCTATATCGACTTCGCCAGCGGCATCTCGGTACTGAACACCGGCCACGTGCACCCGAAGGTGCAGCAGGCGGTCGCGCGGCAGCTGGAAAAGCTCATGCACGCCTGCTTTCAGGTGACCCCGTACGAGAGCTACATCGCGCTCGCGGAGCAGTTGAACGCGCTCGCCCCGGGCGCGGCTCCCAAGAAGACCCTGTTCCTGACCAGCGGCGCGGAGGCGGTGGAGAACGCCATCAAGATCGCGCGCTTTCATACCCGGCGCTCGGCCGTGATCGCGTTCTCGGGCGGCTTCCACGGCCGCACGCTGGCGTGCGTCAGCCTCACCGGCAAGGTGCATCCCTACAAGGCGGGCTTCGGACCGATGCTGCCGGAGGTCTACCACCTGCCCTACCCGATGCCGTATCACGGCGTCACGCTCGAGCATTCGCTGCAGGCGCTCGAGCAGCTGTTCAAGGCGGACGTGGACCCGGCGCGCGTCGCGGCGATCATCATCGAGCCGGTGCTGGGGGAAGGCGGGTTCTATGCGGCGCCGTCCGAGTTTCTGCGGCGGCTGCGCGCGGTGTGCGACGGCCACGGTATCGTGCTGATCGCCGACGAGATCCAGAGCGGCTTCGGCCGCACCGGACGCATGTTCGCCATCGAGCACGCCGGGGTCGAGCCGGACCTCATCACCCTCGCGAAGAGCGTGGCCGGCGGCGTACCGCTGTCGGCCGTCACCGGCAAGGCCGACATCATGGACGCGCCGGGTCCGGGCGGGCTGGGCGGGACCTTCGCC
>VBNH01000051.1 GCA_005878095.1 Gammaproteobacteria bacterium | reverse complement strand
ACCAAGCTCCTCAAGGGCGTTTATCGCGGCGGTCTCGACAATCTGAAGAAGATGCTCGAGCACTGAAGTCACGCCCGGGTCCGCATGATCTGCGCCAGGGCCTGGAGGATCTGCCGTAACGCGCCGCGCGCAGCCTCATCAGCGAGATAGCCGCTGGCGTCGAAAGGCCCATCCGTCTGGGCGAGGTAGAGCGCGGGCGCCGTCACGAGCAGCGACTCGGTCGCGAACAGCGCCTGGCGTACTGCGGCCTGCGCGAGGCGCGTGCCCCAGCGTCCGCCGCTCGCCCCCACCACTGCCACGGGCTTGCCGGCCAGTACCGCCCCCGCTGACGGGCGCGAGAGCCAGTCGATCGCATTCTTGAGCACTCCCGGAACGGAGTGGTTGTATTCGGGCGTCGCAATGAGGAGTCCCTGGGCTGCGGCCACCTGCTCGCACAGCTCTCGCACCGGTCCCGCGGCGAACGCGCCCGTCTCGAGGTCCTGGTTGAATGGCGGCAGCTCGCCGAGCCCCCGGTACACGCACACCTCGATGCCCTCGGGTGCGCAATCGGCGGCGGCTTCAATCAGTCTGCGGTTGAGCGAGTCGCGCCGCAGACTCCCGGCAATCGCCACAACACGCGACGGCCCACCGGCGGCTTCCCCGGCCGCGGCGTGTGGCCTGGCGTGCGCGCCCATCATGGCCGGCACAGCAGCAGCAGCCCCGACAGCGCGAGCATCGCGCCGGCCGAGCGCTCCAGGCGCACGCGGGCCCTCGTGTCGTGCACCAGGCTGGCCGCCAGCGAGCCGCCACCGGCCCAGAGCGCGAGGCACCCGTAAGGGATGAGGATGAACAGCACGATGAGCGTTACCAGGGATAGCGACGTGTCCCCCGCCGCCGCGGTAACCGTCAACACCAGGATCCACGCCTTCGGGTTGACGAACTGAAACAAAAACATCCGCAGCAGATCGCACGCGCCACCAGTCCGCGAGCCCAGCGGCGCACGCGCACTGGCGCCACTACGGCAAATCAGCCGCACGCCGAGCCACATCACACAGCCCGCCCCGCAGATCGTGGTTGCCGCGCGCAGCCCGGGTTGCGCCGCGAACGCTCGCGCGAGCCCGGCGCAGCTCAGCACCAGCATGACAACGCCCCCCAGGACCACCCCGGTGGCGGGCGCGAGCACCGCGTGCAGGCCGCTCTCGAGCCCGATCCGCAGCATCAACAGGTTGTTGGGTCCGGGCGTGACGGCGGCGGTGAAGAGCAGCAGCACGATGGCGCCCGGCGGTCCCATCAGACTCATGCCCGCCACCGTAACAGACGCCGGTGGTGCGTAACGCGGCTACGTGGTCTAAATTAGTCACCATGGACCGGCTGCCGCTCAATGCGCTGCGCGCCTTCGCCCTGGTGCTGGAGCGCGGCGGCGTGCGGGCCGCCGCCCGTGAGCTCGCGATCTCGCACTCGGCGGTGAGCCGGCACCTGAAGGAGCTCGAGCGCTGGCTGGGAGTCGCCCTGCTCGAGAAGCGCGACGCCGGCGGCTTGCGGGCGACCGCGCAGGGCCAGCTGTTGGCCGAGGCAGCACGCAACGCCCTGCACGGCATGCAGCAGGCCGTTGAAGCCGTGCGCGAGCAACGCTCCTCGTACTCCGTGAGTGTGTGCACCACGCCGTCGTTTGCGGTGCGCTGGCTCCTGCCGCGCCTGCCGGCGCTGCAGCGCTCCTACCCGCGGCTCGAGGTTTCGGTCGTCGTCGACCAGCGCCTGGAGGAACCCGGCTCGTTCTCGTCGGACCTCGCAATCCGCACCGGGCGGGGCCCGTGGCCCGCATTGCTCGCCGAGCCGCTGATGGACGAGTGCCTCTACCCGCTCCTGAGCCCCGCGCTGTGGCGCCAGAGCGGACGTTTCAGGGATCCTGAGGAGCTGTGTCGGATGCGCCTGCTGCACGATCGCGATCCGAACACGAGCTGGCAGCTGTGGCGGCAGAAGTACGGTCCGGCCGCACTGGATGTGCGGCGCGGGCCCCGCTTTGCCTCCTCCGATCTGCTGCTGCGCGCCGCGGCCCAAGGCCTGGGAGTCGCGCTCGCCCGTCACCGCCTGGCGCAGGAAGATCTCGCCTCGGGCGCGCTCGTGCGCCCCTTCGAAACACGCGTCATCGATCTTGGCGCGGCGTATTGGATCGTGCGCCCGCGGGGGGGCGCGCCGCGTGAGGCGGTGACGATCCTGCTGGCGTGGCTGCGGCGGCAAGCCGAGCGCACGCCGCTCGTCCGAGCTGAGCGAGCGAGCCCATGACGCTGCTTGCCGACCTCGTGCGCACATCGCAGCGTGTGGGCGCCACCGCCGCTCGCCTGGCCAAGGTGCGGGAGTTGGCTTCGTTCCTGCGGGCGCTGCCACCCGATGAGATCGAGACCGCCGCGCACTATCTGTCGGGAGAGACCCCGCAGGGCCGGGTCGGCCTCGGCTATTCGACCTTGCAGGCAGCCGGGGCGAGCGGCGCTGCGAGCACAGAGACGCTGTCGATTGCGGAGGTGGATCGCAGCCTCGCCCTGATCGCCACGATTCGCGGCGCGGGCTCGGCCGCCCGCCGCGCCGAGGCGCTGCGGGACCTGTTCCGGCGCGCGACCGCCCCCGAGCAGCAGTTCCTGCTGCATCTGCTGGTCGGAGAGCTGCGGCAGGGCGCGCTGGCCGGAAGTATGGTCGAGGCCATCGCCGCGGCCGCCGAACTGCCGGTGGCGCAGGTGCGCCGCGCGGCGATGTATGCAAAGAGTCTGGGAGCGGTGGCCCGGGCGGCATTGCTCGAAGGAGCCGATGCGCTGGGCCGATTCCAGCTGGAGCTGTTCGCGCCGGTCGCCCCTATGCTTGCCCAGACCGCTGCCGATGTAGGCGAGGCACTCAGAGAATTGCAGGGCGAGGTGGCGTTCGAGTGGAAGATGGACGGGGCGCGCATACAGGTACACAAGAGGGGCGAAGAGGTGCGCATCTATACGCGCGCGCTGAACGATGTCACCGGCGCGTTGCCGGAGATCGTCGATGCGGTGCGTACGTTCCCCGGACAGGCGCTGGTGCTCGATGGCGAGGCGATCGCGTTCGATGCCTCGGGCCGGCCGCATCCGTTCCAGATCACCATGCGTCGCTTCGGCCGCAGGCTCAACGTCGAACGATTGCGCGGCGAGCTGCCGATCAAGGCTTTCTTCTTCGACTGCCTGCGCCTCGATGCGCTGAGCATCGCGGACCGTCCGGCACGCGAGCGCTTCCAGGCGCTCGGCCAGGCCGTGCCGGCAGCGTTGCAGATTCCACGGCTCGTCACCTCCTCGGAAGCCGCGGCGCGCGCCTTCTATGAGGCCGCGCTGGCAGCCGGTCACGAGGGTGTCATGGCGAAGTCGCTCGCTGCCGCCTACGAGGCCGGCAATCGGGGCGCGAGC
Organism: Gammaproteobacteria bacterium; assembly: GCA_005878095.1. Classification (GTDB taxonomy): domain Bacteria; phylum Pseudomonadota; class Gammaproteobacteria; order Steroidobacterales; family Steroidobacteraceae; genus 13-2-20CM-66-19. The sequence goes on along the minus strand of VBNH01000051.1, from coordinate 31,857 downwards.
TGGCTCAAGATCAAGCGTGCGCACACCCTCGATCTGGTGGTGCTGGCGGCGGAGTGGGGCCATGGCCGGCGCACCGGCAAGCTCTCCAACCTGCATCTCGGTGCCCGCGAGCCGGTCACCGGCGAGTACGTCATGCTCGGCAAGACGTTCAAGGGCCTCACCGACGCCATGCTGAAATGGCAGACGACTGAGCTTCTGGCACGGGAGACGCATCGTGATCAGTGGACCGTGTACGTGCGACCGGAGCTGGTCGTGGAAGTCGCCTTCAGCGACCTGCAGGCGAGCAGCCGTTATCCGGGCGGCCTGGCACTGCGGCTCGCGCGGGTGAAGCGCTACCGGGACGACAAGCGCGCCGAAGACGCCGATACCATGGAAACGGTGCGGAAAGTGTATGCGGCTTGAGGCCGCGGACCGGACCCCCGCCGCCTGCGCCCGGCACCGCGATGGCGAGGCTCGGATCGATCAATCGGGCAATTCAGGCAGCGGCGCTGCACTCCAACTCGAGCCCCACTGCGACGGCGCCGGGCCCATGTCGAACTCGAGCAGCCCGCCGGCCTCGAGCTGGGCGTGCGTCACGACCGGGACGTGGAGCGGCTCACCGTTCAATCTCGCGGACTGAATGTAAACGTTGGTCGCGGAGTTTTGCGGCGCGGCTATGACAAACCGCTTGCCGCCGGGCAGATTGAGCGTGAATTTGCGAAACAGCGGGCTGCCGATCATGTAATTCCCCGACACGGGATTGAGCGGATAGAACCCCATCGCCGTGAAGATGTACCACGCCGACATCTGGCCGCAGTCTTCGTTTCCCAATACGCCGGCGGGTCGATTCTGGTAAGAATCGCGGGCGATCTCGCGCACTCTGAACTGCGTCTTCCACGGCTGGCCGCTGAAGTCGTACAGATATCCATAGTGGTGGCTGGGCTCGTTATCGTGCCGGTTGTGCCCGCCCTGGAAGTGCTCATCCAGCGTTGCATTGAACCTGCCCGGCCCACCCATCAGCGCCATCAGGCCTGCAATATCGTGGAGCACGGAATACGTGTAGACCCACTGATCGCCCTCGGTCCAGCCATCCTCCGGGCGCGCCCACGAGCCGTCGGCGTTTCGTCCCTGCATGAAGCCCCGCGCCGGGTTGAAGAGATTGCGGTAGTTACGCGAACGATTGATGAAGAACCGGAAATCCTTGTCCCTGCCGAGCGCCTTGGCGACCTGCGCGACCGCAAAATCATCATAGGCATCCTCGAGCGTTTCCGAGGCCGCCTCGGCGGTCTTGTCGACCGGAACATACCCGAGCCGTTTGTAATACGTGAGGCCGGGACGCGCCTCATAGGGGACCTGCGGCTGGCGATCGTGCCAGTCACGTGTGGTATCACCCTCGGGCGGCGTCATGGCGTCCTTGTATGCGGCTTCGTACGCCAGCCGGTAATCGAAGCCGTGGAAGCCCTTGTTGATGGCCTCGGCCACGACCGAATCCGCGTGCGTGGCGATCATGATGTTGGTGTAGGAGGGGTTCGGCCACTTCGGCATCCAACCGCCCTCCTGGTAGTCCTGCAGCAACGCCCGCACCAGGTCGTCGATGCGCTCGGGAGCCAGGATCGTCAACAGTGTGTTCTCGGCGCGGAACGTATCCCAGAGCGAATAGGCCGTGTAGGAGACTCCGTCGTGCACCCGGTCGTCGAAAGCGCTGTAGTAGCGGCCGTGCTCCGACAACAGCTTCGGGTACAGCAGCGCGTGGTAGAGCCCCGTATACAGGATGCGGCGCTCGTCCTCGGAGGCACCCTCGATCGACACCATGGCGAGTTTTTCGTTCCAGGTGCTCTTCAGCTGCGCGCGCACGGCGTCGAAATTCCATGCCGGAATCTCCGCTCGCAGATTCGCCCGCGCCTGCTCGATACTGATGAATGAAGTTCCGACGGTGGCCTGCACCACCTGATCGGCATGGGTATCGAAGCTCACGTACGCGCCGACGTTCGGGTCCTGAGCCGTCGCCTCTGCGGAGCGCAGCGCCTCGCCGGTATACACCCCGTGCGCGACGAAGGCCCTGTTGAACCTGACGACGAAATACCCCTTGAAATTCGGCAGCCGTATGTTGCTCAGGTATGCGTCCATGCGGTCGGGGTTATAGCCGACGATCTCGCGCGCCGCGGGATCGATGCGCACGAACCCCATGACGCCCGTGCGAGTGGCTTCGACCACGACGCTCGCCCTGGAGTGCGCGGGAAACGTGAATCGCAGGAACCCGCAGTGGTCGGTCGCGGTGATCTCGGTGCGGATCTGCCGTGAGGCTCCCGCATCCATGAGCACCGAATAGTAATCCGGGGATGTGACCTCGTGGCTGCGTGAGAACGGAAGCCTGCGGCTTGCCGCGGCGGTCTTGATGTCGTCGACTTCGGGTATGAGCGTCACGTAGCCGTAGTCGCCCATCCAGATGGCCGGTTGGTGGGTGCCGATGAACCCCGAGATCGTGTTGTCCTCAAACGCGTAAGAGCTGACGCTGATACGGTTCTCGCGCGTCTGCGCGGTCCAGTTCGTCATCCCGAAAGGCGTGGTGACGAACGGCATCGTGCCGCCGTAGTCCGATCCGCCGCCGCCGGTGCCGATATAGGTATTGACCCAATCAACGGGACTGGCGCCATCCTCGGCAGGCTCGAGCGCATGGGCGTGAGCGCCAGTGACGACTACCGCCGCAACCGCGAATACGCGTGCGATTCTCTGCAACACCGGCGCAGACCTTGTCGAGTAATCTACCACCGTTCGGCGCACGGCAGGCCATAGCGCGTCGAGCCGTCGCGTCGTCCACGGGTTTGTCTCCCGATGCCGACTAGACCGCGCGCCTAGCCCGTCCTTGTAACCCTGGGTGGGATCTTTGGACTATTCCCGCACGGCCAGCCCTTGGCCGAGGATGAACGTTGGTACCGACGAAAACAGCACTGTCGGTGACGCTTCAGCCTTCAATTGAATCACATGGAGAGTTTCCAAATGCTGTCAAACTTTTCACACTATTCCCCGCAAGGATTCATACCTCAGTTTACCGGACTGCAGGGGGCGGGGTGGCCGCAAATGACCCCGGGCCTGTTTGGGCAGCCGGGCGCATACGCCGGCTACGTGCCGTTCGCTCACGAGCCCGCATTGGCAGGCATGTATCCGAGTCCGTTCCTGCAGACTCCGTTCGCGCCGAGTCCGTTTGCGCCGAGTCCGTTCCTGCAGACTCCATTCGCGCCGAGTCCGTTTGCGCCGAGTCCGCTGGCGTACAACCCGCTCCTCGGCTCCTTTGCCGGCTATGCGGGCGCACACCAACCGGCACAACAGATCGTCCTGTTGCTCGGGCAGCTGGCGCAGCAGATCTCCGCCCAGACCGCCGTGACACAGCAGATCAGCATCGGGCTCCAACAACTCGTGCAGCAGCTGGCTGTGCAAGGCCTTCAGACTCATCCGGGCGCCCTGGGTGCCTTTGGTGGTCAGTACTTCGCACAGAGTCCCTTCACCGGCGCGACGCCGGGCGCATTCGGTGGATTCACCCCCCAGGCACAGGGATGGGGCACCAATCGGGCGCAGACCATTCAATAGCACCGGGGCCGTGTGCCTCGGCAGGCCGCCGTGACGGGAGTGAAGCCCGCCGGCGCCTGCCGCGGCGCCACGCGACGCGGCGACCTCACCATCAGTATGGAGGACAGTTCGATGGCTCAAGAAAGAGAGGAGCGGCCCGGCGGCGCGGCGATGAAAGAGGAGCGGCCCGGCGCGGCGATCAAGAAGACCGGCGAGGCTGGCGATGACTCGATGAGGAAGACCACGGGGACGCAGAGCCGGTCCCGGGAGCCCGGGGTCGGCGCACTCGACGCATCACTCCCCGGCAGACGGCGTGAGCGTTACGTGATCGGCACCCGTACTGCGCCGGGTGGCCCGCCATTCGCCTATCCGCAATTTTCCATGGACGGCGTCGTCGATTACCTCAGTCATCAGGAGAACGTCGAAGTTCTCAAGCGCATCAAGCTCGGCGGTACGCAGCCCTTCATGACCGATGGCCGCAGCGTAAGCGAGGTGGTGGTGGCCAAGATCGACGAGGGCAAGGCGCAGCGACTGCGCGCGGCTGCACCGCCGCATCTGATCATCGAACGCGACTCGTTGCTGGCCTGTGCCGACTACCTGTCGCTGCCTGCGCGCATCGCGCCGATCGGCACGCTGCTGCCGCTGCGCTCCATCGCGACCGAGGTTTCCATTCGCGTGATCGGCGAACGCGATCAACCGCTCGCCAGGGCGACGGTCGTCATCGATGGAGACGGCTTACCGGCCCAGGCGCTCACTGACGAAACCGGAACCGCGCGGCTCACTTTCTTCGGAGGCACGGTCGAGGCAATCCAGACGCTGTACATCAGGGCTGCCGCCAATCACTGGGATCGCCTCATCTACGCGCCGCGCCTCGGCTCGGCTACCAATACGGTCAAGCTGCGACCCCTGTCAGAATCCTACCCGAACTTTCCGAGTGCGCGATTGCCCGGCTGGGGTCAGCGCCTGATGGGGGTCGATCCGATCGCTGGCCGCTTCACCGGCAGCGGGGTGAGGATCGGCATCATCGATTCGGGCTGCGACAACTCACATCCGCTGTTGCGGCACGTCACGCGCGGCAAGGACTTCACCACGGGCGGCGCAGATACAGGCTGGACCCACGACTTCGTGTCGCACGGGACGCACTGCGCCGGCATCATCAACGCAGCGAGCACCGAGCAGGGCGTCAGCGGCTGCGCGCCCGAGGCCGAGCTGCACGTGTTCAAGGTCATTCCGGAGGGCCGCGTCAGCGACCTGCTGGCGGCGCTGGATGAATGCATCGAACGCGAGCTCGATCTCGTCAACATCAGCGTCGTGAGTGACGGATTCTCCGAGCTGGTGAGCCAGAAGCTGCAGGAGGCGCGGCGCAAAGGCATCGCGTGCATCGCGGCAGCGGGCAACTCCGGCGGCCCACTCGCGTTCCCGGCGGCGCTGCCCGCGGTGATGGCGGTCGCCGCGGTCGGCAAGCTCAGGGAATTTCCCGCCGACAGCTCTCACGTTCTCAGCGTGATCCCGCAACTGATCGGCGCTGACGGGATCTTCGCGGCGAGCTTCAGCGCCGCGGGTCCGCAGGTGGGGGTTTCCGCGCCCGGGGTGGCGGTCGTGTCGACGGTTCCCGGCGGTGGCTACATGGCCGCGGACGGCACCTCTGTGGCGGCGGCACACGTGACGGGTCTCGCCGCGCTGGTGCTGGCGAATCATCCCCTGTTTCGCGACGGACCGTTCAGAGTGCGCTCGGAGCAGCGCGTGCACGCTCTGTTCGAGCTGATCCGAGCGAGCGCAGTAGCGCGTATACCCGATCCGCTACGCGGTGGCGCGGGTGTGCCGGAGCTGGCGCGCGTGCCAGCAGCCCAGGGCTTCAACCTGGGGCTTGCTGCTGGTGCGGACGGCGCGGAGCGAGTCGCCATGCCCATCATGCCCGCCTATTGGCCCATGTCGGTCCAGGGATGGCAGGGGTGGCCGGCGGCGGCGTGGCCGCCGGTGCCGCTGGCGGCAGGGAGATTCTTCTGATCTTCTGATAAGTGTCAGCTCGCTTCGAGCGTCGGATGCGCAGCCGGCGCCGAAGCGGGCAACGCCGCGAGCCCGCGCGAGATGACACGGATGCGCGCGACTGCTTCGCCGCGCCGGTGTACCTTGAGTTTCTCGCACAGGTTGTGGACGTGGTTCTTGACCGTCGCGGCCTCGATTCCCAGCCGGCGGCCGATCTGCTTGTTCGTGAGCCCGCAATCGATCAGATGCGCGATCTGCAGCTCGCGCCGCGACAGCGGCATGCCGCCGGCGTGGCCGTTGCCGACACCGACCGGGTCGTTGCCACCTTGCGACAGCACGGCCACGTGGCGATACAGCGACGCGGCGGCCCGCGGTGAGCACGGCAGCTCGTCGCACATCACCTGCTCGAGCACTCTGACCACAGCGCCGCTCTCGGCGCTTTCGCGCACATAGCCCGCGGTGCCCGCCGCCGCCAGCGCCAGAATCTCCTCGTCAGTCTCTTTGACGCCGAACGCCACGACCTTGGAGTGAGGCGCGGACGCAACGAGGTCCTTCACGAACTCGACGTTGTCCTGGCGCGCGGCATCGAAGAGGATCACATCCGGGTGCAACTGCGCACAGCGATCCCCGGCATGCAACAGGTCGACGGTGCCGAGGACATCGACTCCACCGCGCTGCGCCAGGATCAAGCTCAAGCCCTCCCGCACGACTCGCACGTTGCTCACGACGAGAACGCGCAGCTTCATCGGCCGGCTTCCTGAGGCATCATTTTGGGGCATCCTTGTTATGCCGGTTCAAGGTATGACCGCGCAATTCGCAAGTGGCTCCGCGAATTCGGTATTTTTTTCCACCCGTCGGCGGATGGCAAGCGCCAGCGAGGTGTCGGCGGCAGCGGACAGTGCCCCCGCACTCACAGCAGATGCCGGACGCTCTCGACGAGCCGCTCGACTTCATCTGCGCTCGTGTACACCGCGCAGCCGGCGCGCACCAAGCCATCGCGCTCATGACCCAACACCCGCACCACGGTGCTCGCGTAGAAATCGCCGTGCGACACGAATATGCCGCGCGCCGCAAGTGCAGTGGCCACATCGGCTGCATCCCGTCCGGCGAGCGTGAAGGACACCGTGGGCACGCGTTCGCCACCCGGCGGCAGACCGTAGAGCTCGACTCCGGGAATGGCGCGCAAGCCCTCCCACAGCCGCCGCAGCAGCTCCGCTCCGCGCTGCCGCAGGCATTGCGACACGCGCCCGAGCCGCTCGCGACGCGGCACCTGAGCCTGCGAGAGTGAGGCGAGGAAGTCGACCGCCGCGGCCGCCCCGACGATGCCTTCGTGGTTCAGAGTCCCGGTCTCCAGGCGATCCGGGGCCTGCGCAGGCGCGGGTTCGACCCGCGGCGCATCCAGTCTCTCCAGCAGTTCGCGTCGTCCCCACAGCACCCCGACGTGCGGCCCGTAGAACTTGTAGGCGGAGCAGACGAAAAAATCACAGTTCCAGGCCCGCACATCCGCCATGTGGTGGCTGGCGTAATGCACCCCGTCCACGAACGCGAGCGCACCCACCGCATGCGCCTGCTGGACGAGCTGCGCGACAGGGTTGATGGTGCCGAGCGCGTTGGAGGCCGCCCCCACCGCCAACAGGCGCGTCCCGGGAGTGAGCTTCCGCGCCACGTCTTCTTGGTCGAGGCGGCCATCCTCGGGTCGCATCCTGATGGTGCGTACTTCCAGGCCGCGCTCTTTTGCGAGCGCACGCCAGGTGTCGGAGTTCGCGTGGTGGTCGAGCTCGGTAACGACCACCACATCCCCCGCCCGCCACTCGCGCCCGAGCGCACGGCCGAGATGCAGCGTGAGCGTGGTCATGTTGGCTCCGAACACGATCTCGTCCGCAGAACCCCCGATCCAGTCCGCCAACGCCCCGCGCGCCTCGAACAGTGCCTGGTCGGTTTCCTGGCTGGTCGCAAACGCCCAGTGGGTGTTCGCGTTGTGCTGCAGCAGGTACTCGGTCATGGCGGCCACCACTCGGCGCGGAACCTGCGTCCCGCCCGGACCATCGAAATAGGCCACCGGATGGCCGTTGTGCGTGCGCGCGAGCGCCGGAAAGTGGCGGCGGATCTGTTCGACGCTGGCAAACTCCGGCATGGGCACACCTCAGGCACCGAAACGGGTGCTCGACCTGCGTTGATACTATCGTCAACGCGTGAGCGAGTCCCCATGACCCGAGCCAGCCGCGCGGCGCCGGCGGGTGCGAGCCCCGCCGGCCCCTGGGCAACGCAAACCTGCGTCGGCGACGCAGGTCAGAGCACCTCAGCCGCCGTGGCCGAAGTGGAACAGGTCGAACAGGTCGCCGATGGCCGGCATGTTGCGCGGCACATAGGCGTTGTCCTCGTCCTGCACGGGATTGGGCAGGTTGTCACGACTGCGATCGCTCAGCGTGCCGCCGAGCTGCCAGTTGCGTTCGATGAACTTCACGAACGAGGAGTGCTCGCTGTACACGTGGCTGATGTGCCCGCCCATCGAGAAGGGCGACACCGCGATCATCGGAATGCGCGGGCCGGTGCCGAAGAAATCAACCGGCTGGATGAACCCCGAGTCGTAATACCCCCCGCCCTCGTCCACGGTGACGAATATCGCGGTGCTGGCCCACAGCTCGCGGTTGCTCTGCGCGAGCTCGATGATGTTCTTCGCGAACCCCTCGAACAGGCTCCATTTAGAGGATGCCGGGTGTCCGTCCATGGCGCCGTCGGGCTTCACATAGGAGACCGCCGGCAGCGTGCCGTTGGCAAGATCCACGAACAGGTCGGTCACGTCCCGCATGTGATCGGCCACCCGGGAGGGGTAGTTCGACTGATACTCAAACGGGTTGCAGATGTTGCAGTAGCTGCCGTTGAAGGGGCTGCTGGTGCCGTCGGCTGAAGAACACCTGGTCGGCGAAGCCGAGCGGCTGGCTGTCCGGCCCCGTGCCGCCCATCACCGGCTGGTGATAGTTGTCGGTCATCGTGTACTGATCGGCGAGGGACTTTAAGAGCGGCGCATCCCCGCTCTGCATGTTGAAGAAGGCCATGGTCTGCCCGGTGTCGTGCGGGGTGCTGTAGGTCGTGGTCACAGCCGATTGCAGGTCGTGGAGACATCCCGTGGGATTGCTCCTGGACACGTGCTCCGCATCCATAGCGCAATCCATCTGTTGCACCATCTGGAAATACTGATGGATGGTGTCGCCGGTGAAGGCATCGAAGGGCATATCCGGGCCCGTCAGCTGGAAAGGCCCGGGCGGCAGGGCATTGACATTGGTGATGCGCATGTCGGGACCGAGCGTGGAGCTCAGCCCGGTGCCTCCCGTGCCGAACAAAGATTGATCCTCGGGTGGCAACCCCGGGTCCCCGCCCGGCAGGCTCACGATTCCGACATAGGGCGAGACCGCGCCAACACCGTTCAGGTCCGGCGGCGGCAGCGTGCCATAGAGCGTCTTGTTGGCAAGGCCGGCGCTGCTGAAGAATTTACCGCCATTGGGCGCGGAGCTGATCTGATACTGATGTGCCCTGGCAAAGTGATGTCCGGGCGTGCCGTCGGCATTGACGATGCCTTCGGACAGCAGGTTGCGTATTCCCTCCTCTGCGTGTCTGGGCACGTAGGTCGCGAACAGGTGATCGAAGCTGCGATTCTCGCCGACGATGATGATCACGTGCTTGATCGGCGTGGCGGTCCTGATCGCATCGACCGGCGTGTTGGGATCGGCCGCCTGCACGGACGCGGTCAAAGCAAAGGCAGACAGCACCGCTGCGGATGCTCCGGCGGTGATTCTTGTCCGCCAGCTGGTGAGGTGCGAATGCATAAATGCTCCCTGGTTGAAAGAGTCCGGGGAGCGAAGCTAGGCGCGCAAGATGACACGAGGATCTTCGCTTTTTCTCCGCGGCGTGAATCTTTTGTGACAGGCGGGAACGCGGCTCGGGATCGAGCCGCTGCGGAAGCTGCCATCGGTCAGGTGGGGCTGAAGGACCAAAAGCGACGCCTTCAACGCGACAGTGGCATACTTGACGACGATGAGACCTCGCAGGCGAGATTCCCACAGGGCGGGCACCGTCGGACAAGCGGAGCGCTCGACGCGCTACCGAAACCTCGTCAACCCCTTCGAGCCGGTGCGGATATTCTCGGACGATCAGGTCGAGAACATGCATCTGGCTGCGCTGGGAATCCTCGAGCGTCAGGGTATGCGGGTGCTGTCGCCCCGGGGGCGGGCGGTGCTGGCGCGGGCCGGCGCCACCGTGGACGAATCGAGCCAGATGGTGCGACTCGACCCCGGCCTCGTCAGCACGGCCCTGGCGAGCGTTCCTGCCGAGGCGAATCTCATTGCACGCAATCCGGTGCGCTCCTGCCGCGTGGGAGGGCCGCACGTGGTGTTTGCGCCGGTCGCGGGCCCGCCGAGCGTGAGCGATCTGCAGCGCGGCAAGCGCACCGGCACGCTCGAGGATTTTCGCGACTTCGTGCGGCTGTCGCAGGCCTTCGACGTCATTCACGTGCTCGGCCAGGTGGTCGAGCCGCAGGACGCCAGCGTGACCGAGCGTCACCTCGAGACGACACTCGCGCAGCTCACGCTCGGGGACAAGGTGCCGCACTTCTACTGCCGGGGAGACGCGCAGCTCGCCGACTGCTTCGCCATGCTGCGCATCGCCCAGGGAATCGACGAGGCCACGTTTCGCGGCGAAGCGCACTGCTATTCGATCTGCAACACCAACTCGCCCCTGCAGCTGGACGTGCCCATGACGGACGGCATCATCGAGTTTGCCGCGAACGGGCAGCTGATGATCGTTACTCCATTCACGCTCGCCGGCGCGATGGCGCCGATCACCATCGCCGGCGCCCTGACGCTGGCTCATGCGGAAGCCCTGTTCGGCATCACACTGTCGCAGATCGTTCGGCCGGGTGCCCCGGTGATGTACGGCAGCTTCACCTCGAACGTCGACATGAAGTCCGGATCACCCGCATTCGGCACACCCGAATACGCCAAGGCGGCCTTCGGTGCCGGCCAGCTGGCACGCCGCATCGGGGCGCCGTGGCGCTGCTCGAGCGCCACGGCATCCAACGCCCCCGACGCGCAGGCGGTGTATGAGTCGCAGATGAGCCTGTGGGGAGCGCTGCTCGGCGGCTGCCACTTCATCCTGCACGCGGCCGGCTGGCTCGAGGGCGGCCTGACCGCCTCACTCGAGAAGTTCATCCTCGATGTTGAAATGCTGCAGATGTTCGCCGAGCTCTTCCAGCCGGTGCTCGCCTCGGCCGAGGAGATCGGCGTCGAGGCGGTGGCGGAGGTGGGACCCGGGGGCCACTTCTTCGCGGCAGCCCACACCATGCAGCGCTACCGTGACGCCTTCTATACGCCCCTGGTGTCGGACTGGCGCAACTACGGCGCCTGGTCGGACGACGGCGCGAAGACCGCGACCGAGCGCGCGAACTCGCGCTGGCGCGAGACTCTCGCGTCCTTCCAGCCGCCCGCCCTGGATCCGGCCGTGCACGAGGCGCTGACGGAGTTCGTCGAACGCCGTCGTCGGGAGGGCGGCGCCGCGCCCGCCTCGTAGACGGCGCAGCAACTCAGGCAAGTCTGCGCCGCTGCGCCAGCGCCCAGCCCAGCAGCGCTCCGGCTGCCGCGCTCACTGGCACCACAGCGGTGTCCCACACGAGCACATGCAGCGCCTGGAAATTCACGGCAAGGCCGCCGCCGCTGCGGACTGTGACCACTTCCACACTTCCGGCAAGCCCTACTGAGCGATCGCCCGCGTCGTTATAAGGTAAAGATTCGTTACCCGACTGTGTAGCCCTCAAACAGGGCATAGCATGAGCGACCCAAGCCACCCCAAGCCCGGCATTCGCCCGCCCGGTAGCGCCGCTGCCAAGCCTGGCGCGCAGGGCGCGGCTGCGCGCTCCGGTGCCGTCGGACCGAGCGCTCGGCCCTCCGCTGCCGGCAACAGCGGGAAAGTCGTTCACGATGACCGCGGCCACGCCGTGTGGCAGTGGGTCAAGGAGACCAGCCGCATCGCCATCGAAAGCACCTCGCGGCTGCTGCGCAAACTCGAGGCGCCGGACCTGAGAATGGAAGACACCAGGGACGAGCGGTTGCGGATCATGCCGGATCCGAGCGCTGGCGGCGGCTACGATCCCTATAACCAGACGACCAAGCCACCGAAGTCGAAGCGCAAATAGAGTCTTCACGCCGCGGGAATCGACCTGCCGGCCAACTTCTAGGTCCGTAAATAAGAGGCGCCGTTCACGTCCAGAACCGCGCCGGTCATGCTTGCCGGCGCGTCGAGCGTGCAATACGTGACGACCTGCGCGACCTCGTCCGGGGTTGCGACCCGTCCCAGTGGCTGGTCGGCGAGGACTGTCTTGTCCTGCACCCGATGGGCGACTCTCTGTGTCGACACCCAGCCCGGGGCGACGACGAAGACGTAGACGCCCTGCGGTGCGAGTGCTTTGGCCAGCGATTGGCTGAGCGCATTCAGACCGGCCTTGCTTGCGGCATACGCGGGCGCCCCCGGCTCTCCCCGAAAAGCACCACGGGACGAGATGTTGACGATCCTGCCGCCACCCTGCGCTACCATCGCCCGCGCGGCGCAATAAGAAAGGTGTGCCGGACCGGTCAGATTGATCGCCAGCGTGCGCTGCCACGCCACCGTCCAGTCTGCGTAATCCGTGGTCAGCGGCGGATGATCCGGAAAGATGCCGGCGTTGTTCACGACGGCGTCAATGCGCTGCAGCGCCGCAGCCTCCTGCCAGAGACGTTGGATCGAGGTCGGGTTGCCGAGGTCGCCCTGGATGATGGTGTGGCCGCCGCCCTCCATGGCTTGCCTGGTCGCTTCCGCTGCCGCCCGGTCGGACTGGTAATGCAGCACGACCGTGACGCCACGCACCGCCAACGCCTTGCAGATCGCTGTGCCAATGCCGCCCGAAGCCCCGGTTACCAGTATGTGGCTCATGCTTCAAGACTCCGTCATCAATGCCGGCCCCGGTCACGTCGCGAAGACCGTCCCGATAGAGCTGGATGTCACCCGTCATCGTATATTGCCCCGTGGACTCGCCGTCTTAGTAGGTAATCGTATGCCCTCTGGTCGACAGAGCGCACCGCCCGCACCGCACGATTCGCGGCCACCGGCCGTCGCCGCGAACGGCGCCCGGCCGCGGATTAGCGCCAGCCTGCCGTCGCTGAGCCTGGCCGCGCTCGGCGTGGTGTTTGGGGATATCGGTACCAGCCCGCTGTACACCCTGAAGACGGTGTTGAGCCTCGCAGGCGGCAAGCCCGATGCATTCACCGTGCTCGGGTCGCTGTCCCTGGTGATCTGGACGCTGATCGTTATCACCTCGGTCAAGTACGTGACCTTCGCCATGCGCATCGACAACGACGGCGAAGGCGGCATTCTGGCCCTGATGTCCCTGTTGAGCGTGAAACGCGGCCATCGTCCCACCATCATCGCGGTCGGCCTGTTCGGCGCCGCCCTGATCTACGGCGACGGTGCCATCACGCCGGCAATCTCGGTGCTCTCGGCGCTCGAGGGCCTGAAGATGGTCGCGCCTGCGTTCAATCCCTACGTACTGCCTGCCGCCGTGGCAGTGCTGATCGCGTTGTTCGCACTTCAGCCCCAGGGCACCGCGAAGATCGGCAAGGCGCTCGGGCCGATCATGGCGCTTTGGTTCGTGGTGATGGGCGCGCTCGGTGTCTGGGGAATCGCCCGGCATCCATCCGTACTGTGGGCGCTGGATCCCCGGCACGGCGTCGAGTTCCTGTTTGCCGGCGGCGCCACCGGCTTCCTGGTGCTCGGCGGCGTATTCCTGTGCGTCACCGGAGCCGAGGCGCTGTACGCGGACATGGGCCATTTCGGCGCAACGCCCCTCCGTCTCACCTGGAGTGCGCTGGTCTTTCCATCCCTGGTGCTTAACTATGCGGGACAGGGGGCGCTGGTGCTCGGGGATGCGCCGACGGCGGACAATATCTTCTTCCGCCTGTGCCCGCCCGCGACGCTCCTGCCGATGGTGGTTCTGGCCACCGTCGCCACCATCATCGCCAGCCAGTCCATTATCACCGGCGCATTCTCGCTCACGCGTCAGGCCATCCAGCTGGGCTGGATGCCGCGCCTGCCGATCAAGCAGACTTCCGAAGAAGGTTACGGCCAGATCTACGTGGGTCCGGTGAACTGGCTGCTGATGCTGGCGACACTCGCTCTGACCGTGGGCTTCGGCAAATCCGACAATCTCGCCGCAGCGTACGGTATCGCCGTGTCGGCCACGATGCTGATGACCTCGGCACTGCTGTTCATCGCCATGCGCGAGATCTGGCACTGGAGTCTTGCCGCGGCCGGCGCGGTGGCCGGCGTCTTTCTCGTGGTGGATGCGGGCTTCGTAGCGGCGAATCTCATGAAGATCGCCAACGGCGGCTATGTGCCGCTGGTGCTGGCCGCTCTGGTATACGGCGTGATGTGGGTGTGGCATCTGGGTTCGCAGTCCGTGTCGGCGCGCATCCAGGAGCGCCTGATGCCGATCGGTGAGCTGTTGAGGCAACTCAACGAGCGGCATATCCCGCGCGTGCCGGGTACGGCGGTCTTTCTCACGCGCGCGCAAAAGGACGCCCCACCGGTGCTCGTCTGGCACATCAAGCACAATCGCGCCCTGCACGAGCGCGTGTTCATCCTCACCGCCGTCGTCGAATCGGTCCCGCGGATACGCCGCGGCACTCGCTTGCAGGTGGAGGAAGTCGCGCCGGGAATGTGGCGCGCCACGGCCCGCTTCGGCTTCATGGAACGGCCCGACATCCCGGCTCTGCTGCGGCAGGCCAACGCACTCGGGTGCAAGCTGAAGCTGGATGATGTCACCTACTATGTGGGCCATGAAACCGTGATTCGCCGCGACGACGGCAAGGGCTTGCCGCGCGTGGTGGAGACCCTGTTTGCCTATTTGCAACGCAATTCCCTGCACGTGAGCGATTACTTCCGGTTGCCGGCGGACTCGGTGGTGGAGCTGGGCCGGGAGATCGCAATTTGACGGGAGCCGGAATGTTCACACTCGCATGTCGCGCTTGGTCGATAAATAAGCACGTGGCTGCCCTGGGTTGCGGCGTGGCAACCGTACTCCTGTGCGCCCTGCTCGCGAAAGGTGCCGCAGCGCAGCCGGCGCCTGTTGCGGCGGTGCTGGATGCGCTCAGGTCCGTGCATCCCTTTGGCGAGGTCGCCATTTCGCCGGACGGAAAACGCGTGGTCTATGGCAGCGTGGTTACCGGCAAGCGTGGCGGGGCCGAGGTCGACGTGTCGGCGCTCTGGATAGCCAATGCGAACGACGGATCCGGCGCGGCTCGCTTGACCGCTTGCCCAGAGTCAGTGTGCGACGAGCATAGTGCCGCCTGGTCGCCCGACGGGACCCGGGTCGCGTTCGTCACGACTGATGCGAAGGAGCAAACGCAGATCGCGATCGCCACCGCCACCGATCGCAACGTGAAGATCATCACCAGCGCCCACGGCCCCCTGGACACGCCCCGCTGGTCTTCCGACGGCAGTCGCATCGCCTTTCTCTACTCCGAGGGTGCACCCAAGACGCCAGGGCCCCTCAATCCGCTCGCGCGCGACACAGGCGTGCTCGCCTCGACCGTGCACGAACAGCGGCTGGCGTTGATTTCCGCGCGCGGTGGGGACGCAACACTGCTCGGCCCGGCCGATCTGAACATCTACGAATACGATTGGTCGCCCGACGGCAAGCGTTTCGTGGTCACGGCCGCGCGCGGATCGGGCGACGACAACTGGTGGATCGCGGAACTCGACCTGCTCGATGCGCAGAGCGGCGCGCTGACCACTCTCTTGAGACCGCATCTGCAGATCGCCTCGCCGCGCTGGTCGGGGGACGGCACGCGCATCGCCTACATCGGCGGCCTCATGAGTGATGAGGGCATCACCGGGGGCGACATCTACGTGGTGCCCGCCGCCGGCGGAGCGCCAGTTGACGCCACTCCGGGCCTGGCGGGCTCCGTACAGACGATTACCTGGAATGCGTCTGCTACGCGCATAGTGGCCACCGAGTTTGCCGCGGGCGACGAGGTGCTCGCCACAATCGACGTCGATTCGAAGTCGCAGCGCCAGCTGTGGCGCGCTCCGCAGATGATCTGGGCGAATTGTCTGCTGGGCTTCACGCCCGGGGACGCTGGCATATCGCTTGCAAAAAACGCAGCCCTCTCGGCCGTCATTCGTCAGTCGTATACATCGCCGCCCGAAGTGGAGACCGGGCCGCCCGGCAAGTGGAAGCCCATCACCAAGGCCAACGCCGGCGTGAAGCCGATCACCGGCCAGGCGACCAACGTATTCTGGAAGAGCGATGGCTTCAGCGTTCAGGGAATGCTCATCGAACCGCCGTCGCTCGCGCAGGGAAGGCGGTACCCTCTCGTTGTCGAGGTGCATGGCGGCCCGGCGTACGCGCACTATCCACTCTTCCCGGCGAGCCCGGATTCCTTCGATGCGGTCCTTGCGAGCCAGGGCTACTTCGTGTTCAAGCCCAATCCGCGCGGCAGCTACGGTCAGGGCGAGGCATTCACGCAGGCCAATGTCAGGGATTTCGGCTACGGCGACCTGCGCGACATTCTGAGCGGTGTCGACGCCGCGCAGAAGACAGCACCGATCGATCCTGAGCGGGTCGGGATCACCGGCTGGAGCTACGGCGGCTACATGACCATGTGGGCCCTGACCCAAACGGACCGCTTCAAAGCGGCGGTCGCAGGCGCAGGACTTTCAGACTGGCTCAGTTACTACGGCACGAACAACATCGATACGTGGATGATTCCCTACTTCGGCGCCTCGGTCTACGACGACCCGAATGTGTACGCACGCAGTTCCCCGATAACGTTCATCAAGAACGTGCACGCACCGACTCTGATCGTAGGCGGCGATCGCGATGCGGAGGTGCCGATCACGCAGTCCTACGAATACTGGAACGCTCTGCGGCGTCTCGGCGTAAGGACGGAGTTCGTGGTTTACCCCGACGAGGGACACTTTTTCTTCAGACGCGCCGATCAGGTCGACGTCGCGTCGCGCCTGCTCAACTGGTTCAATACTTACTTGAAGCCGGGCGCATGAGATGGCTCGCACGCAGCGGGGCCCGACATGAGCCGCATGGGGCTGCGCGCGTGCCAGCGCATGATCTGCCGCAGACTGATGCGCGTGGCGCCCGGATCGACGCACGGCTGCCAACCGTCGCTGACAGCAGTTCCGCGACCCCGGCGCGCAACGGCAACTCGCCATGGCGCACGATCCCTGCGTAGATCCGGTTTTTCAGGCGGTGCAGGTCATTGGCAAGTGCCCTACCCACCAAGCCAGCCGGGCAACCCCGGCCGCGGCCCGCCCGATGGCGACCGCAGCTCGTGGCCTGGCTGGACCGCCACGTCAAAAGACCAAAGTCGCAAGCACCGAACATCCCTTCACAAAGTGTGACCTATATCTCGATATCTGGTTCTCCAGCAGCCTGCCTCGTGGTGGTATCTTCTTACAGACATCACCGGGAGCGTGTCGGCCGTCGTGAATGTGGAGGCGAGAAGAGAGACGATGACCGAAGTCTCGCCGAAGTGGCAGAGCGAGGTCATTAACGGGGTCTATCCCTTGCGCCGCTATCTGAGCGGCTCAGACCACAGCGCGATATTCCTTACCGAATGCAAGGCACAGGACGTTGCCACTGCCGCGATCAAGATCGTCCCCGCTGAGCGGGCCCTGCCAGAAGCACAGCTCTCGCACTGGATAACCGCTGCCGGCCTCTCCCATCCTCACCTGATTCGGCTTTTCGACGCAGGTCGTTGCCAGCTCGGAGGTCGCCAATTTCTCTTCGTCGTAATGGAACATGCCGAACAGACTCTCTCTCAGGTCCTTCCCCACCGGCCCCTTACTCCCGACGAAGCGCAGGAAATGCTCCTTCCCGCCCTCGACGCCCTGGCTTTCCTTCACGGCAGAAACCTGGTGCAGGGCGGGCTTAAGCCGACAAACTTTCTGGTGGTCAATGATCAGCTGAAACTGGCAAGTGATACCGTCCGTCCCGCCGGCGAACCCAGGGCGAGCATCGCCAAAGCTTCCTTGTACCATCCTCCAGAAGCAAAAAACGGCAGGCTGTCCCCGGCCGGCGATATCTGGGGTCTCGGTGTAACCGTGGTCGAGGCGCTCACCCAGTGCCTTCCCGCGTGGCCTGATGAACGATCCGAAACCGCCTGCCTGCCCACGACCCTTCCTCTGGCGTTCGTGGACACCGTACAGCGATGCTTGAGTCACGACCCCGCCAGCCGTCCGACGGCCACCGACCTGCAAGCCCAGTTCAAACGCACGCCAGACGCATCGGTGGTTTCGGTTCCTCAGGCTGTCGTTCGTGAAGCGCCGGCACCGGTCGCTCCTGCACAGGAGTCGCCCAAAGAGCGCTTGCTCGTGCCGACCATCGTTGCGGTAGCGGTCCTCGTACTATTGGTAGCAGTCTGGGCCGGCTTGCGCCTGTTTCAGAGCCATCCCGGCACCCGGCAATCGACGTCAAGCACGGTTCAGGCGCCTGCGCAACAAACGGCTGCCGCGCCGGCCGCCACTGCGCAGAATCCCGAGACGCCTTTGCCAGCGCCTCCCGAGGTCTTCGCTCCTTCGGCCGGCGCGAAGCCCGTACAGTCCAAGCCGGCGCCCCCGCGCTCTGTTTCTGGCAAGTCGAATCAGCCCGCACAACCGTTGGCGGACGCCTCACCCTCGGTAGTTCATGCACAGATTCCCAACGTTCCGCGCAGCGCACGTCACACGATTCGCGGCCACATCAAGGTCGCGGTGCTCGTGATCGTCGATCGCTCAGGCAATGTCATCGACGCGCTCCTGGAGAACCCCGGACCCAGCTGGTATTTCGCCCGCCAGGCGAGGGAAGCCGCCAGAAAGTGGAAATTCGCTCCGGCAGACGAGCAAGACTCTCGGCAGTGGCTATTGAGGTTCGACTTCAATCGCAAGGGCGCCACCGGACACGCCACCCCGCGATCCTAGGCGACCGCGGAAGCGAAGCTGTCCCGGTGCGCGTTCCGGCACCGATCCGCCCCACGGCTGAGGGTAAACCCCACCGTAACCGAAGTCCGAAGCAGTCAGATCGATCTTCGTGCCCCGCGACGAATCGGCTCGCTCGCGAGCGCGGGCCTCTGCCGTGCGTGATTGACGGCCCGCTGCGCACCGCGTAGAAATTGACTGTTCGTTGGCGGGGATGGCAGGCGTTTGCTCGGCGCCCGGGGGGGCACCGTCCCGATGATCAAAGTAAAACAATTGAAGCTGCGCATCTTTGCGCAGTTCGTGATCATCATCGCACCGATCACGCTGGTGCTGATCTATCAGGCGGTCTCCGACCTGCGACGCACTGCAGCAGTCGAGAGCGTCGTCATACGCCACGGCCTGTCGCGGGCGACCAAGGACGGCTTCGAGTCTTTCATGACCCATGCCGCGGACGCGGTGGATATGGGGAGCCTCGGACAGCGCGCGTATGAGGCGCTGCGGCAATCGGTGGCCTCCGCCGCTGCGCTGCGCCGCAAGGACCAGGGCACGGCGGCCGCCGCAGCAAATCTCGAGGCCCTGGCGGGCCAGATCTCGGTAGCCATGCCGCTCGAGCGGCTGCTGGCGCTGCAGCCCCAGATCAGGCAGACCCGCGAGGCAATTCGCACGCTCGAGGAGGGTTACGACAAAGCAAGCACTGGGGCCATCTCGCAGGCAATCGAGTCGGCACGGCGCCAGAGCAAGATTGTTGCGGCCGCCACCTTGTTCACGCTGCTGATTGCCGCCTGGTTTATCTACAGCATGATCACCGGCGTGACCGAACCGCTCAACGCCGCAGTGGATCTCGCCCAACGCATCGCGGCAGGCGAGTTTGCCGCAGCCGCGGATAAGCTGCCGAAGCGCGATCTCGGGAACCTGCTCGCCTCGCTACGGATGATGAGCGAGAAGTTGCGTCGCTCGCAACTGGAGATCGAGGAGGATCAGCGCAGACTGGAACAACGTGTCGCCGAGCGCACCTCGGAGGTCGAGGCGCGCACGCGCGAGCTGATGCGTTCGGTGGCAGAGCTGCAGGCGCTGAACGAGGTAGGCCAGGCGGTGAGCTCATCTCTCGACCTCGAGACGGTGCTGACAACCGTCATCGCCCGCGCAGTGCGCCTGGCGGATGCGGATTCGGGCACCCTCTACCAGTTCGACGAGGCCGACGGGGTGTTCGATCCGCGCGCGAACTTCGGTGTCAGCGACGCAATGATCGAAACGCTGCGTGGCTCGCGCATCGGCCTGGGCGACGGTCCGGTGGGCATGTGCGCGGTAAACCGCGCGCCGGTGCAGGTGTCGGACGTCGAGCTGTCCCACAGGGTGAGCGTCCTGTGGACGCACGACGGAATCCGCGCCGTGGTTGCGGTACCGCTGTTGCGCGACGAGCACGCGACCGGCGCCCTGGTGATCCGCCGCAGAGTCGCGGGCGAATTCGCGCCCTCGATCGTGAAACTGCTGCAGACGCTGGCCTCGCAATCGGTGATGGCCATCGAGAACGCCCGGCTGTTCAAGGAAAGCCAGGCGAAGAGCGAGCAGCTGGCGGAGGCGAGCAAGCTGAAATCGCAGTTCCTGGCGAACATGTCGCACGAGCTGCGCACGCCACTGAATGCGATCATCGGCTTGACGGAGATGCTGCATGAGGATGCGCGCGACCTGCAGCGCGCAGAAGAGCTCGAACCGCTGGAGCGTGTACTGCGTGCGGCGCATCATCTGCTGGAGCTCATCAACGACATCCTGGACCTGTCGAAGATCGAAGCCGGCAGGATGGACATGCACGTCGAGACCTTCGCCATCGCGCCGCTGGTCGACGACGTAGTCGCCACGATCGGCCCCGCGGCGGCGAAGAACGCTAACGAAATCATCGTCCACTGTCCGCCGGATACCGGCGAGATGCACGCCGACCAGACGCGCATCCGCCAGGCGCTGCTCAATCTCGTGAGCAACGCCAACAAGTTCACCGAGCATGGCCGTGTGACCATCGACGTGGCGCGGGTCATCGCCAAGGGCCGCGAAGAGATCACGATGGCCGTCAGGGATACCGGCATCGGGATGTCGTCCGAGCAGATGGGCCGGCTATTCCAGGAATTTGTGCAGGCCGATCCCTCGACCACGCGCAAGTATGGCGGCACCGGGCTCGGCCTTGCGATCAGCCGCCGTTTCTGCCAGATGATGGGCGGCGAGATTACCGTCGAGAGCCAACTGGGCAAGGGTTCGACATTCACCATCCGCGTGCCCGCCCACATCGAGGCGCTCCAGCCGGCGCCGCTGCTGCGCCGGGTGCGTCCGGAGCGCCGGGCGACGCAGCCGGTCAAAGGCTCGCTGATCCTGGTGATCGATGACGACCAGACCGTATGCGAGGTGATGGCGCGCTATCTGGAGCGCGAGGGATTCGTGGTTCGCACCGCAACCGGGGGCCGGGAAGGCCTGCAACTGGCGCGCGAACTGCACCCGGCGGCGATCACGCTCGACATCAATATGCCGGACCTGGACGGCTGGACGGTGCTGGCGGCGCTCAAGGGCGATCCGCAGCTGGCAGACATTCCGGTGGTGCTGGTGACCATCGAGGACAACCGCAGCCGCGGCTACTCGCTCGGCGCGACGGAATACATGACCAAGCCGATCGACCGCGAGCGACTCATAAGCCTGCTGCAAAACATCAGCAGTCCGATCGCACGCAAGGTGCTGCTGGTGGATGACGATGAGATCATGCGCGAGAGCGTGCGGCGCGTGCTCGAGCAGGAGAAATGGCAGGTCGCGGGGGCGAGCAATGGCCGCTTCGCGCTGCAACAGCTGGCCGAATCGTGTCCCGACGTAATCGTACTGGACCTGGTGATGCCGGAGATGGACGGCTTCGAGTTCCTGGTCGAGATGCGGCAGCGCGCGGAATGGCGCGACATCCCGGTGCTGGTTCTGACGGCCAAGGACCTGAGCGCCGAGGATCAAAAGCAGCTGAACGGCTACGTCGAGCAGGTGATGCGCAAAAGCGCTTCTGATCTGAGTGTACTGCTGCGTGAACTGGCCCGCATGCTGCCGCGCTCGATCGAGCGCCGGCAGCATGCGAAGGTCAAGGAGATTCTGGCGTGAAGATACTGTATGTAGAGGATAATGAGGACAACATCTATGTCCTCGAGAGCCGCCTCAAGCGCGAGGGGCATACGGTAGTGATCGCGCGCGATGGCGCCAGTGCCGTGCAGCTCGCCGCCAGCGAGCGGCCCGATGTGATTCTGATGGATCTGAGCCTGCCGGTGCTGGACGGATGGGCGGCGACGCGCCAGCTCAAGGCTGCACCGGACACACGGCACATACCCGTCATCGCCTTGACGGCGAATGCGATGACCGGTGACCGTGAGAAGGCGCTCGCTGCGGGCTGCGACGATTTCGACACCAAACCGATCGTAATGCCGCGCCTGCTGGAAAAGATTCGGGCGCTGTCAGGCTCACAAGCCGGATGATCTTAATGAGCAAATTCGGGCCTGGGCCCGCATGGGCTCCGAAAAGGGCCGTTGCGCCCGGGATCGGCGCATGAACAAGATCCTGCTGATCGAGGATAACGAGCTGAACCGCGATATGTTGTCGCGGCGCTTGCGCAAACGAGGCTACGAAGTCGTGACGGCCGTCGATGGCGAGACAGGCATAGTCATGGCTCAGGCGGAAGCACCGGCGCTGATCCTGATGGACGTGACCTTGCCGGGGATCGATGGCCTGGAGGCGACGCGGCGACTCAAGGCGGCGCCGCAGACCCGCCATATCCCGATCGTGGCGCTGACCGCTCACACCATGGCCAGCGACCGCGATAAGGCGCTGGCCGTGGGGTGTGACGACTTCGATACCAAGCCGATCGAGCTGCCGCGGCTGTTGGGGAAGATCGAGAGCTTGCTCAACCAGGGACCGCGGGCGTGACCACCGATCGCACGACATTGAATCATCTGCGGCATGAGCTGCACACGCCGCTGAACCACATCATCGGCTACAGCGAAATGTTGCTGGAGAGCGCCAGCGAAGGAAGCATCGCGGGAATGGAGCCCAGGCTGCGTGAATTGCACGAGTATGCGCAGCAGCTGATGCTGCTCGTCGATGAGGTGCTCGGGCGTACGCGCAAGGACAATGACATCGATCTGCGCCGCCTCAGCAGCGAGGCCTCCGGGCCCATAAGCTCCATCATCGCCGCCGCCGATGAGCTCAAGGCGCAGGCACGGCAGATGGCCGCCGCAGAGGTGGGCCAGGATCTGGATCGAATCGCCAGTGCCGCGCACACCTTGCACTCCATGATCGCTGACGGGGTCAGCGCGCCGCCGGTTGCGCCGAGCGCCGACTCGGATACGGCGCGAATCGCAGCAGCCCCGGTGCCGGCCGGAGAGACCGGAAACATCCTGGTGGTCGATGACAACGCCGCCAACCGGGAGATGCTCAGCCGGCGGCTGGCACGCGCGGGCCACCGGGTGCAAGTGGTGGCGAACGGGCCGGAGGCGCTGGCCGTGCTGCGTCAGCGGCCT
Organism: Gammaproteobacteria bacterium; assembly: GCA_005878095.1. GTDB lineage: Bacteria > Pseudomonadota > Gammaproteobacteria > Steroidobacterales > Steroidobacteraceae > 13-2-20CM-66-19. The sequence goes on along the minus strand of VBNH01000051.1, from coordinate 8,809 downwards.
ATCGACCTGGTGCTGCTCGATGTGCTCATGCCGCAGATGAGCGGCTACGAAGTGTTGCAGCGCCTCACCGCAGATGAGGCGTTGCGGGAAATTCCGGTCCTCATGATATCGGCGCTGGACGAGATGGACAGCGTCGTGCGCTGCATCGAGTTGGGCGCGGAGGACTATCTGCCAAAGCCCTTCGACCCGGTGCTGCTGCGGGCGCGCATCGGCGCGTGCCTCGAAAAGAAGCGCTTACGCGATCGCGAAGCCATGCATTTGCGGCAGTTGGCCGAGTGGAATCAGAAACTCGAGCTGCGCGTCAAAGAGCAGGTGGCGCTGCTCGATCGTCTCGGGCGGCTCAAGCGTTTTTTTTCCCCGCAGCTCGCGGAACTGATCGTCGCGGGTGGCGCGGACGATCCCCTGGCGACCCACCGCCGCGACCTGACCGTTTGCTTCCTCGACCTGCGTGGCTTCACCGCTTTTGCGGAAAGCGTCGAACCCGAGGAAGTCATGGGCGTGCTGCGCGAGTATCACGCCGAGATGGGCCGGCTGATCATGGAGCACGAAGGCACGCTGGAGCGATTTACCGGGGATGGCATGATGGTTTTCTTCAACGATCCGGTGCCGGTGCCCGATGCCGCGGAGCGCACGCTCCGCATGGCCCTCGCCATGCGTAAGCGGGTCCGCGAGATGATCGTCTCCTGGCGCAAGATGGGCTACGAGCTCGAACTCGGTGTTGGCATCGCGCAGGGTTACGCGACGATTGGCGCGATCGGCTACGAGGGGCGCTGGGATTACGGCGCCATCGGCACGGTGACGAATCTCGCGGCACGCTTGTGTGGTGAGGCCAAGCCCGGACAGATTCTGGTCTCCAAGCGCGTGCTCGCCGCCACCGATGATCTTTTCGAGCTCGAATCGGTCGGTGAGCTGACTCTCAAAGGACTGCACCGTCCGGTCACGGCCTACAATGTTCTCGGCACTAAGGCGTGACGGTGGCTCCCAGTCCAGCGCGACGCAGCAGATCCGTGAAGCGCGGATCCGCGCGCAAGCTGTCGTATCGGGCATCGACCTTCAGGTGAGTGAGCCGCGCGCTTCTGCCGGCATAGGATTTTTCCAGCCAGGCAAACGCGCGATCCAGGTCGCCCACCCGGGCACACAACGACCCGATCTCATCACAGTCGGCCTGCCCCTGGGCTTCGAGAGAGCGGATTCGCAGTTGCAGAAATCCTGGCCATGAGTCCCTGGCGAACACCTCCTTGAACTCAGCCACCTCCGTGGCAGGCTCCCCATCCAGCAGCTTCTGCCGCGCATACGCCGCCACCGCTTCCTGGTACAGGCCTTTGTTGGCGTAGGCTTCAAACAGGAAATAATTGGTGTCGGCGAAGTTCCGGCCAAGTGTCAGAGTCTTTTGCAGCTGCGCGATGGCTTCGTCATAGCGGCGGGCGGAATTCAACTGGATGCCCAGCGCCAGATTGGCCACCTGTGACAGGGGGTCCAAGTCAACAGCGCGGCGGCCTTCCGCCAATCCCGCGTCGAACCGTCCGGTATTGACGAGCAGCTCGCCATACCACTGGTGCGGCACGGGAGAATTGGGGCTGAGCTCGATCGCCCGCCGGTACTGACGTTCCGCCGCCACCCACTCGAAATCGAAGAGCGCCAGGACTAGCCCCAACGAGGCGTGGGCTTCCGCAAGGTTATCGTCGATCGCCAGCGCTCTCAGTATCGCCGTTCTCGCCTGCGGCATCGTCTGCGTCGCTTGCGACGTGCGGTCGTAGATAGGCAGCAGACTGTAGCAGTTGGCGAGGCCCGTGAACGCCAGCGCATAGTCAGGGTCAAGGGCAATGGCCTGCTGAAAGAATGTTATGGCTTTTCTGAACTCCTCCGGCGAGCGGCGATTCCAATGAAAGTGTCCGCGCAGGTAGAGTTGATAAGCTTCGGAATTCAGCGCAGCGCTCCGCGCCGGCAGCGCGGGGCTCAGCAGCGCATCGCACAGTGAGCGCACTACCGAGCCGGCAATTTCGTCCTGCACCTTGAAGATGTCATCGAGCGTGCGATCGAAGGTCTGCGACCACAGGTGATAGCCGGTCTCGGCCCGGATCAGCTGAACCGCGATACGTATCGTGTTGCCGGCTTTGCGCACGCTGCCTTCGAGCACGTGGGCGACGTTCAGCGCCCGCGCAATATCGGCAATGGTCGCCTGCTTGCTCTTGAAGTAGAAGCAGGAGGTGCGGGCCGGCACGCGCAGTTCGGGAACTCTCGTGAGCAACCCGATGAGTTCCTCCGTCAGGCCGTCCGAAAAGTACTCCTGATCCTTGTTCTGGCTCATGTCCACGAACGGCAGCACTGCGATCGACTGTTCCGAGCATGGACTCTGCGCGACTGAAGGTGTTGGAGCTGCCGGCGCCATCGGCCGGCTCGTGACTGCGGGCGCTGCACCTGGCGGCGGCACGTAGCCACCGAACGCCAGCAGTCGCGACACCTGCTCGACGAAACCGGGCGAGGCCTCCCCGCCCCTCAGCCACGTCCACTGTACTTCGTGGAACTTCTCGGGCACCCAGGCGTCGACCTCGTCGGTGCCGTCAATGACGACCGGCAGCAGGAATGCCTTCTCGGCGGCCATCAGGTGGGAGCGATCGACCGCGAGTTTCCATTCGAACCGGAAATATCCCTCGACGCGAGCGCGCGAATTTGCGGAAATGACCGGGATGAACAAGGCGCAGGTCCTGATCTGTCTCTTGATCGCGGAGTCCCAGGCAGCCCCGCCACGCAGCTCGTTCTGGTCGAACCACACTTCAATGCCTGCATTGCGCAGGCTGCTGCTGATCCGCGCCGCCGCCTCTGTGTCCTCGGAAGCGTAGCTGAGGAAGACGGCTCGATGCCCGTCCGAGGCGGGAACCGGGTCGCCCTTAGGCCCAGATTCGTCGGTCACGGGGTGCTTCGAGGTGGCTGTCTTGAACCCACAGAGTGTACTACGGCGTTTGATTGCGCGAACTGAGGCGCCGCGGGCGAGGGGGCAACCGGACGCAAACGGTGGCCAGGGGACACGCGGAAATTCGGCTCACCTCCCTAAAGGCCTCAAGCTATTGATCGTGCAGGGATTGTGTGAAGCGGATCATGGGAATATGAGTGCGGCTGTCATCGGTCTGACGCTATTCGCAGCAGTGCTGCATGCAACATGGAACGCCGCCTTACGAAGCGGCGTCGACCGGTTGTGGTTTGTCACGGTCATGAGCTTCGCGACGACGCTCGCCGCTATTCCTTTTGCACTGCTCCTGCCCCTGCCCGCGACGCAGAGCTGGATGTATCTGGGCGTCTCCGCAGTCTTACAAGTTGTTTACAGCATCTTCCTGGCTCATGCCTATCGATACGGCGAACTGGGACAGGTCTACCCGATCGTCAGAGGTAGCGTGCCGCTCATGGTGAGCGTTGGCGGTTTCCTTCTGGCAGGTCAGCGATTGAGCAGGCCGGCGCTCTTTGGCGTGACGTTGATTTGCCTTGGGATCATGAGCCTCGCCTTTGGCAGAGCGCGGGCGGGCGCAAAGTCGGTCGTTCTCGCACTCGCAACAGCGCTGTTCGTCGCAAGCTACGTTACCGCCGACGGCGTCGGTGTGCGCTTTGCGGGGAACGCGCAATCCTATGCAGCCTGGATCTTCCTGATCTACGGCGCACTCCTGCCCCTTGCCTTCTTGCTCCTCAGACGAGGAATTACCGTGGACCCGCGGTCGCCTGAGACTCTGAAGGCAATGGCCGGCGGCTTCATTTCATTCCTGAGCTACGGAGCAATCACCGCCGCGCTCGCCCTGGGAAAGGTCGGTCCGATTTCCGCCCTGCGCGAAACCAGCATTGTCTTTTCTGCGCTGCTTGCCCGTATGGTCCTTGGAGAAGCTCTCACGCGTCGCCGTATTCTGGTGTGCATAGCAGTCACACTCGGAGCTGTCTGCATCGGCTACGCATCATGATCCACTGAGCGCTCCGTAATGACTCTAAGTCCGATCCAGCAGCCGCTCGCGTGGAAAATCTCTCAGGCTCTTGATCGCGGTGTCTACACCGTTGCAGGTCAGCAATTTCTGGAGCGCTGCAGGCGCACCTATCGCAACGATATAGCCGATACCGGCGGCGTAGGCTGCGGCGAGTCCGGAGAGCGCATCCTCGACCACTACGCACTCACTTGGGGCGACACCGATGTTGCACGCGGCCGCCAGATACACATCCGGTGCGGGCTTTCCGGGGCGACTGCCGTCGTCGTAAATAATCTTCGCCACGTCGAACCATCGGTCCAAGCGCAGGTGCTCCATGAAGAACTTCAGATTCGTGATCTCCGAGGAGGTCGCGATGGTTCGCGGGATGTTGCTGCGCGCCAGCGTCTCAAGAAGATCCGGCGCACCGGGAGACAGCACCAGGCGGCGTGGGTTCGACAGGCACAATTCGCGATAGAACGACTCCTTGACTTGAATCATATCGAGAAGTTCTTGTCCCGCAATCGTGCGGCCAGCCAGGTAGCTCAACACGTAGGAGTTCGGGCGACCGTGCATGTGAGCGACGAGCTCATCGTCCGTCATCTCGTGTCCGCGCAGGTTCCGCGCGATAACCTGCCACGATTTGACCTGCAAATCGGCGTCCCAGAACAACACGCCGTTAAAGTCAAAGACTATGCCCCTATACCTCACGCCGCGCAGGCCCATCGCGATCTAATATCACAGACCAGGACCGATTGCAGAGGTGATCAGACGTTGAATGGCGTACCATCATGCTGATAGCGCCATAGCGTCGCGCCGTGAGTACCTGGATAGCGCTGTTCCGCGGGATCAATGTCATGGGCAGCAACTCGCTACCAATGAAGGACCTCGCTGCGCTTCTACAGCGTGAAGGCTTCGCCGACGTGCGCACTTACATCCAAAGCGGTAACGCCGTATTTCGCAGCGCGGCACGTAGTGCGAATTCGTTGGCCAGCCGCATCGGCCGTGCAGTGCACAAGGCAAAAGGCCTGTATCCAAAGGTCGTGGTACTGAGCGTCAAGGAGTTGCAGAGAGCAGCGTCCAATAATCCGTTTCCCAAGGCCGAGAGCCAGCCCAGGACGCTGCATCTCTTCTTTCTCTCCGAGGAGCCACTCTGTGCGGACCTGGCCTCTCTCAACCGGCTCAGATCCGGCAGGGAAGCCTTCGCTCTCAGGGGCAAGGTCTTCTATCTGCACACACCGGATGGATTTGCCGTCTCGAAATTGCGCGCATATGTGGAACGGCACATCCATGTTGACGCAACAGCCCGCAACTGGAACACCGTCACCAAGCTCCTGGAGATGGCAAACGCTTGACGACTGACCTGTCGCTTTCTTCCCGGCCCGCCCAGCAAGGCGCGGTGCTCGCCGCATCCAGCGCTCGTGGTGCGTATTGAGCCCGGGCGACCTGTTGCGATCGTTCGCAGTCCCCGCGGCGGCACCGGCAATGGCGTTTCAACCCAAGCCAAGTCTCGTGGCCAGGCAGCAGGTTGCTCACGGTTCATAGCCCGGTCCATGCAATATCTTCCCCGGCAGGGCATCGGTCATCCTGCCTCCCTCAATTACCGGCACGCCGTTGACCAACACATACTCCATCCCCTCAGACAGCTGATTGGGGCTTGCAAAGGTAGCGGCGTCACGGACCGTTGCGGGATCGAAGATCACGATATCGGCCCACATCCCCTCCTTCAGTACGCCACGATCGGTCAAGCGCAGGCGCTGGGCGGGCAATGCAGTAAACTTTCGAATGGCATCCGGCAACGTGAGTCTCCTCTCTTCTCTCACGTATTTGCGCATGATGCGCGGGAACGTCCCGTAGGCGCGCGGATGCGGGTGCTCCTGCCCCAGAATTCCTTGTTGTGAAGTACCAGGAGAATCGTTGTCCACCGACACCCACGGCTGCTCCAGCGCCAATGCGACGTCGGCTTCTGACATCCCGAACACCGCCACCTGAGTGAGCGCACCGTCCGCAATCAGCAGATCGAATAATGACTCCATCGGATCTTTCTTCCAGATCCTCGCGACCTCGGCCAGGGTCTTACCCTGCAACGGCAGCAGCTCGGCTTTGTGTACCACGCCGATGAGGACCGCGTCCGGACCCGGAATCTCATCCCATTCGTTGTCCCATTCGCTCGAAGCGCTCAACATCTCTTTTCGAATGCGAGCCCGAAGCACTGGATCCCTGAGTCGCGCAATCAGTTTGGCGTTGCCGCCATCATGGGCCCACGGTGGAATGAAGGCGGAGAGATCGTTGTACCAGGCGGTGTAGGCATAGGTATCGGCACTGATGTCGGTGCCCGACGCGCGCGCTGCATCGATCTTCGCCACCACCTCTGGCATTCGACCCCAGTTGTTCTTTCCCGCTGTCTTCAAGTGCCAGATCTCGACCGGAATACCGGCCTCGCGGCCAATCCTCACAGCCTCCTCGAGTGCTGACATGATGCCGTCGCCCTCGCTGCGCATATGGGTAGCATAGATCCCGCCGAACTTCGCGGCCTCCCGCGCTAACGCTATGAGCTCGTCCGTGGTCGCATACGGCGCCGGCGCATACTCCAACGCGCTGGAAAGGCCCATGGCGCCCGCGCGCATGCTCTCTGCCACCAGTCCCCTCATCTTGTCCAGCTGTTCCGGCGTCGGTCGCCGGTCCTCGTCCCCCAGAACCATTCTGCGGATGCGGGTCGCGCCAACGTAAGTAGCGAAATTGATCCCCATGCCCTGCTTCTCGAGTCGCGCAAAGTATTGCGGCAACGTGCGCCAATCCGGCGTTACGCCGTAATGCTCGTAAACCTTCCGGTCGGCCCGAATGATGGAGTCATTGAGCGGTGCCACCGAATCCCCCTCGCCCGTTATTTCGGTGGTCACGCCCTGAAATATCTTCGACGGCAGCCGCGGCTCGACCAGAATGCTCAGTTCGGACTGGCCCAGCATGTCGATGAAGCCAGGCGCTACCACATGGTCGTGAGCGTCAACGGTGTGCGCGCGCACCTCCCGTTCGAGGTTGCCGATGGCGGCAATCCTGCCGTTGCGAATTCCAACATCACCCGAATACCAGGGCGAACCCGTTCCGTCAATGATCCGCCCGTGGATAATCACCAGGTCGAACCGCGGCTTCGCATGGTGAGCGCCGGTCGTAATTGCCGGCAAGAAGAGTGCGAGGCAAAAGGCCGCATGGCTCGCCAAGGCTACCAGCTGCTTTCTCGCAGTCCGCTGGCCGCATCGCATTGACTCCCAAACTCTGAGCATGTAGCACCTCGTTGAACCTGAAGGAGCGATTCTCAAGCGAACCAGGCGAGCAGCGGATTTTCAGGCGGCAGTCCAATCGAGGCCAACCCAAGGAGATATAAGCCATTGTTATTCCGGGAATCTGTTCCCGCTAACTCGGCTACGGTCGCCCTCGGTTGGGCCAGGTTGGTTGTCTTTCGGTTGCAAAGACGCGATCCTTTCCGCGGGCCTGCAACTTGATACGCCAATGACCACATCCGCTCCCCAGCGAATCACCGCCAGCGATATCCGAGAAGAGCTCTCGTTCGATTCAATATTGCTCGGCTGTGCGCAAAGTGTACTGCCACGGCTCCCGCCCGCTTGCGTGGACTGCATCGTGACCAGCCCGCCGTACTTTGGGCAACGAGACTACGGGGTGGCCGGTCAGATCGGAACGGAAGAGACGCCGGAGGAATACATCGAGCGACTGACTTTGATTTTCCGAGAAGCGAAGCGGCTGCTCAAGCCTGCTGGATCTTTGTGGCTCAACCTTGGCGATAAGTACGACAGTTTGCACATGCTGGGTCTGCCATGGCGCGTTGCGCTATCTCTGAAAGCAGATGGCTGGATTCTTCGGTCTGACATCATTTGGCACAAGCCAAATGCTATGCCAGCATCCACCAAGAACAGACCTACGACGGATCACGAGTACGTATTCTTCTTCACCAAAAGCGGTGACTACTACTATGACAGCGATTCAATTCGCGAGCCGCACGTCACGTTCACGGACCGCAGCCGAATGAGAGGTGGCCGCAACCATTTTGGTAGACCGGGCGGCACGCCTGAAGCGGGAAAGAACCGCGGCAACAACAATCTCCACAGGGGACGCTGGGATCAGGCTTTTCACGAACTCGGTCGCAACAAACGCACTGTTTGGAGCGTGCCTCTCTCGAAGTCTCGTGACGCGCACTTTGCAGTATTCCCCGAGAAGCTCATCGAACCTTGTATTCTGGCTGGCTGCCCAGAAGGCGGAGTCGTGCTCGACCCGTTCTTGGGCAGCGGGACAACTGCAGTCGTCGCCCTCGCGAACCGTCGGCGGTTCCTGGGAGTCGAACTAAATCCTGCGTATCGTGAAATCGCACAAAAGCGTCTGACAGGTATTTCGCGAGCCCTGCTCTAGTTGCTTACAAGGTCTTGAACAGCGGCAGCCGCCGGATAACACGCTGTCGCGTCTATGGCTACCGGTCCCAACCGCTATTCAAAACTGATTTTTACAATCCTGCCCTGTGTCCCTACGAACCAACCCGCGTGCGGGCTTGCGAACGCGACAGCCCAGTAATTCGCGAGCCCTGTCAGGCTGACCCACGTGTCCCCTTCGTCGGGTGACCAGGCCGCGCCGCCCGGCCCGGTGACCACGACGGCCCGCGTCGCGCTTGCCTCCTCATCAGCGTCGCCCTCTGCAGAGCGTTCGCGCACGTAGCTCAGACCGTAAATTGCGCCCGGGACTGGCGGGCGGCTCGTGAGCTGCCACGTCTTCCCGCCGTCGCTCGAGCGGGCGACGGTGTCGGCGAATGCGGTGGGCGCCGCTAGCTCGCCAGCGCCCAGGATGCCGTGCAATGGATCGCGGAAATC
>VBNH01000141.1 GCA_005878095.1 Gammaproteobacteria bacterium | reverse complement strand
CTCACGGAACGGGACGATTCAGGGAGACCGTACGTGGACTACGTGCAGACGATCAGCACGCATCCCCGGTACGCCGTGCCCGGCCAGGAAGAGTACCTGCGCCTCTTCGAGGATCGCATGCGGGAGCTGCACTTCTCCGAGGCCGAGAAGGCGAATCACCGCCAGTACCGGGAGATCTACTCGACGATCCTCTACACGGACGCGGCGCTCAGGACCTACTTCGAGGAGCAGTCGAAGCTCCCCGCCTACCGCAACACGATCTTCATCATCACCGGGGATCACCGGCTTGCGGAGATTCCACCGTCCACGCGGATCGACCGCTACCATGTGCCGCTCATCATCTTCTCGCCGCGCCTCAGCCGCCCCGCGCGGATCCAATCCATCTCCTCGCACCTCGATATCGCGCCGACGCTGCTGGCGTTCCTGCGGCATCGTTACGGGATCAACGCGCCGGATCAGGTGACCTGGGTCGGCTCAGGGCTCGACATGGAGCCCTCGCTCCGCAATGTTCACCGCTACCCCATCAAGCGCGCGATCACGAGCCTCGACCAATACCTTTCCGGGATGTTCTTTCTCGATGGGGATTCGCTCTTCGCCATCGAGAGGGACATGGACCTCGAGCCGGTCCGGGACGATGCGGCTCTCGAGAGGCTGCGTGCCGAATTCGCGGACTACCGGGCCAGGAACGCTCTTTTTCAGCGCGAGCACAGGTTGATCCCGGACAGGGTCTACACCGCGTATTTTCCCCGACGCTGACGCCGCTTCCTGCAGGAAGCGCCCGCGGCTCAAGCGGTGAGGGCCGGCGCCTCACGCGCTGAGCAGCCCACGCCCCCGCAGGGCCTCACGCATCGAGGAGAAGGAGAAATCCGCGAGCAGGCGCCGCAGCCGGCTCTCGCAGCGCTCTAGATTCGTGTAGTGGCGGAAGCGCGAGAACGCGCCCGCGCGGATGCGCGGCTGTCCGGGATCCACCTCCCAGGGGTGCAGATAGAAGGTGAAGGGGCGGCCGCGGCGCTCGATCTGCCTCAGGCCCGCATGCGTCAGCCAGTACGGCAGGATACGGAAATAGCCGCCACCGGAGACCGGCACCTGCACGCCCAGGAACTTCGCCGCCGACATGGGAAACTCCACCAGCGTGCGTCCGGAGGGTGCGCTCAGGCGGTTGGGTTCCGGCGTCGCGCCGGGCAACCCGTAGCGATGGTGGCGGATGGGAAAGATGGAGGAGTCGTAACGGAAGCCGAGATCGATCAGCACATCGAGCGCCCACAGCGAGGCACGCGTCACCGAGAAGCTCGCCGCCCGGTAGCCGAGCACCGCCTGCCCGATGATGTCTTCGAGGCACGCCTTGGCGCGCGTGGTCTCCTCGCGAAACTCCGGCGGGGATTGCCGGTACACCAGTTGGTGCGAGAAGCCGTGACAGGCGATCTCGTGACCGGCTTGCGCGATGCGTCGCACCAACCCCGGGGAACGGCCGGCCACCCAGCCGAGCACGAAGAAGGTGCCGTGCACCTGACGTTCGGCGAGCAGCGCGAGCAGACGCTCGGTGTTGGCCTCGACCCGATACTCGCGCGTGGCCCAGCTGTCGCGGCTGATGACGGATGAGAGCGCGGCGACGTGAAAGTAATCTTCGACGTCGACCGTGAACGCGTTGACCTGACGCGCCGCGCAAGGCGCGGGCGAGGGCTGAGCGGTGCCCGGACTCATTGAGCGCGGACTATAGCGAACCCGCCCGCCCAAGCCGCGCCGCATACGGACTCGGCCGCCGCCGGCAGGCTCCACACGGCCGGCCCATCCAGGGCTGACGCAGGCCGCCCATCCGACGCCGCATTGTCTGCCGGCAGCGACGAGGACTTAAGTAATAAAAATCAATTGCTTGGGGAACATAAGCGCTCAGGCTTCGCCCCAGCCGTCGGCGTGCCGCGACGTCGGAGAGCGTCCTACGGCCGCCGGTCGTCGTCAGGATCCGTGGTTTGTGTGTTAACTAATTGAAATATAAAGAGTTAGCGAGGTCGGCACGTACCTTGCAGTGCCCATCCCGTCTGCTGCTCCGCGGTCCGCTTGTCCGCCGGAAGCAGCTCCAACGAGACATGACGGCTAGTGGTCCGGTTGCACGGGCCACGAGTGGGGGTTTGCGCTTTGAATATGAAATTGACTGGCGTGCTCGTGCTCGTCGCATGCGTGCTGGTGGGCTGTAACCAGGTGCCGATCAGTGCGTCCACAGCGTCTACGGATCCTTCAACTACGGCCAGCGGCACTACCACCACCCCACCGTCGCCGAGCCCGTCGCCGACCCCACCGCCACCGACTCCGCCGCCACCGACTCCGCCGCCGCCGAGCCCGCCGCCGCCGACCCCGCCGCCGCCGACTCCGCCGCCGCCGACCCCACCGCCGCCGACTCCGCCGCCGCCGACTCCACCGCCACCGACTCCGCCGCCGCCGACTCCGCCGCCGCCGACTCCGCCGCCGCCGAGCCCGCCGCCGCCGACTCCGCCGCCGCCGATTCCGCCGCCGCCGATTCCGCCGCCCACCAGCGGCACCGCGACGCTCTCCTGGCTGGCGCCGACCACCAACACCGACGGCGCTCCGCTCACCGACCTCGCGGGCTACCGCATTTACTACGGCACCAATGCCACCGCCCTGAGTGACACCATCCAGCTCACGAGTGTCGGGCTCCAGACCTATGTGATCCCGAACCTGGCGCCGGGTACCTGGTACTTCGCCATCAAGGCCGTCGCCAGCACCGGCGTCGAGAGCGCCCTGTCAGTCATCGTCAGTAAGACGATCTAGTCCAACACCCTCCGATCCCCCGCCGTGACTCGGGTCACGGCGGGGCGCGCTTGCGCCCGGTCAGCCGCTGCTGGCCAACCGGGTGCGCGTGTATACGATCATCGAGGCCGGCTATCTCACCGACATGCACAAACCGCTGCTGCAACCCGTTGCCGCCGGCCCGCCTGCGCCGCTCGCGGGGCTCGCCGTCACGGTTGTGGTGCTGGTGGCGTTGCCAGCCGTGAGCTGGGGACTGCGCACCCTGCAGCCGGCGCCGGCCCCGAGCGCCGCGCTCCCCCGAGTCCGCGCGCGCCCTGGTCGTCGGCGCCCGCTGACACACTTTCTTCCTGGCGGCCGGTATTCCCCGGCGCGGATCAGGAACAACGATTCGCGTATACCAACACCAGCGGCAACGCCATGGAGGTATTCAGGGTGGCCTACTGCACTCAACGCCAGGGAGCGAAACTGGTCGGCATGCGGACCAGCGTGATCGGCCGTGGATTGAGGCTGCGTTCTGATGATGACATCGACACCGCGCGGGGCGCGTTTCGCGAGACCGGCCTTTGTCAGACCGCTCGCCGCGCAGCTGTGGTACGGGATCAACGCGATCGTGTCGAACCCGCCGGCCGCCCTGATCGCCTATCGAGCGGCATGCGGCGAGGGCGGGGATTGCGCGGATGCGCGCCGCCTGCTGCGTGAGTTCGACGCGAGTGGAACCTTCTGACGGCGCTGCAACCCGAGTGTGACTGTGTTTACACCGCAAGGGTTGCAAGGTCAGCCAAGCCTGACGTCGCGTTTGGGAGACGGTGCGGTTGCAGACGCGATCGCTGCACGGCGTCGAGAAGAAGACCAGTGACCGGATGGTCTTTTGAAAGGGCGCGACGGTCGAAGGCTTGAACGGATCGCGCTCACGTGCTTTCTGATAGGCTCAACCTTTGTACCCAGGGAACTTCGATGCGACCTTCGAGTGTGCTGCTGCTGGCAGGAGGGCTGGCCATCACCCCACTGATGATCGGTTGCACCTCCAGCCCGCCGCTGCAAGCGCCGCCCACACCAAGCCCGGCGGCGGCCAAGGCGGTCGACAACGACTACATCATCGGTCCGGGCGATACGCTCGAGGTGTTCGTGTGGCGCAACCCGGAGCTGTCGGTCACCGTTCCGGTGCGTCCCGATGGCAAGATCTCCACGCCGCTGGTCGAGAACATGGTCGCGGTCGGCAAGACCCCGCCGAAGCTTGCCCGCGACATGGAGGGCGTGCTTGCCGAATACGTGCGCTCGCCGAAGGTCAACATCATCGTGACCACCGCGGCGAGCGCTTTCAGCCTGGTGAAGGTCGTGGGCCAGGTCGCGCACCCGCAGGCCCTGCCGTACCGCGAAGGAATGACGGTGCTGGATGCAATCCTGGCGGTGGGCGGTCTCGGACAGTTTGCCTCCGGTAACCGGGCGCGTATCGTGCGCGTGCAGAACGGCCAGCAGACCACTATCCATGTGAAGCTTGCGAAACTCGTCAACAGCGGCGACGTCAGTGAGAACGTGCCCCTGAAGCCCGGCGACGTGCTGGTCGTGCCGGAGTCGATTTTCTGAATGTATGAACGCCGCCCTCGAATTCATTCTCGAACAGATCCGCGGCGCCTGGCGCTTTCGTTGGATCGCCATGCTGGTGGCCTGGATCGTGTGCCTGGTCGGCTGGCTGGTCGTGCTGGCGATGCCCGACACCTACAGCGCCTGGGCGCGGGTGTACGTCGACACGCGGACGAGGTTGAGCCAGGTCACCCAGGGCATCGCAGTCGACTCCAACATCGCCTCCCAGGCCGAAGCCGTACGCCAGGCGCTGCTCGGCGGGCCGCAGCTCGAGAAAGTGGCGCGCCTGGCCATGCCCGGTTACGCCGGTGCGAGTCCGGAGCGCCAAGCCACGATCATCGACGGTCTGCGCAAACGTCTGCAGGTCGAGGCGAGCGGAGAGCGGAATCAGCCCGCCGACCTCTACATGATTACTTACACCGACCGGGACCGGCGCACCGCTCACCGGGTGGTCGATCAGCTGCTCAGGCTCTTTCTCGCCAACTCGCTCGGCGGCAGCCAGCAGGGATCGGAACAGGCCCAGGCCTTCCTGACGCAGCAGATCGCCGAGTACGACAGGAAGCTGGCGGCGGCCGAGTCCCGCCTGGCGGACTTCAAGCGTCAAAACGCCGGACTCGTGCCTGGCGCGACTGGCGACTACTTCACACATCTGCACGGGGAAACGGACAACCTCGACAAGGACCGTCTCGCCCTTACGGTCGCGGAGCAGAAGCGCGACGAACTTCGCCGGCAACTGTCCAGCGAGCTGCCCTTGATGGGCTCGTCTGCGGGAATTCGCAATGCCGCGGGCGACGGCGCCAGCGGCGCGGACACGGCCAGCGCGATCCGCGAAACCCAGGCGCGGCTCGATGAGCTGCTGCTGCGCTTCACGGACAAACATCCGGACGTCATTGCGGCGCGCCGCACGCTGGAGGATCTCAAGAAGCGCCAGCAGGTGGAGCTGCAGGCGGTGAGGCACGGGGACCAGGCCGCCATCGCGGCGAGCGGCCTGGCGGCGAACCCCGTGTACCAGGGCATCAAGCTGCAGTTGAGCCAGGCGGAAGTCGAAGTTGCCGCAGCGCGGCGGCAGGTTGCCGATCGGGAAGGCAGGATCGCCGAGCTGCGCAAGATGATCAACACCGCTCCCCAGGTCGAGGCGGAGTACGCGCGCCTCAATCGCGACTACGATGTGACCCGGGGCCAGTATCAGGCACTGGTGGAGCGTCTCAACCGGGCCAAGCTCGCCGATAAGGCGGAGGCGACCGGCGTGGTGCGCTTCGAGGTCGTCGATCCGCCCACGGGGAGCGAGCAGCCGGTCTCCCCCGACCGCATCCGGCTCATCCTCGTGGTGCTGCTCGGCGGCCTCGCCGCCGGCGTCGGCGCGGCTTACGTGATGCATCAGCTGCGGCCGGTGTTTGTTTCAGCGCGTCAACTCACCGAGGTCACGCAGCTTCCAGTGCTGGGCGTCGTGAGCATGACCTGGCTGGAGAGGCACCAGGCGCTGGCGCGGCACGCCGTATGGGTGTATTGCATGGCAGCCGCCGTATTGTTTGCGGTGGCAGCGATGATGCTGCTGACGCAGAGCGCCACCGCGCACTTCCTGCACGGGCTGATCGCATGAGTGTCATCGAGAACGCCATCAAGAGGCTGCAGGCAGCGCGCGCGGGGGGGGCCGCCTTCGCGCGCGGTACGGCCGGCACCTCCGGCGGGGCCGCCCGGCGGCGCGAGCTCGCCGCGGAGGGGAACGCTGCGGCTGCGCCCACTCGTACCATCGTCATCAATCACGATGCGTTGCGCATCGCGGGACTCCTGCCGCCTTCTCATCAGGAGCGCGAGCTCGCGCGGCAATTCCGCCACATCAAGCGGCCGCTGATCAACAACGCTCTCGGCCGCGGTGTGCCACGGCTTGCGCACGGCAATCTCATCATGGTGGCGAGCGCGGTGCCGGGCGAAGGCAAGACCTTCACCTCGCTGAATCTCGCCTTCAGCATGCGGCTCGAAGAGGACATGTCGGTCCTGCTGGTGGATGGCGACGTGGTGAACCCGCGCATCAGCCGCATCCTGGGCGTCGAGAACGAGCCCGGACTCCTGGAGGTCGTCAGGGACAATGTGTCTCTGGGTTCTGCGATTCACGCTACCGATGTGCCGGGACTTTCGTTCCTGCCGGCGGGCCGGCCGGATGCGAACCCGACTGAGTTGCTTGCGAGCGTACGGATGAGCGAGGTGGTCGCCCAGCTCGGTGGCCATGATCCGACGCGACTGGTGCTGTTCGATTCCGCGCCCCTGTTGCTGACGACGGAGTCCCACGCGCTGGCCCACCTGGCCGGGCAGATTCTGGTCGTCGTGAGAGCTGATCTGACAGCGCAGCAGGTGGTACTCGCGGCCCTTGAGACGCTTGAAGAGGGCAAGCCGATCTCCCTGGTGCTCAACCAGAGCATGAAGCCGCCGCATGCCGAGTACTATTACCAGTACAGCGGCAACGCTGGGACACCCAAGAACGCCAGCGGCGCTTGAGCCACGCGAAGGAGCGTGTGACATGAACAGGCCACAGGGAACGCGGCCGCTTGCCGGTGCTCAGCGGTTGATCGGGCTCGTGTTGGCGCTCGCCCCGCTCCCGGCGGCCGCCCAGATCGGGCCGCTGACCAATCAGAGTCTGTTTTTCGACCAGGCCTCCAACCCCCATGGGGGCAACTACCTGGCGGCCGATGCCGGGCTCATCTACACCGACAACGTCAGCCGCGCCGCGAACGGCTCCGGGGATACGCTCGCGCTGCTGGGCCTGGTGGGGAACGCCTCCCGGGAAGGCCCGCGCCTCGACTACCGCCTGGCCTCGGACCTCGCGCTGGTGAAGTACCTGCACGCGGATTACCAGACACAGCCTTTCGGCTATCTCGATGGGACGGGGGACATTGGGATCGTGCCCGGGTTTTTCTCCTGGACCGGCCGGGAGACTTATACCCAGACCGTCATCAACCCGTTCGCGCCGGTCACGCCGGACAACCTCGAGGGCCTGAACTACGTTACAACGGGGCCGCGCTTCACGCTGCGTCCGACACTGCGCACCACGGTTACGCTGAACGGCACATATTCCTACCTCACCAGCAGCTCGAAGTCACTGCGGTACGTGAAGATCGACAATCACCGCTACGCCGGGGACCTCACCCTCAGCCACGCCTTCTCGAACAGCTCCAGCGCCTACCTCACCGGCTCGAGCGAGAAGGTGGAGTTCACCGACCAGATAGACAACAACAATTTCAGGCAGGACCAGGCGCTGGCGGGCTTGAAGGTCGCGAGCGCGCGCACCCTGTTGGATGTGTCCGGCGGTTACACGAGGCTGCATGTGGCCGTCCTCGCCACCATGGCACCTGGTCCAACGGAGCTCCCGCAGAGCCAGGTTCCCGGCGGCTCCGTCTGGCGCCTGGAATTGTCGCGCCAGATCTCACCGTCTTCGCGCCTGTCGCTGCACGCAGTGAAGCAGGTCAGCGACGCCGCCAACCTGTTCCGGTTGAACCTCGACCAGCCGGTGCCGGCCGCCGCCGCGGACCGGCTGACCACGGGTGATTCGTTCACGGACCGGGAACTGGGCGCGAACTGGCGATTTGTCGCGGCGCGCACCTCGTTCACGCTCGGATACCTGGACATTCGCGAGCGCTACAAGATCAACCCGACCTCGGACCGCAACGTGAAGGACGCGACCGCCCTGCTCGGGCGCCAGCTGAGCCCGGTGCTCAACTGGGACATCGGCGCGGAGTACGAGCGCCAGGAATTTTCCGCCGGCGGCTCATCCAACACGGTGAACGCGATGACGAGCCTGCGGTGGCAGATCGCCCGGCAGCTCAGGCTGCGCTTCCTGTACGCTCACTCGGCCCTGACGCCGCACGGCTACGCCGAAAATCAGGTCGGCGTGACGGCTGCCTATGCATTCATCGAGGGTACGCCGGGCAGCGCACAGCCCGGTGCCCAGCCTGCGGCGCCGCCCCCGCTCAACCCGGGGACGCCGCCAGGCGCGCCAGCGCGCCCGCCGTGAGCTGCGGGCAGCGGACCAGGTCATGCTCGCTGCGGCTGAGTTCGTTTTCTGGTCGTGTGTTGGCATCGGGCTGTACCCGTACGCCGGCTATCCACTGTGCGTAGCGCTGCTGCGGGCAATTCGGCCGCGTCCCGTGCGCGCCGCCGCGATCCTGCCTCGCGTTACCGTGGTGATCTCGGCGTACAACGAGGCCTCGCACATCGAAGCGACCGTTCGCAACAAGCTGGACCAGGATTATCCGCGCGCGCTTCTGGACGTCATGGTGGTCTCCGACGGTTCGACCGACGGCACCGACCGCGTGCTGAGGAGCCTCGCGCAACAAGACCCGCGCCTCGCCTTCTTCCGGCAGGAACCACGCGCCGGCAAGACGGCCGCACTCAATTCTCTGCTGGAGCGCGCGCAGGGTGAGATCATCGTATTCGCCGACGCCAACTCGATGTACCGCCCCGACACCGTGCGCCGGCTGGTCGCGCCCTTCGCGGATCCGAGCGTGGGCTACGCGTCCGGTCGGATGCTGTATGTCGACCCTCGAGGCTCTCTGGTGGGCGATGGCTGCACGGCCTATATGCGCTATGAGAATGCACTACGGACACTGGAGTCGGCCGTCGGCTCGGTCGCGGGCGTGGACGGCGGTGTGGACGCGATCAGGCGTTCGCTGTATCGGCCCATGCGGCCCGACCAGCTGCCGGATTTCCTGCTGCCGCTTGCGGTGGTCGAGCAGGGCCGCCGTGTCGTGTACGCGCCGGAGGCGGTGCTGCAAGAGGCAACGCTCACCAGCGAGGGGGCCGAGTACCGCATGCGGGTGCGCGTGGCGCTGCGCGCCCTGTGGGCGCTATGGGACAAGCGGGCTCTGCTCAACCCAGTGCGCTTCCCGCTCTTCAGCTGGCAGCTCGCCTCCCACAAGCTGCTGCGCTACCTGAGTTTCCTGCCGCTCACCGCCGCGGCGGTGCTGAACTGGCTGCTCGTGTCGCGCGGCTGGATCTACGCCGCACTGGCGGCCGGCCAGTGTGGCGCGGCATTGCTCGCAGTTCTCGCACTGCGCGGGCCGCCGCGGCTGCGCGGGTTTTTCCTGGCGCGCTACTGCTATTACTTCCTGCTCCTCAACTGGGCATGCGCCGTCGCGCTGCTGCGTTTCCTGCGCGGCGAGAAGCAGGTGTTGTGGCAGCCACGGACGGGATAGGCCCCATCATGTCCCTCATGAGTTCATTGTCGCGGCATGTGTTCCACCCGCTGTGGGACCTGAAGGACGGCAGCCGGCGGCTGCGCATCCTGCGCGAGCTCGAGCGCTCGCAATGGCTGGCGCTCGAGACCCTCAAGGCGCGCCAGGCGGAGCGTCTCAGCCAGATCCTGCGTTACGCGGCGGCTCATTGCGCTTACTATGAGCGCATATTCAGGACACACCGCTTCGATCCCGAGCATTTGCGGCTGCCGGCGTTCCAGGAACTTCCCCTCCTCACCAAGGCGAATATTCGCGCCTCGACGGATGAGATTCTGTCGCGCGAATTTGCACGCAGCGCGCTTGGGGAGCACCGCACGGGCGGCTCGACGGGCGTGGCGCTCACCACTTACTTCGATCGCGACTGGCGCGAGATCCGCGCCGCGGATGCCCTGCGTTCGGATCAATGGGCGGGTTGCTTCCACGGCATGAAGATCGCCGCCCTGTGGGGCAATCCGCCGTTGCCCAAGACCCTCAAGCAGCGCGTACGGGCGCTGCTCATCGACCGCTTCATCTATCTGGACACGATCGATCTCAATGAGCGCTCGATCGAGGATTTCATCGCCCGCTGGCGGCGCGCGAAGCCGGAAATTCTCTTCGGGCATTCGCACTCGCTGTACATGCTTGCCCGGTACGTGAATGCGCAGGGTATCCGCGACCTGCGGCCACGCGGCATCATCTCCACTTCCATGATGCTGCTGGCAAGCGAACGCGAGGTGATCGAGCTGGCGTTCGGCTGCAAGGTAACGGACCGGTACGGCTCAGAGGAGGTGGCGCTGATTGCCTGTGAATGCGAGCGACATCAGGGCCTGCACCTCAACATCGAGCATCTGTACGTCGAATTCCTGCGGCCGGACGGCACGCAGGCCGCCCCGGGAGAGGAGGGAGCGATCGTCATCACGGACCTCATCAATCGCGGCATGCCCTTCATCCGCTACCGCATCGAGGATGTCGGGGTCCCGTCGGAGCGCCGCTGCGCCTGCGGACGCGGACTGCCGCTCATGGAGCGGGTCACGGGGCGCGTCGCCGACTATCTGAAGCGCCGCGACGGCTCGATGGTCGCCGGTGTGTCGCTGGTGGAGCGGACCCTGACGGCGATTCCCGGGCTCGAGCAGCTGCAGGTCGTGCAGCCTTCGCTGGATGACATCGTGCTGAAGGTCGTGCGCGCACCCGACTTCAGCGCGGCGACCGAGCAGGCGCTGCTGAGCGAGTTTCGCACGGTATTCGGCCCCGGGATCAACATCCGCGCGGAGTACGTGGCGCACATCCCGCAGGAACGCTCGGGCAAATACCGCTTTTCGATCTGCCGCATCTGACATGCCCGGCAGTTCCGCAGGCGATCTCGTGTCGGTGGTCATCGCCACCTATAACATGGGGCGCTACCTCCCCCAGGCCGTGCAGTCGGTGCTGGGGCAGTCGTACGCAAACCTGGACCTGCAGATCGTCGACGACGGCTCGACGGACGATACGCCCTCTATCCTCAGGCGCTGGGACGGCCATCCGCGTGTACGCACCTATTCACAGGCCAATGCGGGCAAGGCGCGCGCCATGAATCAGGGCGTGGCGCTGAGCGGCGGATCCTTCATCGCGTTCCTCGACGCTGACGACGTCTGGTTCCCCGAGAAGCTCTCGCGGCAGATGCCATTATTCGCCGCTCGATCCGAGGTCGGAGTGGTGTACTCGGACTACGAGCGCATGGACGGCGAGGGGGCGCCGCTGCCGAAAGGCCCGACGCACCTGCACCGCGGCAGGGTCAGCGGTCCCCTGTTGATCGAGAACTTCGTGCCCTACTCGACGGGGGTTGTGCGGCGCGCGTGTTTCGAGCGCATCGGCGGCTTCGATGAGACGCTCCGTATGGGCCTCGACTATGACCTGTGGCTGCGCCTGTCGGCGCACTGCCAGTTCGACTTCATCCCCGCACCGACCGCGCGCTATCGCATCTGGGCCGGTCAGATGTCGAAGAACCACCGCCAGCGTTACCAGTCGGGCATCCGCAGCATGCAGAATTTCCTGGAACGCAACCCGGGCGCGGTTGACCAGGCGCTGGTGCGCAGTGCCTGGGCACACACCTACACCGGACGCGGCAACGTCATGCTGTGGCGGGAAAAGGATCGGCGCGCCGCATTGCGGGACTACCTGCGCGCGCTGTCCTTTCGTCCCGCCTACTGGCCCGCCTGGCGCGCCATGCTGCGCTCGCTCGTCACGACACGCGCGCCGTGACGGGAGCCCCCCGAGGCTCAGGTCGTGACCCCATGCGGATCCTGCATCTCATACACAGCGAGGGCGTCTACGGGGCGGAACTCATTCTGTTGTATCTGGCTCGCGAGCAGCAGCGGCGCGGGCACGAGCCCCTGGTGGGCAGCATTCGCGACCCCCGCACGGACCAGACCCCATTCGAGGCGCTGGCACAGTCCTGGGGTTTGCCCGTAGTACGCATTCGCATCGCGCCCCGCCCGACACCGGCAGTGGTGCGCTCGCTGCTGCGCACGGTGCGCGAGGTTGCACCGGATGTGCTGCACTCGCATGGCTACAAACCGAACATCCTGCTGGGACCTCTGCCGCGGCGGCTGCGCGGCCCGATGATCGCGACGCTTCACGGCTGGACAGCTGCCCGCACGTTCAGCGCGTTGTGGCTCTACGAGCGCCTCGAGCGGCTGTCGCTGCGCAGAATCGACTCGGTGGTGGTGGTTGCGCGCTGCATGCTGGAGCTCGCCGCGCTCCAGAGTGTGCTCCCTGCACGGCGGCAGGTGATCGAGAATGGGATCCCGCCGCGGGACGTGCGGCTCGCCGACCTCGCCGCCCGTGGTGTCGCGCCTCTGCCGGGTGAGCTGGTCGAATTCACCGCCCGTCAACCGACGCTGGTCGCGATCGGCCGCTTGTCACCTGAGAAGCGGTTCACGCTGCTGCTGGAGGCGTTTGCGCGCGCGCGCGCGCAGAGCGGCGGTGGCCACCAGCTGCTGATCGTCGGCGAGGGGCCCGAGCACCGGGTTCTTGCGGACCGCATCGCCGTGCTGCGTCTGGCCGGAATCGTGCGACTCGCGGGTTACCTGGAGGGTGCGGATCGACTGCTGGCCCGGGCAGCCGGGTTTGTGATCAGCTCTAGCCGCGAAGGCTTGCCGCTCGCGCTGCTCGAGGCCATGCAGTGGCGCGTGCCGATTCTCGCCGCCGCCGTCGGCGCGATTCCGGAGCTCCTCGATGAGGGGCGGCGCGGACGGCTCGTCGCACCAGACGATCTGGCTGCGCTCACGTACGGACTGCAAAGCCTGATGGCGGGGGACTGCAGCTCGGGCGAGGCAATCGCCTCGGCCTGGCAGGCGGTGTCAGCGCGTTACACGAGCGCTCGCATGGCGGAGGAATACCTCGCGGCGTACGCGGCGATACGGGCAGACTGAAAAGGAGCGCGCCAGGGGCGGCCATTGTCGCCGTGACATAATCACCGCATGAGAAGCACGAGGATCCAGCGAGGGGTGCAATTGCTCCAGGAGCCGGGGGCGCGAAACGCGGCGTTCTACCTGTTCTGCGTGTTTCTCGGCAGCTACTTCCTGCACCTCACCGCGCGTGTGCAGGTGCTCGGCACGATGCACTTCGATCTTCTGCTCGCAGCTGCGACGGCGCTGGCGATCGCCCTGGGAGGGCGACGGAGCACGTCGGGTTCGTCCGCGGGAATGGATCCGGTCGCCAAGCGGCTGTGGATTCTGGTCGGATATATTCTCGTGACCATTCCGTTCGTGGAATGGCCCGGCAGCGTACTGCACAACCTCGAACCGTACGCCAAGTCCCTGTGTTTCTTCTTCTTCGTCGTCGCGACCGTGGACACGACGCGCAAGCTCAGGGTGCTGCTGATAGTGTATGTGGCGACCCAGCTATGGCGGGTGCTCGAGCCTCTTTACATGCATGTGGCGTCCGGCTATTGGGGCTCGGCCACCTCGCTCGGCCACTGGGAGTCCATGGATCGGCTCGCCGGCTCGCCCTATGACATCATCAACCCGAACGGACTCGGCTTCGTCATTATAATGACCCTGCCGCTGCTGCATTTTCTGGTCAAACCGGACACGACAGCGAGGCGGTTCCTGTGGGGCGCTGTGGCCTGCGCGATGAGCTACGCGCTCGTGCTGAGCGCCTCGCGCTCCGGATTCCTGGCATTCGTATTCCTGTCCCTGTTCGTCATCTGGCGCAGCAAGTACCGCGCGCCCCTGCTGGCGGCGGCGGCGGTTGGCGCTGTCCTCGCTTTCACGCTCATGACGGATCTGCAGCGGGGGCGATACCTCTCTATCGTCTCGCACAATGCGCCGGGTGCCGCAACCGCCGAAGCCCGGATCAGCGGCGTCATTGGAGACTTCGAGGTCTCCCTGCGGCGCCCGCTGTTCGGACATGGACTCGGGAGTTCCCGCGAGGCGAATGTCCACTTCCGCGGCGAGGATCTGCCGTCCCACGACCTGTATACGGAGGCCGCGGAGGAGCTGGGTTACGTCGGGCTCGCGCTGTTGTTGTCCTTGATCTGGAGTTTCGTGCGGGCGTGTCAAAGGGCGCGGCAAATTGTAAACGCCACGCCTGGCACGGACGAGCGCTTGAGGTTTCTGCACGGCGTAGCGGACTCGCTGCTGGTGGTGGTTGCAGTTGATCTGTTCTTCAGCCTCGCCTCCTTCGGCCTCTCGGAACCGTACTGGTACTTCGTCGGCGGGTTGTCGGTGGTGACGGCGCGGCTCGCCGTCAAAGTGGCGCCGCCCGCGGTGAACGATGGCTCGGGTGGAGGTCAGAAGTTTGCGGTGCGCAAGAGCCGCGTGCGCCGGCCCGCGGGAGTGCTGCCAGCACGCGCGGCACCAGGTGTGGGCACTCGTTAGCCGCGAGGGTTTATGTGCGGAATCTGCGGTTTCGTCTCATTCGCGGGCTGGTCGCCGGCCATGCTTCAGGCGATGAACGAGGTCATCTTCCGCCGTGGTCCGGACGGCGAGGGGTCGCTCCACTCGGGCACGGTGGGGCTTGCCATGAGGCGCCTCGCAATTATCGACGTGGCGGGCGGTGCGCAGCCCGTTTACAACGAAGATCGTTCGGTCGCGGTCGTGTTCAACGGTGAGATCTACAACTACCGCAGTCTGCGCGAGGGGCTGCGCGCACGGGGGCATGAGTTCCGCAGCAACTCGGATACCGAGGTGCTGGTTCATCTTTACGAAGAGCGTGGCGCCGACCTGGTGCGCGAACTCGAGGGTATGTTCGCGTTCGCGCTGTGGGATTCGAGGAAGGAAGCGCTGCTGCTCGCGCGCGATCGCCTGGGAATCAAACCGCTGTTCATCGCGCAGCTTGCCGGCGGGGTGCTGTTCGGATCGGAGATCAAGTCGCTCCTGACGACCGGTCTGGTGAGCCGCGAGCTCGACCGGCAGGCGCTGGATCAATTCCTGACGTATACCTTCATTCCGGCGCCCCGGACTATCTATCGGGCGATCACGAAGATTCCACCCGGCACGACCGTCACTATCGGGCCCAGGGGAGAAGCGAGCGCACGCTGCTACTGGGAGGTGCCCGATCCGCAGGCCGTGCAGCGAACACCGGCCGAGTGGGCCGAGCGCGTGGAAGCGGGGTTGCTGCGGGCCGTCGAATCGCACCTGGTGAGCGACGTTCCGGTGGGAGCCTTTCTGTCCGGCGGCGTCGACAGCGGACTCATGGTCGCGATGATGGCCGCCGCCACCGAGCGACCGGTCGAGACGTTTACGGTGGGATTTGCGGAGGCTGGTTCGTCATTCATGGACGAACGTGTCTACGCACGCATGATTGCGCAGCGCTATCGTCTCAACCACCACGAGATCAATGTCGAACCCCGCGTCACGGACATCATCCAGGACATCGTGGCGGCGTTCGATGAGCCGTTTGCCGACGATTCAGTGATTCCAAGCTACTACGTGAGTCAGGCGGCAGCCCGCTTCGTCAAGGTAGCGTTGACCGGCCTTGGCGGGGACGAGCTGTTCGGCGGCTACCGGCGTCACCTCGGCGTGCGCGTCGGGGACGCGTACCGCGGGGTGCCGCGCTGGCTGCGCGAACGTGTCGTCGATCCCATCATCCGCAGGCTTCCGGAGCCACGGACCTCGAGCGACCTGGTTGACCATCTGAA
>VBNH01000140.1 GCA_005878095.1 Gammaproteobacteria bacterium | reverse complement strand
ACGACATTCTCACTCTCACCGACCGGCTGAGCATGTGGCACTCGCTGGAACTGCGCGTGCCGTATCTCGATCATCGCTTCGTGGAGGAAGTGATGAGCATTCCGGCGAATCTCAAGATTCGTGGCTTCAATCAGAAACGCATCCTGAAACAGGTCGCGGCGAAGTGGCTGCCGGCGCCGGTGATCAAGCATCGCAAACAGGGATTTGAGGCCCCGATGGGACGCTGGCTGCGCGGCCCGCTCAAGTCACTCATGCAGGACACGCTCGGGGCAGCTTGCCTCGCCGAGGCGGGAATATTCGATGCGGCAGAGATCGCACGGCTGCAGAGCGAGCATCTCTCGGGCGCGCGCAAGCACAGCAAGGTGTTGTTCTCGCT
>VBNH01000139.1 GCA_005878095.1 Gammaproteobacteria bacterium | reverse complement strand
GGACAGACTCGGCCGACCGCGACCTTCGCCGCATGAGCGGCAGCCTCGCGCTCACGTGGTTCGAACATCGGCGCACGAAGGAACTGTGCGCCGGCCTGGGCATCGAGCTCGTGGTCCTCGCCAGCGCGCTGCGCGGGCCGCTGCGCTATCTGGTGCTCGGCGGGCGCACGCTTGCGCTGCTGGCGCGGCGCCGTCCGCAGATTCTGCTGGTGCAGAATCCGTCGCTGATTCTGGCCGCGCTGGCGGCCGCAGTCCGCGGTGTGCTTGGTTACCGACTCATCGCGGACGCCCACAACGAGGCCGTGGTTCCGTTCATCAATCGCCAGCGGTGGGTTACCCGGCTGTCGCGCTGGGTGATTCGCCGCGCGGACCTGACCATCGTCAGCAACCGCCAACTCGCCGAGCGCGTCGTGCGGCAGGGCGGCAGGGCGTTCGCGCTTCCCGACCGCGTACCGGCGCCACCGCCTGCGCCCCGGCGCACACTCGACGGCGCATTCAACGTCGTGCTCATCGCCACTTTTGCCCCCGATGAGCCCGTCGCCGAGGTGCTCGAGGCCGTGCGCGGTGTGGAAGTCGAGCTATACGTGACGGGGGATCAGCGCAAGCTGCACGGGGCTGTCGCCGCCACAGTGCCGGCGAACGTGCACTTCACCGGGTTTCTCGGCGAGCTCGACTACTGGAGCGTGCTGCGATCGGCGGACGCGATCGTCGATCTGACGCTCATGGACGAGTGTCTGGTATGTGGTTCTTACGAAGCCCTCGCGCTCGGCAAGCCGATGCTGCTGTCGAACAACTCCGCCAGCGTGGAATTGTTCGGCGACTGCGCGGTGTTCACGAACAACACGGTAGGGGACATTCGCGCGGCCCTCGGGCGCTTGCGGCTGGAGCAAGTGCGTCTGCATGCGGCCGCCGAACGCAAGCGCGGCGAGCTCGTGGACCTGTGGACTGCGAGCGCCCGCTCGCTCGGCGGGCTCCTCGCCCGGCCCCGCGCGCGCGCCGGATCCGGGCTAGTGAACTGAGATCGACGAGGGCGGGTTCGGAGTGGCAATGGTCCCGCCCGCCGTGACGGCGAGACCGACGGCGCTGGCGGTTCCCGATGAGTCAACCACGATCACGAATGCGGTCTGACCCTGAGCGAACTGTCCGAGGTTGACCGTGGCGGTGATCGAGCCGTCGCTCCACGCGCTCGGGATCTGATTTTCGATGATG
>VBNH01000138.1 GCA_005878095.1 Gammaproteobacteria bacterium | reverse complement strand
AGTCGAAGGATTCGATCATGACGCGGCCGGCGAAGGCTTCCCGGCGCAGCAGATCAAGTACCAGAGCTACGAAGCGCTCCGGGTCGGGCGATTCGTCCGGATGGTTCGGATCGATCTTGGTTTCGATGTTGAGACGCACATGCTGATCGCCCGACCTGCGCACCAGCGCGAATACCTCGGCGAGCGTCGGTATCCGGGTCCCTGGCACCGCAAGCTGATCCGGGAACCGCGCCGCGTAAGCGCTGCCCGGACGGATCTGCCCAACGTCGTACTTCTTGACTTCCGCAAGCGTCAGCTTGACGAACGGAATGCCGGGAGCGGGCACGTAGCTTCCGTCCGGAGTGCGCGCAAGATCCGGATTGAGACCGCGCTCGTGCGAGACAACGACCACGCCGTCCTTGGTGACTCCCATGTCGAGTTCGAGCGTGTCCACGCCCATCGACAGGGCATTGGCAAAGGATTGCAACGTGTTCTCCGGGCGAAGCGCACGCCCGCCGCGATGCGCCTCAATGTCGAACCCCGCGTGGTGCGTGGCCGCTGAGACGCCGGGACCGTTCTGCGCAAGAGCGGACATAGCCGGCAGGCCCAGCACGGATGCGACAAGAATTGCTGTTTGACGATACATGACTGCAGGCTTCTGCGAATCAAAAGCACAGCGCCGTGCACTGCCATTTACGCATCAGATGCCCCCTTTGGCTCGAATCGCCAGTTTAACCTGCCGTACACTGAGCGCGTGCGCTCATTACGATTGAAACAAAAGGGCGAACGGCGCGAAATCAGCGATCCGGTCGGGCCCGAGTTCATGGCGCCCCTGCAACGATCCTGACGGATCATGACCACGGAGTTTAAGCAATGAAGATTGGATTCATCGGACTGGGCCGCATGGGTGCGGCAATGGCGACGAACCTCGTGAAGGCCGGACATGATGTCACCGTGTTCAACCGCAACCCCGAGAAGCGTCGCGCGCTGCTCGAACTGGGTGCACACGAGGCAGGCGGCGTTGCTGATGCCTGTCATGGAGAGGTGATTGTCACGATGCTTGCGGACGATACCGCGGTCGCCGATGTAGCGTTGGCAAAGGACGGCATTGTCGAGAGCCTCGCCAAGGGCGCCATCCATCTTTCGATGAGCACGATCAGCGTCGCGCTCTCGCAACGCCTCGCCGAGACGCATGCGCACGCCGGACAGCGCTTCGTCGCGGCGCCAGTCTTCGGCCGTCCAGAGGCGGCGGCGGCAGCCAAGCTGTTCATCGTCGCAGCCGGCGATCCGGCAACCCTGGAAGCGTGCCAGCCTCTGCTCGATGCGTTGGGTTCGAAGACCGTCAGAATAGGCACGCAGCCACCGGCGGCCAATCTCGTCAAGCTCAGCGGGAACTTCCTGCTTGCCGCCGCAATCGAGGCATTGGGCGAGGCCATCGCGCTCGTCGACAAGGCGGGCATCGATCGGCGTGCCTACGTTGATCTGCTCACTTCCACGGTCTTCCCGGCGCCCGCTTACAAGATCTACGGCGGCCTGATCGCCGAGGGCAGGTTTCAACCGGCCGCTTTCGCTGCACCGCTCGGATTCAAGGACATCCGGCTCGCGCTGCAGGCGGCCGAGAGTCTGGGCGTGCCGATGCCGCTCGCAAGCCTGCTGCACGACCGCTTTCTGCGGCTCCTCGCGCAAGGCGGCGACAGCCTCGATTGGTCCGCCATCGGCGGCCTCGCAGCCCAGGACGCTGGCGCTGCACCCACCGCCAGCGCTGATGGCGACAGCCGCAGTCGCGCAGCCGGCGACACGCGCGCGCAGGATCGAACGGCGATTGGTGGCAGCAGGCCGTGAACGGGCTCGCTGGAAGTCGGAGCGCCAATCGCGCACCCCGCGCCCTGTCAACGACCGCGTGAGGAGACAAAACCGTGACGATTCGAGTCGTTCGA
This sequence comes from Gammaproteobacteria bacterium, assembly GCA_005878095.1. Lineage (GTDB taxonomy): Bacteria > Pseudomonadota > Gammaproteobacteria > Steroidobacterales > Steroidobacteraceae > 13-2-20CM-66-19. Next base: position 17,566 of record VBNH01000138.1, on the reverse strand, counting down.
GATCAAAAATCGCCGATGCGGCATGAAATCCACATCGGACGAAACAGTCTTACCACCGACCTCGGTGTCGAGGAGGGCGGAGAGGGATTGGGGCCAAATCCCCATGACCTCTACGATGCCGCGTTGGGCGCGTGCAAGGCGCTGACTGTGCTTTGGTACGCGAAACATAAGGGGATTCCAGTGCAAGGTATCGAGGTCTCGGTGGAGCGCGATGCCAGCCAGGAACGCGCCGGCATCTATCGCCTGAGTGCGGCGCTGTCGCTGACAGGTAACTTGAACGCCGCGCAACGGGAGGAACTTCTGCGTGTGGCGCAGAAATGCCCGATCCATAAGCTCATGACCGAGGTCAGGACGGAGATTTCGACCACGCTATCCGACTGATCTGCTGGTCAGTTTTTCGAGACGCCCCGATGCGCGGCTATTCGCCGACGTAGCTGATCCGCCAGATCGAGTTCGAGCCGTCGTCAGTCACCAGCAATGAGCCATCGAGCGCAGTGGTGACGCCTACTGGACGGCCCCACACCTGGCCGTTCGCCAGCACGAATCCGGTCAGGAAGTCCTCGTATTCTCCGTTCGCCTTGCCCCTGTGGCGCAGCGGCACGCGGATAACCTCGTAGCCGGTGCGAACGGATTTGTTCCAGGAACCATGCTCGGAGGCGAAGATGTCCCCCTGGTATTCATCGGGGAACTGCTGGCCCTGGTAGAAAGCAATCTGCAGAGAGGCGCTGTGTGGCTGGAGCAAGACGTCGGGCGCGATGACACGCTCCCGCAGTTCGGGGTGCTTGCCGAGGTGACGGGGGTCCTGGTGCGGGCCCATGTACCACCAGGGCCAGCCGTAAAAGCCGCCCGCGCGGACCGAGGTGATGTAATCGGGCACCAGGTTGTCGCCGAGGCCGTCGCGTTCATTGACGGTGCACCACAATCGACCGGTGCGCGGATCAACCGCCAGACCCGATGGATTGCGGATTCCGGCCGCGTACACGCGCATGTGCGAGCCATCGGGGCCGAAGGCCAGGATATCCGCCCGATACCTCTCCGCCGCAGTGGTGTCAGGGTCGTCGACGTTCGATTCCGAGCCCACCGCAACGAACAAGGTCTTGCCGCCGGCAGAAAAGACGACGTCCCGCGTCCAGTGCCCGCTACCGTGCGGAAGGTCGACGACGCGTGCCGCGACACCGGTCGCCTTGAGGTCACCGTTCCGGTACGGAAAGCGCACCACCGAGTCGGTATCCCCCACGTAGATCCACTGTGGATCCGGACCGGCGGGATAAAAGGCGATGCCGTACGGCTGGTTGAGATTTGCCGCGAAGACTTCGGAGCGCTCGGGCCTGCCATCCGCGTTCAGCACGCGTCGGCCGGCCGGGCGACGATGGTCGGTGCGTTACCGGCAGAGCTGGTCGCAAAGGGCGCGGGCAGATCGCTGAGCGCGATCTTGTGCACCGCGCCCGGCACCTCGAAGCGAAAATCCGTGAACGGTGCTGGCGGAGGCGGCGCGGTAAGCGGCGTCATGGGTGCGGCAACCGGCGCCGGGGCAACCATGGGTGCATCCACCAGCGTCTTCAGATAGGTGACGAGCTGCCAGCGCTGCTGTGCGGGTAGCGAAGCCCATGACGGCATCGCGCCGCTGTTGGATCCTTTGGTGATGAACCAAAAAACCTCGCCGTCCGCGACGTTCTGCACCGGCCCACGCGCCAGGGCCGGAATATTGCCGGTGCCTTCCGCGCTGCGCCCATGACACGCGGCGCAGTGCACCGCGTAGAGTTCGCGGCCGGCTTGTGCCGCGGACGCCTGACCGTGGTACGGGTTCTCGAGGCTCGCAGCCGAGAGGGGGGCATGGTGAAAGTCGGGCGGGTCTGCCCGCCCTGCCGTGGCCGGTAGCAGGCCCGCGAATCCGCTGGTGAGCATGAGGAGCGCCGGCCGCCAGCCCGGCAGAGTGAGTAAGGGCCCATCCCCAATGAGTGCTTTCACTAGCGCGTCTCCGAATGCCATGCGAGGCGCGACTGCCGGGTCACCGATCCAGCTCAGGGTAGTGACGGAACAGATCCTCGTTGTTGAAGGCCAGCCGACGGCCCGAAGCGACGTAGCGCGCAATTCGCGGCCGATCAAAGACCACGTCGTGCAGCGCCCGCAGCCGCGGACGGTTGCGCAATGCCCGCCGGCTGGCTGCAGGGAAGGCATATCGCAGACCCGCAATCACCTGCGCCGTCGACAAGTCCACGTAGCTGAGGCGTGCCCCGACCATCCACGGCCCGCGTGCACCGTTAAGTTCGAGGACGCGCTCGAAGTAGCCGAGAAACTTCGGCATGCGCACCGCCAGGAAATCCTTCGTGCGCCGCTTTGCTGCCGCCTTCTGTTCCTCGTAGGCATAGCCATCGCCGAGGGGGTGATGGGTGTGAAAGATCTCCAGGTAGAAATCGAGGATGGTGAGCTGCAACTGGTGCGTCCACAGCTTGCCCGCCTCATCCGCCGGCGCGAGCCTCAGTCGGCCGCCCAGGTACAGCAGGATATTCGGCGTTTGCGCGATGAACCTCGCGCCGGCCTTGAGGATCGGAGGCGCAAAGGGCGGCCGCTGGATGTTTCTGGCTTCGAGTACTTCCAGAATTGCGGGCACGCCGCCGCCTTTCGCCCTGGGCAGTACGGCCACATCGACGTACCGGGCGCCGGCTTCCTCCAGCGCGAGGCGTATGAATTCACCGCGTCCCTGGATGCCAGGCCAGTAATAAAGCTCGTAGGTCATCAGCGGATCCTCCGCATGCCTTAAGCCAGTGTCGGACTCGTCCTACAGGAGAAAGCGCGGTAGCGGTCACTTGTTGTGTGAAGGCGCTCACGTACTCCCGTGTGCCCGCGGCGTATCTATCACAGGCACTGAGTCAGCGTTAAGCCCTTTGGGGCGGAGCGTTGCCAGTAAGCTGCTGCCGATCCCTGGAGAGACCCGATGAATGACCAAGTGACACGTCCGATTTCCGATAGTGAACTTCCAGACAGCATGGCGGGTGGTGCGGAAGGCAGCTCGCTTCTGGTGGACAGCGCCATCAGCCATTGTGAGAAGCTCATGCGTGTGATGAAGCTGGAGGAATGGATCAATGGGGCGCGTGACAATCCGATACTTGCCTCGGCGAGCCGCCGGTGGCAGGAAGAGCACGCGCAGTTGCTTACAGAGCTTCACTTGGAGCGCGGGAGGGCTTTATAGAAAGCCTGGACGCGACGCGTTAGCCCGCTCCGATATGCAGGCGTGGGCACGAGTATGTCCGGCGGAGCCGTTTGGAAAGAAGCGCCCCGATTAGCGCGTGGCAGGCTGCTCGTACAGCGCGAACGCGCCATAGCCGACCACGCGAGCGCGGTCCCCGGTCGTGTCGCCTGAATTACGAAGATCGAACAGCCTCACCTCGAGCTCGCGTGCGCGCGCGACGTCCATGAGCCCGTTTATACCGACACAGCCGCAAGCCTGCTCACCGCCGAGCTCGGTTGAGCAGTTGAGAATCGACTGGGCGGTCGAAGCATCGGCACTGCGCGCCGCGGCGTATTCCAGGTAATGGGAGAGATCGGAGCTCACGACAATGAGCGTCTCCTCGTGGCCCCAGACGCATTCCAGCGCCGCGGCAACTTCCCGCGCCGTCGCATCGCCGGCTGCGATCGGCAGCACACGAAATTCGCCGAGCAACACCTGCAGAAACGGAAGCTGCACCTCCAGACTGTGCTCGTGCGCGTGCGGCGCGTCCGCTGCGACAACGCGAGGAACGCGTAGAACGTCGCGGCGTGCGGCGTCGTCCACTCGAACGGCGCCTAGCGGCGTTTCGAAGGCATCGGCTCGAGATACCGCCAGGCCAGAGAATGGCACATAGTGGCTCGGACCGATAAGGACGACGCGCTCGATTCCGTGCGCGGCAGCGCCGAGCGCGCGGTATGCCGAAGCGGCTATGGGCCCCGAGTAGACATAGCCGGCGTGTGGTGCAATCAAGGCCTTTGGCATCGACGCACGCTCAGGACGTGCCAAGTCTGGGGCGCTCGAGGCCGCCGGCCACCCGATAGCCTGAGCTAAGTATTCGGCGAGCACGGTGCGCAGCGTCTGCGGGTCTCGCGGATAAAACACTCCCGCCACGGCCGGTTGGCGACTGCGATGAGCTGCGGTTGCGCCGCGCATGCTGCAGGAGTATTGATCGGCCCGAACGGGAACACAATTGCGCACATGAGCAAAGCGGCGGACAGCCTGGAGGTACGGCCGGCGGAAGGCTCGATCATTGACACGCGCTACTGGCACGCATTGGACGACGGCCGTGTGCAATGCGACGTCTGCCCGCGAGCCTGCAAGCTGCGCGATGGGCAACGAGGCCTGTGCTTCGTGCGTGGCGCGGAGGCAGGGCGTATCAGGCTGTTCAGCTACGGCCGCTCGAGCGGCTTTTGCGTCGACCCGATCGAGAAGAAACCTCTCCACCATTTCCTGCCCGGAACGAGTGTCCTGTCCTTCGGGACGGCCGGCTGCAATCTGGCCTGTAAGTTCTGTTTTCATCCCGACACGCTGATTGCGACCACCGGAGGGATGAGACGCATCGCAGATCTGTTCGAGAGTTGTCAGGAGAAGATCTCTCATCACGGTGGCCAGGTCGGTCTCCCGATGTCGCTGGAAGTCTGGACGCGCGCGGCCGAGCCAGCGCGCGTCGCCAGGGTCTTCGCGCATCCCTATTCCGGCGAGTTGCTCTTGCTCAGGGTGAGCTGTTGCCCGCCGGTCCTTCTCACGCCGAACCACAAGGTTTTCGCGGCTCATCGCTCGAATCCCGAAGACATCCGGCTGATCGAGGCGGCGAAGCTTTCAGCTGACCACTATCTTATCGTCCCAAAAAGGCAAGCGGGCAGCGGCGCTCGGATTGATGTCGCGGAAGCCCTGGGGAACCTGGAATATGCCACGCATGCAGCTCGCATGAGGCGGATCCCTCTGGAGCAATTGTCAGCTGGCTTGCGGGCGACGGGTACCTCCGCGGAGCCAGGCGAGATACTCGGGTATCACCCCGCCTACGTGCGAACACTGCGAAGCCGCCTGGCACGCGGCATGCTGATGGTGGAGCGACCCCGTGCAGTCAGACTGCAAGTGAATACGGGACGCGTGAAATTCCTACAGGAGCGTGGCGCGGGCGTCCCAGAGTACCTCGACCTCACGCCCGACCTGGCGTGGCTGCTGGGCTTGTACTGTGCGGAGGGTTCTCTTGGGGTGCATCCAGATCGCCCTGACAGCTGTGTGGTGGTTTTCTCCTATGGTCATCACGAACGGCAACTCGTAGAACGAACTGCGCGTCTGCTCGCAGACGTCTTTGGCGCACAAACAATCATCTCGAATCGCCGCACGACCCTTACGGTAGAGGTTCGCAGCACTTCCACCGCACGATTGTTCGAGGCGCTCTGCGGCCGCGGCGCCAAGAACAAACGGGTGCCTGCGCAGCTGCTCCACGCGCCTCTCTCCGTGATCCGTGCCTTTCTTGACGGGTACTTTGCAGGCGATGGCCACGTGGCTGAGACCCAGGTCGTCGGCAGCACGGTTTCTCGTGATCTCGCGTTGGGAATCTACGAGCTCGGCCTTCACCTCGACCTGTTGCCGACGTTCTTTGTTCATGAGCCTCAGCCCAGGAAGCAACTCGAGGGACGCGAAGTCTCTCAGTCGACCACGTTCATCGTGAAGTTCAAGCGGGACCGTTATGAAGGCCGGAGGCGGCTCGATTCGGAACGCACCAGTTGGCGCGACGCCGGCGGAAAGTTTCTTGTTCCGCTGCGGCGTGTAGAGCGAATTCCATACGAAGGCACGGTCTATAACCTCGAGGTCGATGATTCCGACCACTCGTATCTCACGCCGTTCCTGGCGGTCTCAAATTGTCAGAACTGGGATATGTCGAAGTCGCGCGAGATGGAGATCGATGCTGCGCAGGCATGCCGTGCACGCGGCATCAGGAGTGTCGCCGTGACGGCGGGCTACATGTGCAGTGAGCCGCGCGCCGACTTCTACCGCCACATGGACGCCGCAAACGTCGACCTGAAGGCGTTCACCGAGCGCTTCTACTACAAGATCTGCGGCGGCGCGCTCGCGCCGGTGCTCGAGACTCTGCAGTACCTGAAATCTGAGACCAAGGTGTGGTTCGAGATCACGACGCTTCTCATTCCGGGCGAGAACGACTCCGACGGCGAGCTCGATCTGCTGACGCAATGGGTCGCCGAGAAGCTCGGGCCCGACGTGCCGCTGCATTTCACGGCCTTTCACCCGGATTGGAAGTTGCTCGACAGACCGCGCACACCGCCGGCGACGCTCACCCGCGCTCGCCGCATCGCAGTCGCGAACGGCTTGCACTACGTCTATACAGGTAACGTGCACGACCGCGACGGCGGCAGCACGTATTGCCCTCACTGCGGCGCGCGCGTGATCGAGCGCGACTGGTATGAGCTCGGCGCCTGGCGGCTGACCGACACCGGCGCCTGCAAGAGCTGCGGCACGCAGATTCCCGGAGTGTTCGCGGGGCCCCCGGGAGTCTGGGGAGCTCGTCGCCTGGGTGTGCGGCTGACAGCGCACGCGACAGCGCCGCGTTGAATCGCGGCCACTAATCTGCGGCGCGCCGGGGTCGCGCACAACGTCATCAACGCCAACGCCTTTGAGTTTGTCTTTTTGGAGATAGAACTCCTGCGTTAGAACGCGGTGCCGGTTTGTCGCTTAGGATCCCGCCTGCCTGCTCAGGCGGCGCCCAGCAGCGTTGCAGCGCGGTTGTAGCTGCGCACTTCGACCCAGAAGATCATGCCGAAGCGGCCCTCGCCCGCGGCGATCGCATCGGCCGCGATCACGTTGATGTTCGCCGCCCCAAGCTTTGCCAGCGGCGCAACCGCCGCGCCGGCCTGGTCCGTTCCCTGCACGAGAAAGGCCCGCTTGATGCGGCTCAGCTTCCATTTCTGACGCCGGGCGACGCCTTTCAGAGCGTCGAGGTCGTCGGTCACGACGTCGATCTGCGCCTTGCTTCGCCCCTGTGGAAAGCCGGAAAACGCGAGCAGGTTGACGTTCGCGTCGCGCAGCGCCTGGAGGATGCGCGCCGCCTCGCCGGGCTTGCTCGCGGCCGTGACGTACGCGTAGCTCACCTTGCGAATGGTGTTCGGCATCGGGACTCCCAAGACTACCGCCGGAGTGGTCGCCACGATGCTATCCTTTGCCGAGGGAGCCCACAATAAACTCATCGCAGGAGGACGCCATGTGCTACGAGGAACTCTTCTTTTTGCAGCGGGCAAGGTCGAAGGTCCACAAGGGCGAGGAGCCCGAGTCTGTGATTGACCGCCTGCGGCCGAGCGCGCCATCCGATCGCCCGAAGCCCGAGACGGACAAGTCGAAGGAAGTCGAGCCCGAGCTGGAAACCGTCTGAGCGACCGATGCTGCCCGGGCTTTCGATCGCCGTGCATCATCGTAGCGATCGCGCACCTGAGGCGGGACCTGCCGCCGTGTGCATAACGACCGACATCGCCCCATGAGCGTGCAAAAGGCCAGCGTCTGTCCGCTCGACTGCCCGGATACCTGCAGTCTCGCAGTAACCGTGTCGGGTGATCACGTCCTCGCCGTGCGGGGATCGAAAGTCAACCCCATTACTCACGGAGCCATTTGCGCCAAGGTGGCCAACAGTTACCCCGAGTTTGTCCATGGCCCCAATCGGTTGCGATATCCACTGAAGCGCATCGGCCCGAAAGGGCAGGGGAACTTCGAGCGGAGCTCCTGGGATCAAGCGCTGAACATCATTCGTGATCGCGTCGGAAGCGTCATCGAGCGTTACGGCCCCCAGGCCGTCCTGCCGCTCAATTACGCCGGACCGCACGGGATGCTGGCGGGCGATTCCATGTCGCTGCGTTTTTTTCACCGCCTGGGCGCTTCGCTCCTGAGCCGCAACCCGCTGTGCGGCGGCATCCGCAGCGCAGCCTACGCCGGCACCTTCGGCGCAACCCCCGGCACCCCGCTGCAGCAGGTGAGCCTTGCCAAGCTCATCATCGTGTGGGGAAATAATGCCACGGTCTGCAACCTCCACCTGATGCGGCAGATCAACGCCGCCAAGCGCCACGGCGCCAGGCTGGTGGTGGTTGATCCCCGGCGCGTCAAGGTCGCCGAACAGGCACAACTGCATCTGCCGGTGCGCCCGGGAACGGACGTGGTGCTGGCGTGGGCGATTGCCGTGGAGTTGGAGAGGCTCGGCGGCCTCGATCGCGCCTTCATAGATGAGCACGTGCTCGGGTTTGACGCCTTTATGGAAGCGGCACGCGGTTACCCGCCTGAGCGCGCGGCGCAGATATGCGGTGTGGAGCTGGACGACATCCGTACCCTGGCGCGCTGGTACAAGGAGGCCTCGCCTGCGGTGATCGCCTGGGGGAACGGACTCGAGCGTAATCAGAACGGCGGCTCCGGGCTGCGCGCCATCGCCGCTCTACCCGCTCTGGCAGGCAAATTCGGTGTGGCGGGCGGTGGCCTGGTCGGCGGCGCAGGTCACGCCTTCCCGAAGACTCCCGACAAATTGACGCGCACCGATTTCGTGCCGCCGCAGACGCGGACGATCAATATTCTTGACGTCAGTCGGTTGCTGCTCGATGACAACCTGGATCCGCCAATCAAGGCCCTCTTCATATACAACCATAACCCGCTGATCGTCCATCCGGACCAGAATCGGATGAAGCGGGCGCTGGCACGGGAGGACGTATTCGTGGTCGGCATCGAAGTCGCGATGACCGACAGCATGGCGTACGCGGATGTGGTTCTGCCGGCTTGTACGCATTTCGAGCACGCCGATCTCTACCCCGCTTACGGACAGCAATATCTGCAGCGAGCCGAGGCAGTCATCCCGCCGGTCGGCGAAAGCCTGCCCAACACGGAGATCTTCCGACGCCTCGCCGCCAGGTTCGGTCTGACGGACCCAGCGTTCAGCGCGAGTGACAGCGAACTGATGGACGCGGCCCTCAGCTCGCAAGATCCGCGCATGCAGGGTCTGCAGCCGAGCCGAATCCCGGTCGATCGGGCGATCAAAATGGAGTACGGCAGCGCCGAGCCGATCCTGTTCGATAATGTCGCGCCGCGAACGCCCAGCGGCAAAATTGAATTGCTGTCACAGCTCCTCGGCGATCGGTACGGCGCCATCCTGCCTGGCTACCGACCGCTCGTGTCACAGTATCCGTTGACACTGATCACGCCGGCCTCCGATAAGCGGATCACCTCCACTTTCGGGGGCCTCCCGGACAGCGATGCCACGCCCGTGCTCGAGATGAGTCCGGACGACGCCGCGACGCGCGGCCTGACCGACGGCATGTGGGTGAGAGTGTGGAACGATTTAGGCGAGGTGTTTCTGCCACTGCGGATAACCACGGTCGTACGGTCGGGCGTGGTCTGCTCCGAAAAAGGCGTGTGGCTGCGCACCAGTTCGAACGGGCAGACGGTGTCTGCGTTGGCCCCCACACACAAAGCCGATCTTGCCGATGGCGCCTGCTTCAACGATGCCCGAGTAGAGGTGCAAGCGCGCTGAGGCATCTCCCCGCAGCCCCTTGACTCGTGGGCGTAGGGACTGTGTATAACAGGCTGAAAAATAACTAAAAACTGGTGCCGGGGAGATTACCCCAGGCCCTGTCTGCCCTGGGCTCAGCGGACAATCGCGCGCCGAGTGTCACACCACAAGCTTGGCCGTTGCCGGGCAGCGCCCGGCAGCCGCTCACCATCGGCGCGCAACGAGGGGCGCGCACCACGCAACCACGTGTACCGCATGCGGCCGTTCCCGAGCACCTGCGCCACCGTAGTTGGGCATTGATCCGATGTCGCGGCTTCTCTGCAGCGCTCTGCCGATTGATAATGACTCTCCCCAAGGAGGGGCGATGAACTTCACTCAGCCGCAGGCGAGCGTTCTTGCTGTCGACGACGACACCAGAAGCCTGATGGCGCTGCGGGAACTGGTCAGCGACATGTCACTGAACCTGGTGACTGCGAAGTCGGGCGACGAGGCGCTGCGCTGCGTACTGAAGCAGGACTTTGCCGTCATCCTGATGGACGCTCGCATGCCGGGCGTGGACGGCTTCGAGGCTGCGCGGCTGATCCGCGAACGCGAACGCTCGCGCCATACCCCGATCATCTTCCTCACCAGCGCCTACGAAGACGCGCCTTCGGTGACCCGCGGGTATGAAGTGGGTGCCGTGGACTACATCGTAAAGCCGCTCATACCGGACATCCTGAAGGCCAAGATCTCCGTGTTCGTTGACCTGTACCGCAACAACGCGCTGCTGTTACAGCAGATCAAGGAGCGGCTCATCGCCGAGGAGCACCTCAGGGCCTCGCAGCAGAGTCTGCGCGCCCTCGCGTCCCACCTTCAGTCGGTGCGCGAGGAGGAGTGGACGCGCATCGCCCGGGAGATCCACGACCAGTTGGCTCAGGCGCTGACCGGACTGAAGATGGATCTCGCCTGGATCATGAGCCGATTGCCGCAGAGCTCCAAGGCGTTGCTAGAGAAGGCGCATTCGATGTCCGGCCTGATCGATGCGACCACGGAGTCGGTGCGCGAAATCATGTCCCACCTGCGGCCGGAGGTGTTGGACCGGCTCGGACTCGCAGCAGCGATCGGCTGGCAGGCGGGCGAGTTTCAGCGTCGCAGCGGCATCCGTTGCAACGTGGCGCTTCCCGCGGAAGACTTGCTGCTGGACAGGGATCGCTCCACAGCGGTGTTCCGGATTTTTCAGGAATTGCTGACCAACGTCGCACGCCACGCCGGCGCCACCCGGATCGACGTGGCGGTCCGGTCCGACGCCGACGAGCTGGTACTCACCGTCGAGGATAATGGCCGCGGCATTGACGCCGAGGTGGCTGACAGCCCCAACTCGCTCGGGCTCCTGGGTGTGCGCGAGCGCGTCCTGCCGTTCGGCGGCAGGGTCGATATCACAGGGGTCCGCGGCGAGGGAACCAGGGTCACAGTTGCGCTGCCGAAGATCTGAGCGCCGCGCCACGCGGGCGCCACGGCGCGCCGCCGCGGCCGCAACGCGAGTGGAGCATTATGCTAAGGGGAGCCGTGATGAGAGTTCTGATCGCAGACGATCACCCCGTCGTTCGCAGGGGGCTCAGGGATATCGTCGCTTCTGAGCACGACATGGTCGTGGTTGGCGAGGCGCAGAGTGGAGATGAGGCACTCGACATGGCGAGCAGGCTCGAGTGGGATGTCGCCGTGTTCGACTATGCGATGCCCGGCTGCAGCGGCGTCGATCTGGTGAGAGAAGTCAAGCGGCAGTATCCCGGGCGCCCGGTCCTGGTGCTGAGTATCCTGCCCGAGGAAGCGCACGCGGGCCAGGTACTCAAGGCCGGCGGCGCCGGGTTCATCAACAAGGGAAGCGCCAACGAAGATCTGACCGGCGCCATCCGCAAGGTGGTCGGTGGGGGTAAGTATGTAAGCCCGGCCTTCGCGGAGAAGCTTGCTACCGATTTCGCCGAGGGCGGAGAGAAGCCGCCGCACAACCTGCTCTCCGATCGCGAATACCGGGTGATGTGGCTGATAGCGTCGGGCAAGCATATCAACGAGATCGCCGCGGAGATGTGTCTCAGCCCGAGCACGATCAGCACCTACCGCGCGCGGATCCTCAAGAAGCTGGGGTTGTCGAACAATGCAGCACTCGTTCGCTATGCGGTCAAGTACCGGCTCATTTAGCCGCAGTCGCAGCATGCGCGTGTAAGCCCAGCCCTACGCACACATACAGCGCCACCTACCTGCATATCGAATTTCAGCGATAGTGGGTCAATCGACGGCACAATATGATTACCACTCATGGGCGGTTCGATCCTCATCGTTGAAGACGAGCTGGTCACGCAGCGACTGATTGCCGCAAGCCTGGAGCGCGCCGGATACAAGGTGACCCGTGCCCCGAGCGTAGCGCAAGCGGAGGCGGCCATCCGCGAAGTGATCCCGGACCTGATGCTGCTCGACTGGATTCTCCCGGGCACGACGGGCGTGTCTTTCCTCAGGCAGCTGCGCAACGACCGGCGCACCAAGCAAATCCCGGTCATCATGCTGACCGGGCGCACGGAGGAGTTCGACAAGGTGACCGGGCTCGAGGCCGGTGCCGACGATTACCTCACCAAGCCTTTCTCGCATCGTGAATTGCTCGCTCGCATCAAGGCAGTCGTACGCCGCCGCGCGCCGTTGCTCGGCGATGAGCCGGTCGAATTCGGCGACCTGAAGCTCGACCCTGCGGCACATCGGGTCAGCACCCGCGCCGGCAAGATCAACCTGTGGGCGACCGAATTCCGGCTGCTGCATTTCCTGATGACACACCCGGACCGGGTGTACAGCCGCGGACAGCTGCTTGACGAAGTCTGGGGAGATCATGTGTTCGTGGAGGACCGGACGGTGGACGTGCACATTCGCCGTCTGCGGCAGGCGCTGCAGCCGGGCGGCCACCAGAAGATGATCGAGACGGTGCGCGGCGCCGGCTATTGCTTTCGCGCGAACCCGGACTGACCGCGGTCAGGTCGGCATCGCCTCCGTCGTTCAGTACGCATTGCGGTCATTCAACACGACGAAGAGCGTCTTGAGCACGATCCACAGGTCCAGCTGCAGCGACCAGTGACGCAGGTAGGCCAGATCGTAAGCGATCCGGTTCTCCATCCTGTCCAGCGTGGTCGTCTCTCCACGCAGGCCGTTGACCTGTGCCCAGCCGGTAATGCCGGGCCTGACCTTGTGGCGAATCATGTAGCCCTTGATAAGCCTGCGATACATCTCGCTGTGAGCCACCGCGTGCGGGCGCGGACCGACCACACTCATGCGCCCCTGGAGCACGTTGATGAACTGCGGCAGTTCGTCGAGGGAATAGCGGCGCAGGAAGGCGCCGAAGCGGGTCACGCGCTCGTCGGCGCGGCTCGCTTGCTTTATGACCGCGCCGTCCTCGGTGACCGTCATGGTGCGGAATTTGTAAACCTGTATCTCGCGTCCATCGAGCCCGTAGCGACGCTGCCGGAACACCACCGGCCCTGGGGAACTCAATTTTACCCCGACCGCGATGGCGAGCAGCAAGGGCAGGCCAAGGACGCAGATCACCAGGGCGAGGACGATATCACTGGCGCGCTTCACGACGCCGTTGAATCCTGAGAAGGGAGTTTCACACACCGACGCGACCGGTATGCCGCCGATGGTATCGATGTGCGCCTGGATCAGGTCGAACAGGAAGATGTCCGGCACGAAGTAGATCGACGCCGTGGTGTCGTGCAATTCGTCCAGCAGCCGGACAATGCGTGGCTGAGAGGCCATCGGCAGCGTGATGTAGATCAGGTCCACTCGATGCGATTTGACGTAGGCGGCCAGCTGATCGAGCGCGCCCAGGATCGCGCCTGATCCCGCTGCTGCATCACCGGTGCGGGCGGGACCGCGGTCGTCGAAGAACCCGGCCACCCTGATGCCGAGCAGTGGATTGCCGCGGATCTGTTCGGCGAGCGTGCGGCCGAGTCCGCTCGCACCCGCGATGACGGCTACGCGCTGCACACCCGCTGCGGTGAACAGGCGCAGCAGCAACCTGGGGATCGCAAGGTGCGTAGCGAAGCGTGCGACGGGCGTGGCAAGCAGCCAGGCGAGAAGTACCCGCTGATCGAACGTCTCCGTGGTGCTCGTCGCCCAGCCGATGAACAGCAGCAGCGCGACCGTCGTGCCCCAGCTCGTGAGCACGTCGCGCGCCAGGGCGCCGGCGCTGGCCGTCTGCGGCGCGCCACCGGGAAACGTCAACGAGAAGACGATCAGCGCGAGAATGAGATAGGCACGGTCGACGCGGACGCGGAACAGCGCCGCGCACAGCAACAGCACGCCGATCGTTACCAACGGGTCGATCGCCGCCACCATCTGCGTCGCCGGAGCGACTCGGGGCTCGAAGAACGGTCGTGGTATCTGCGGATCAGCCAGCAGCATTCGTTCCACCTTAAGGATCGCATTGCAGCGCGCGGATGACCCCCGCGCGTGAATTCCGTAGGTCGACTGGACTACCCCGGCGGAGGCGCTCACCGGCCGCCGGCAGGCGAATTCTGCGCGGGAATTCTCCGGGAAACCTTCCGCCGATGGGGTGCCGGGTTCGAGCGCCGGGACCGCCCCCGGGCGCGCCATCTGCCCTCGCATCACAATTACGTAACAAGCGCTGCACATAGTCGTTGTCACGGCGAGACCAGTTCTTCATTCTTCCAAGCGGTACAGAAAGGCCACTTATGCAGGTGGGCGGCTGCCAGGTGAATGTGCACAGCCGGATAACGGGGCCCGGTTCGAAGTCAGGGAGGGCGGAGCGCAGGCTTGGGGAGCGCAGGCGCGGGGATCGCAGGGTCGACGAGAGCGGCGGCGCGGCGTTGCTGCGCCCGCGGCAGCTCGAGGCGCTGTTGCTCAACATCGATGCTTCGCTGCGAGTCCACGCGCGCCATCATCTGTTCGGCTGGACCCAGGGAATGCTGCAGAGCGTGGTCAAGCACGAGCTCCTGGTGTGCGCACTGCGCAGTACCCGCCCGACGAGCTATCAGGTCGATTGCTTCGCGAGCCCGTGGATCGACCCGGAGAAGGTGAGCGAGGTGTTCCGGCGCGATGCGGCGTTCGTGGCGCAGCTCGCCAGCCAATGGGTCGAGAGCGAATTCCGTCCGATCGTCTACGGCGCGGGCGGCGGCGTGCCGCTTGCGCGCGGCCCTTTTGCCGCCGAGCTGCAGCGCCTCGGAACGGACAGCGTCATAGCGCACGGCACCTACGATTCGCTCGGCAAGCCGGTCAGCCTGTTTGTCCTGGCCGCAATGCCCGGAGACCTCGGCCGGGAGCACGCCTTTCGGCTCGAACTGGTGGTCCCGTTCCTGCACCTCGCATGGATGCGCACGCAACTCGGGGGTGCGCTCGAGGAGCGCGGCGCGACGTCGCAGAGCGTCGACCCGCTCAGCGCGCGAGAAAAGGAGATCCTGCGCTGGATCCACGTCGGCAAGAGCAACTTCGAGATCGGAACCATCCTCGGTATCAGCCCGCTGACGGTCAAGAATCACGTCCAGAAGATCCTGCGCAAGCTCAACGTCCAGAACCGCACGCACGCCGTCGGCAGGGCGCTGGAGCTGCGCATCCTCGATATCTGAAACATCGATAGCTGAAACATCCGGGAGCGGACCGCTTGACATACCCTGCACCGAGAATTCTGGCGGCGTGGCTGGCCGTGATGGCCGTGCAGGGAAGCGCCGCCACGGGCGCACCGCAGGCGCAACTCCGACAGACCCCCACCGCGCTGATGACTGCGGCGGCCGCAAGGATCCCGCCGCGGCGGGCGAGCGACACAGCTGCCCGGTTCCCGTGGACACGCAGTTACAAGGGCGGCAGTGCTGAGCGCGGCGCGCTGCACCGGCTTCTCGAGAGGCTGTTGCACCGCGCGCCCGCGCCGGTGCAGCCGCCGGGCGACTGGGCACTGTGGGTCGCGGGCCTGATTGGCGCGGGGGCTATTGCGCGCCGCAGGCTGGCGCTCATGAGGGATCGCAATCGCCCGGCACGGAAGATCACCTATGGCCTGGCCAGCCTGTTGCTGTTGCCGGCGCTGCACGCGCGCGCACAGGACGCCGACGCGCAGGCACGGGACGTCGCCAAGGTGACGCCGTTCGTTGAGGAGACCCTTACCGCCGACGACAACGTGTTTCGGATATCGAAGGATATCGATCCGGCCACGGTCATCGGGTCGAGGTCACGCGCCGATACCTATCGCATCACATCCTTCGGCCTGAGCGCCGACGTGCCGGTGAGCCTGCAGCGCTTCGTCGGCAGCCTGACCTTCAATAGCACCCGCTACCAGCGCTTCGCCGCGCTCGACTCTGACGGCCACGACCTGCGGGGGAGCTGGCTTTGGCAGGCCGGCAAGGACCTGCGCGGCGAGCTGGGCTTGTCGGAGACTTATTCACTGGCATCGTTTGCCCAGCTGCTGATCACGACTGCCGATCAGCTCAGGGTGCGTCGGGAGTTTGTCAACGGTGCGTGGATGGTGACGCCACAGTGGCGACTGGGCGCGGCAGGCGACCGGCTCGAGCAGCGCAACAGCAACGCCGCGACGCTCTTCAACGACGTCAACGTCGACGGTTTCGAAGCTTCGCTGAGCCGGGTCAGCGCGGCCGGAAACTCGATCGGATGCAGCGCGCGCATCGAAACCGGCCACTTTCCGACTCTGCAGCCGCTCGGTACCGCGCTGATCGACAACGCCTATCGGCAGTACGGCGCAGGCCTCAGGCTCGACTGGACCCTCTCGGGCACCTCCCACCTGGTGGCGCGCGCCGATCAAGTGAGCCGGCACTACGACCAGCTGCCGCAGCGCGACTTCAATGGAGCAATCGGACACGCGGAGTTCACCTGGACCCCGACCGGGAAGCTGGCGCTGACCGCGATCGCGCAGCGCGACATCAGTCCGTACGAATACATTCGCTCGAGCATCGTCCTGATCACAGGGATCGGGCTGCGGCCGACCTGGCGCATGACTGCGAAGCTGGAGCTGTCGGGGGACCTGGAGGCGCTCACCCGAAGCTATCGCGCCGATCCTGCCCAGGCGCTCGGCCTCATGGGCCAGCGTGATGACAAGGTGCGATCCGCCACCGCGCTGCTCGCTTACCACCCCACCCGCACCGTCACCGTGCAGGCCACCCTGCTGCACGAGGAGCGCTCGTCGAACGTCGCCTTTGGCGATTACGCTGCCAGTGTCGCCTGGATCAGCGCGCGGCTCATCTTCTGATGAGCGGATCGCGCTGCTGAGCGGATCGCGCACCAGGTCCCCCCGGCTCCGGCGTGCGATACAAGGCTGTCCGGATCTTGCGAGCTCTCCACAGCCCACCAATCAGGGAGCTGAGAAGCGCAGCAAGTGTGAAAGAGTCGAAGGCGCCACCACCGCCGCCGCCACTGCTTGTGCCGCCGCCGCCGCCACTGCTTGTGCCACCGCCGGTCGAGACGACGAGGTTAACGGCCGAACCGCTCGCCACCCTCGTGCCGGCAGACGGGCTCTCGCTGATGACGCTGCCGGCAGCCACCGTACTGCTCGACTGCATCGTGACCGTACCCAGGGTCAGGCCCGCGCCGGTGAGGGCGCTCGTGGCCGCCGTTTGCATCTGGCCAACCACATTCGGCACCGCCACCGTGGGACCCGGCGAGGACGGCAGCTGCACGTCGGCCTGGGTGGCGCCCCGGACCACGCGGGAGTGAATGACCGGTATGGGCACGCCGAGCGGGGTGTGGTAGTTGGCGAGCTTCAGATAACAGCTCTCGCCGACATACAGCGTGGCGCCGCTGTAATTCATGAGCTGCTGGCCGTTGAGCCACGCCTTGAAGAAGCCGTCGCTGCCGGACGACCACTTCACGTGATACATGAAGTCGTACCAGACGTTCTTGGTGACCGGGCCAATCGCAGCCCGGTGGAAGCCCGGGTCGGTCGGCCGATTGACCACGGTCGGGCCGCCTGAGACCCAGAACTCGAGCCCGGTGGGGAGGGAGGCGATCTGGAAGTTAGGCTGTCCGGTCGGGCCGGTGTGGTGGAAGTCGAAGACCACACCCCAGTTCCAGACCGACCCGGCCGGCGGAATGACATAGCTCTG
>VBNH01000137.1 GCA_005878095.1 Gammaproteobacteria bacterium | reverse complement strand
CAGCAGTTGCGCAGCGCGCCCGACCAACCCCACCGCCGAACGGATGAACACCAGCAGCGACACCACTTCGCGCGTGCGCCGCATCAGCATGACGGCGCCCAGTACCGCGATCCAGGCGAGTGGGTGGCGCGCCGCGTGCTGACCCGCGGCGCCCGTGCGCGACTGCGGGCGCAGCGCCGCCAGACGCTCGGCAAATTCCCCGCGCTGCTCCCCGCAGCGCGCCAGCAGCGCGCGCCGCCGCTCCTGCAGCTGCGCCATGCGCGTCACGACTCGTCCCCGGCGCGGCGCCCATCTTCGCGCAGCTGCCGCAGCGAGTCCTGCAGAGCCGGCGGCTGCCGGCGCAGGGTGCGCGCGCCGAGCACGCCGAACAGCAGCGCGAGCCCGAGGAACACCAGCGTCCCGCCGAGCAGAGCCGACGTGCGATGCGTGTCCCACAGCGCCACGATGAGCGTCGTCAGGGCGAAGGCGAGCGCGAGCAACGCGCACGCGAGCGCACCGATCAGGCACACGAGTACCCGCAGCAGCGCCAACAGGTGGATCTCGAGCTCGACGGCGGCGAGATCGAGGCGGGTTCGCAGCGCGTCCAGTCCCGCGCCGAGCAGCCCGCTGAACGCCGAGCGCAGCCCCTCAGCGGCGCCCGCATCCTGCGCAGGCGATCCGGGCGCGTCCATCAGCGGCGGCCCAGGAGGAGCCCGAGCAGCAGCGCAACCCCGCCCGCGACTGCCACCGCCTGCCAGGGGTTGCCGCGCACGTAGCCGTCGATGTCGCGCGCCCGCGCGCTCAGCTGTTCCTCGAGTGCGCTGAGCCGCTCGCGCAGATCGCGCACCGCGGCCTCGGCGCGCTGCTGCATTTCCGCGCCGTCCGCGCTGCCGCTCGCCCGCAACAGCGCTTCGGCCTCGCTCACCAGCGCGCGCAGCTCCTCGGCGAGCTTGCCGGCATCGAACGACTCGGTCATGGCGGTGTTCCTCGGCTTCGAAGGCTCCGCCTTGGATTTACGCATATCCGCACCGAAACCGCGAGACTCGCGCTGCCGGCTGCGCTACTCTCGCGCAAGAGTGCCTCCATGAACGCGCCGGTGCCCAATCCGCTGCTCGAGTTGCGCAAGCTCGGCGAGAGCGTCTGGCTCGATGACATCAGCCGCCGCATGCTGCAGGACGGCAGTCTGGCGCGCCTGATCCGCGAGGACGGCATCGCCGGGCTCACCTCGAACCCGGCGATCTTCGCCCACTCCATGATGAGCGACTCGCACTACGCGCAGCCGATCGCGCAGCTGCTGCCCTCGATGTCATCGAGCGTCGCGCTGTACGAGGAACTCGCCGTCGAGGATCTGCGCGCGGCCGCCGCGCTCCTGCGCCCGCTCTACGATCACACCTCCGGCGCCGACGGCTTTGTGAGCCTGGAAGTGTCCCCGCACCTCGCTTACGACGGCCCCGGCAGTCGCGCGGAGGCGCAACGCCTGTGGCAGCGTCTGCGACTTCCCAACGCGCTCATCAAGATCCCCGGCACCGAGGCCTCTTTGCCGGTGATCCGCGATCTCATCGCTGCGGGCATCAACGTGAACGTGACGCTGCTGTTCTCGCCCGAGCGTTATCGCGCCGTGGCGCGCGCCTACATGGAGGGCCTGAGCGCGCGCGTCGCGGCCGGCCAGCCGCTCGAGCGCGTCGCCTCGGTGGCGAGCTTCTTCCTGAGCCGCATCGACACCGCCGTGGACAAGCTGCTGGATGGCCTCGCAGCGCGCGGCCAGCCCGCAGCGCGCAGCCTGCGCGGCAAGGCGGCGATCGCCAGTGCCTGTCGTGCCTACGAGATTCACGAGGAGATGATCGCCGGCGCACAATGGCAGGGGCTGGCGGGGCGCGGTGCGCGGCCGCAGCGGCTGCTGTGGGCCTCGACCTCGACCAAGGATCCGAGCTACAGCCCGATCAAGTATGTCGAGGAGCTGGTCGTGCCCAATACGGTCAACACCATGCCGCTCGAGACCCTCGATGCCTATCGGCGCCTGGGGAGACCCGAGCTGCGGCTCAAGCGCCACATTGCCGAAGGCTGCGATGCGCGCGAGGGCCTGGAGCGGCTCGATGTCGATCTGGAGGCCGTGGCAGAGCAGCTCGAGCGCGAAGGCGTGACGAAGTTCATCGAGCCTTTCGGCCGGCTGCAACAGTGGCTCGAGGAACGACGCCGCGGTCGGCGGGCATCCTGAGGTCCCGGGGGAGCGAAGTGGATACCAAGGCGGTACGCGACCGACTGCTCAAGCGCCGCGACGAGCTGCGCCAGCGCGCCAGCGATGCCAGCGCCGATCTGCGCCACGAGGCGGACCCGCTGTCCGCCGACTTCGCCGAGCAGGTGACGCAGCGCGAGAACGATGACGTGCTCGGGGCCATCTCGCACTCGGCACAGGAAGAGCTGCGGCAGGTCGAAGGGGCGCTGCGGCGCCTCGCCTCCGGCCGCTACACCACCTGCTCGGTGTGCGGCGAGGACATCGAGCCGGAGCGGCTGGAGGCCGTGCCCTACACCGATCGGTGTCGCTCCTGCGCGGAAGGCGGCCGTGCGGCGGGCGGCCGCGGTGCCCGCGGCTGACGCGCCGCGCTCGGCCCCGCGCGCTGCGCTCATGAACGCCCCGAGCCCCTCAGGGGTCATCACCATCACGACCGACTTCGGCCACCAGGGACCGTTCGTCGGTGTCATGAAGGGTTGCATGCTCACGCGTTTCCCGGCGGCGCGCATCATCGATCTCACGCACGAGATCGTCGTGCACTGGCCCGCGGAGGCGGGCTTCTGGCTGGCGCACGCCTTCGGCTACTTCCCGCCTGCAACCGTGCACGTCGCGGTAGTCGATCCGGGCGTCGGCACCGCGCGCAACATTCTGGCCGTGCAGGCCAGCGGACACTATTTCCTGGCACCCGACAACGGCCTGCTGGCCCCGATCGTCGGCCGCGCACGCGACGCGCTCATCGTGCGCCTCGGCACCGCAGAGCTCGCGCGCCTCGGAGTGCATCGTCCGAGCGCCACCTTCCACGGCCGGGACATTTTCGCGCCGGTCGCCGCCGAGCTGGCCGCCGGACGCTGCCAGCTGCGCTCGCTCGGCGAGGCGGTCAGCACCCTGATCCCCGCCTGGGTGGAGGACCCTGCGGTCGAGCCTCGCAGCGTCACCGGCGTGGTCATCAGCATCGATCACTTCGGCAACCTCATCACCAATATCGACGCGGGGCTGATCGAGCGCTTCCGGCTGCCGCTGGTGCACGCGGGCAACCACGCCTTCCCCCTGCTGCGCACCTACGGCGACACACGGCCCGGGGAATATCTCGCGCTCGTGAACTCCTTCGGGGTGATCGAGATCGCCCGCGCCGAGCACAGCGCCGCGGAGGGTCTGGGCTTGAGCCGGGGCGCCCCGGTGGTGGTGCGCGACCGCACGGATCAGCCCTGAAGCTGAAGGGACCGGGGGCGAAGGGCCCGGCGGGCAAGCCTGGACGCCGCGGGAGGGCCAAAAGTTGATCGGCGGCGCGGATCGGCTATAGTTCGCAGCCTTGTTCTGTGCCGCCAGGGCACGTTAGCCGTTGAATTAATTCGGGATTTGCGCCGCCAGATGTCGGAACGAGACAACGAGACTTTCGATCTCGACGATGAATTCCTGAGCAGTCCGACCGAGGACGGCACCGATTACGACCGGTTGCTCGACCGGGTGGACAAGCGCGTCCGTAACCAGGGCAAACGCGGCAAGGCCGCGTGGAGCCGCCTCGAGGAAGTGCTGGCGGACAAGAAGCTCGAGAAAGATCTCAAGGACTTCGACGACGAGCTGTAGAGCGAAGCCGGCATCCGCGGGCGCAGCGCACCTCCCGCTTTCGACCTCGCGTGTCTGAAGGAACATCAGTGCCCCGCCCCTCGGCCTGGATCGTCCTGAAGTTCGGCGGAACGAGCGTCTCGACGTTGGCCAACTGGACCAACATCGCGCGGGTCGCCGCCGCGCGCAGCGCCGGCGGCGCGCGCGTGCTCATCGTGCATTCGGCCCTTACCGGCATCACCGACCGGCTCGAGCGACTGATGGATGCCGGCAGGGGTGAGGCGCAGGAGCAGGAGCTGCGCGCCGTCGAGGAGCGCCACCGGGGACTGGCCACCGAACTGGGCGTCACCCTCGGCGAGGAGATCGAGCGAGAGCTCGCCGAACTGCGCGAGATCGCCGCGGCGATCCCGCAGGCGGGTGAGGTGAGCGACCGCACGCGCGCACGCGTCATGGCCGCCGGTGAGCTGATGGCCACGCACATCGGCGCGCGCTTCCTGCGCGCGCGCGGACTCGAGGTGGCCTGGGTGGATGCGCGCACCATGCTGCGTGCCGAAGAGCGGCACAGCGTCTCGGCCAAGGCAAGCGTGCTCTCGGCGGCGTGCGGTTTCGCGCCCGATGCGGCGCTCGAGGAGCGGCTGCGGGGGCTCGCGCCGGTCATCGTCACCCAGGGATTCATCGCCAGCGATGACGACGGCAACACCGTGCTGCTGGGACGCGGGGGCTCGGATACCTCGGCGGCCTACCTCGCGGCCAAGTTACGGGCCCAACGGCTGGAGATCTGGACCGACGTCCCGGGCATGTTCAGCGCCAACCCGCGCGCCACGCCCACCGCGCGCCTGCTGCGCGCGCTGCACTACGACGAGGCGCAGGAAATCGCCACCAGCGGCGCCAAGGTCCTGCACCCGCGCTGCATCCTGCCGGCGCGCCAGTACCACATTCCGCTGCATGTCTATGCGACCCAGGCGCCGGATCTGGAAGGCACGGTGCTCAGTGCCGCCAGCGACGGCGGCGCGCAGGTGAAGGCGGTGTGCAGCAGGAAGGGCATCACGCTCATTTCGCTGGAAAGCCCCGGCATGTGGCACCAGGTGGGATTCCTGGCCGATGCCTTCCAGGTGTTCAAGCAGCACGGCATGTCGGTCGATCTGGTGTCGACCTCGGAGACCAACGTCACGGTGTCGCTCGATCCGGCGGCCAACTCACTCGACAACACGCTGCTCGCCGAGCTGGTCGCCGACCTGTCGCGTCTGTGCCGCGTGCAGGTGATCGGACCGTGCGCCTCGGTGAGTCTCGTGGGCCGCAACATCCGCGCCATCCTGCACCAGCTGGGAGGTGCCTTCGAGTTCTTCGAGGAACAGAAGATCCACCTGGTGAGCCAGGCGGCCAACGACCTGAATTTCACCTTCGTGGTCGATGAGGACCAGGGGGACCGCCTGGTTCAACAACTGCACGAACTGCTCATCCGCCCGGTGCCGGGAGACAAGGTGCTCGGTCCCACCTGGCAGCAGCTGTTCTCGCAGCCGCAGGACCCGGCGAGCGGCAGCGTGCCGTGGTGGCGCTCCAAGCGCACGCAGCTGCTCGAGGCGCTCGGGGAGCATGAGGCGGCCTTCGTGTACGACCTGGAGGCGGTGCGCGCGGCCGCGCGGGCGCTGCGCGGACTCGCCTCGCTCGCGCGGGTGCACTACTCCATGAAGGCCAATCCGCACCCGCAGCTGTTGCGCACGCTGCGTGCCGAGGGCATCGAGTTCGAATGCGTGTCGCGCGGTGAAGTCGAACGGGTCCTGCAGCTGTTTCCCGATCTCGACCGAGAGCGCATTCTGTACACGCCGAACTTCGCGCCACGCGCGGAAGTCGCCTGGGCGCTCACCGCGGGGGTGCGCGTCACGGTCGACAACAGCTACGCGCTCACCAGCTGGCCGCAGCTGTTCCGCGCTCGCGAGATCTTCGTGCGCGTCGACAGCGGTGTCGGCCGCGGCCATCACACGCACGTGCGCACCGCCGGAACGCGCTCCAAGTTCGGCGTGCCGATCGCGGAACTGCCGGAAGTTGCGCGCCGCGCGCACGAGGCCGGGGCGCGCATCGTGGGCCTGCAGGCGCACGTGGGGAGCGGGGTATTCGACGTGACCAGCTGGGAGCACACGGCGCGCCTCCTGGCTGCGGCCGCCCAGGGCCTCGCGCAGCTGCGCGTCATCGACGTCGGCGGCGGCCTGGGAGTGCCCGAGCGTCCCGATCAGCCGGGCGTCGATCTCGTCAGGCTCGACACGCTGCTGCTGGCGGTGCGCGCCGAGCACCCGCAGCTCGAGCTGTGGCTCGAACCCGGACGCTACCTGGTGGCCTCCGCCGGGGTGCTGCTCGCGCGCGTGACGCAGCTCAAGGCCAAGGGGGGCGTGCGCTTCGTCGGCGTGGCGACCGGCATGAACTCCCTCATCCGTCCGGCGCTCTATGGGGCATACCACGAAGTCGCCAACCTCACGCGCGCGGATGAACCCGCCACCGAACTCGTCAATATCGTCGGCCCCATCTGCGAGAGCGCAGACGTCCTCGGGCACGATCGCCTGCTGCCGGTGACCCGCGAAGGGGACGTGCTGGTGATCGCCAACGCCGGGGCCTACGGGCACGCGATGAGCTCGCAGTACAACCTGCGCGCCCCGGCCGCGGAGCTGTTCATCTGAAGCTCAAGCGCATCCTGCTCCTCGCCGTGGGGCTCGCCGCGCTCGCCGGCACCCTCTATATCCTGTATCTGGATCGCCTGGTGACCCGGCAATTCGAGGGCCGCCGCTGGACACTGCCGGCGCAGGTGTTCGCGGCGCCGCTGGAGCTGTACACGGGTCTGGCGCTGTCGCCGGCGCAGCTCGAGCAGGAGCTGCAACGCCTGCATTACCGGCGCGCCGAGCGCCCCGAGCGTCCCGGCACCTACCGCGTGGCCGGCGCGCGCTTCGACGTTGCGCTGCGGCCGGCGCGCTTCGCGGACGAGACGCGCAACGCGCAGCTGCTGAGCATCGTCGCGGGTTCCCAGGGCCTCGAGAGTCTGCGCGACAGCGCCGGACATGAGGTGCCGGTGCTGCGGCTCGAGCCGCTGCTCATCGGCAGCATTTTTCCGATCCACGGCGAGGATCGCATCGTCGTCACACCGCAGGAAGTGCCCACGCTCCTGCCCGCCGCGCTCAAGGCGGTCGAGGACCGCAAGTTCGACAGCCATCACGGCGTCGACCCGATCGCGATGCTGCGCGCGCTGTGGGTCGACGTGCGCGCCCGCCAGATCGAGCAGGGAGGCAGCACGCTCACGCAGCAGCTGGTGCGCAGCTACTTCCTCAGTTCGCGGCAGACGCTGTCGCGCAAGGTGCGTGAAGCGATCATGGCGATGGCGCTGGATGCGCACTTCACCAAGGCCGATCTCATGAACGCGTACATCAACGAGATCTTCCTCGGTCAGGACGGCGACCGCGCGATTCACGGCTTTGGCCTCGCCAGCCAGTTCTATTTCGGCAAGCCGCTCGCGGAGCTCGACCTGTCGGAAGTGGCGCTGCTGGTCGCGGTGGTCCGCGGACCCTCGTATTACGATCCGCGGCGCCACCCCGAGCGCGCGCGGGCGCGCCGCGACCTGGTCCTCAAGATCATGGCCGACCAGGGGATCGTGCCCGCCCGGGAGGCCAGTGCGGCCGCGCACCAGCCGCTCGGTGTCAGCAGCCGCCCGGCGGGTGCGTATTACCCCGCGTACCTCGACTTCGTGCGCCGCACCCTGCGGCGCGACTATCACGACCAGGACCTCACCGAGGCGGGCCTGCGCATCTACACCAGCCTCGAGCCGCGCGCCCAGGAGCAGGCCGAGCAGGCGCTCGACCACGAGCTCACGCGTCTGGATCGGCAGCGAAAGCACGCGCAGGGGCCGCTCGAGGGCGCGGTCGTCGTCACCTCACCGCAAAGCGGCGACGTGATTGCCATCGTCGGTGGGCGCAACGTCGGCTACGACGGCTTTGACCGCGCCCTCGATGCGCACCGCTCGATGGGGTCGCTGGTGAAGCCGTTCATCTATCTCACGGCGCTGGAAAGCGGGCACTACAACGCCGCCACGGTCGTGCAGGACGCGCCCATCGACGTGGCGCTGGCGAAGGACAAGCACTGGCGGCCGGAGAACTTCACCCACCAGACCTATGGTCCGGTGCCGGTGGTGCGCGCACTGGCGGAGTCGCTGAATCTCGCCACCGTCGGTGTGGGGCTGGATGTGGGTCTGCCGAAGGTCGGCGAGATGCTGCAGCGCTTCGGACTGCCGCAGCCGCCCGTGCAGGTGCCTGCCATGCTGCTGGGCGCGGTCGAGGTCACGCCGCTCGAGGCGGCCCAGCTGTTCAACGGGCTGGCCAACGGCGGCTTTCGCAACCCGCTGCGCGCGGTGCGCGCGGTCATCAGCACCGACGGCAAGCCGCTCAAGGCCTTTCCCCTGGAAGTGACCCAGGTGGCGTCCCCCGACGTCGTCTATCAGCTCGATCGCATGCTCGTGCAGGTGATGGAGCGCGGCACCGGCCGTCCCGCGCACGCGCTCCTGCCCGCAAACCTGGTCGTGGCGGGAAAGTCCGGCACGTCATCTGAGTTCCGCGACAGCTGGTTCGCCGGCTTCTCCGGCAGTCACCTGGCGGTTGTGTGGGTGGGGTACGACGACGATGAGCCGACCGGGTTCACCGGCTCCGCCGGAGCGCTGCCGGTGTGGGCGCGTGTCATGGGGGGGCTGGGCACCGACTCCTGGGACGCGCCGCTGCCGGACAACGTCGTGGAAGTGCATATCGAGTATCCGACCGGACTGCGGGTGGTGCCGGGTTGTGCGGACGACATCGTGGCGGTCGCCGTGCCGACGGACGCCGCACTGCCTTCCAAGCCAGGCTGCGGCTTCCCGGACAGCGCGAATCCTCTCACCACCATACTGAACCGCGCCCAGCAGTGGCTGCGCGGCGCGGGGCACTGACGCTAAGCGCTGCGAGGGCGGCCACGGCGCCCGTGGCGTCGCGCCTCGAGGCGCTATCATGAGCCATGCACACCCGACTGCTGACCCTCATCCTCATCGCCGCCGCACTCCCGGCGTGCGCCACCCGAGCTCCGCTGCCGCCGGGCACGCCGCCCTCGGGCGAGTCACCCTCCGGCACGGCGCAACCCGAGGCGCCGATCCCCGGGCAAGCTGCGCCGGCACCGCCGGAGCAGCCCGCGCCGGGCGCGCCGCGGCAGTCTCACCTCGGCGTGGCGGCCAGCGCGCTGGTGACGCAGGCGCGCACGCAGGCGGGCGGCGGCGAGTACGGTCAGGCGGCCGCGACGCTCGAGCGCGCACTGCGCATCGAGCCGGGCAATCCGCTGCTGTGGATCGAGCTCGGGCGAGTGCGGCTTTCCGAGAACAACGCGGCGCAGGCCGAGGCCATGGGCCACAAGGCGCTGGCGCTGGCCACCGGAGACGCCGGCGCGCAGGCGGCAGCCTGGCACCTGATCGCCGATTCGCTGCACGCGCGCGGGCGCGACCCGGAGGCCGCGGAGGCCGAGGGGCGGGCCGGCGCCCTCGCGCCGCGCTGAGGCACCCGGTCAGGGTTTTGCGGCGTGGCGCGCGCGCAGCTCGGCGATCACGCGCTCGAGCGGCAGTCCGCGAAAGCGCAGCAGCACCAGCAGGTGGTAGAGAAGGTCGGCGGCCTCCGCCACCACTTCGGCGTCGCTGCCGCTTGCCGCCGCCAGCGCCACCTCGAGCCCTTCCTCGCCCACCTTCTGCGCCAGGCGCTTCGATCCCTCGGCAAACAGGCGCGCGGTATAGCTGCCCTCCGGTCGCTCGGCGATGCGCTGCGCGATAATGGCTTCCAGAGCCGCCAGGAACGCCAACCGCTCGGCAGCCGTGAGCGCCTCGGCGCCGAAGCACGTGGCCGTGCCCAGATGACAGGCTGGTCCACGCGGCCAGGCGGTGACCAACAGTGTGTCGCAATCGCAGTCGGCGCGAATCTGCGCCAGCTCGAGGCGCTGGCCCGAGGTTTCTCCCTTCTCCCACAAGCGTTGCTTGCTGCGGCTGAAGAACACGACCCGGCGCCGCGTGAGTGTCTCGGAAAGCGCCTGCCGGTTCATGTAGCCGAGCATGAGCACCGCCCCGGTGACGGCGTGTTGCACGATCGCCGGCAGCAGGCCATCGCCCTTGGCGAAGTCGAGCCGCTCGAGATCGGCAAGCCCCACCGGCGCCGCACCCCTGTCGCCCGCGCCGCTCACAGCCTGACCTCGATGCCTGCGTCATGCAGCTCCCGCTTCAGATCGCGAATCACAATTGCGCCGGAGTGGAACACGCCGGCCGCGAGAGCCGCATCCACGCCGGCCTGAGTAAACACCGCGCTGAAGTGCTCGACGGCGCCCGCACCCCCGGAGGCCACCAGCGGCACCTGGCAGATCGCGCGCACCCTGCGCAGTTGCTCGACGTCATAACCGCGACGCACGCCATCGCTCCCCATGCAATTGAGGACGATCTCACCCGCGCCGCGCCGTTGCGCCTCGCCGACCCATTCGAGCACGTCGCGTCCCGCTTCGCGCGTGCGCTGCGGGTCGCCGGTGAACTGGTAGGCCCGGTAGCCGTGCTCGGTGAGCTGACTGTCGACACCGACCACGACACACTGGGAGCCGAAGCGGGCGCTGAGGGAATCAATGAGACTCGGGGTGGCGAGCGCTGGCGAGTTGACGGAGATCTTTTCCGCGCCCGCGTTCAGGATTTCCTCGGCGTCCGCCACGGAGCGAATGCCGCCGGCGACACAGAACGGGATATCCAGAACGCGCGCTACCCGGCGCACCCACTCGCGATCGACACTGCGGCCTTCGGGGCTCGCGGTGATGTCATAGAAGAGCAGTTCGTCCGCGCCCTCGTCGCGATACCGCGCCGCGAGCTCCATGATGTCGCCCACGACCCGGTGGTCGCGAAAGCGCACGCCTTTTACGACCTGGCCGGCGCGCACGTCGAGGCAGGCAATGATTCGTCGGGCAAGAATGGCCGCAGCTCCTCGGGTGTGATCCGCTCTTCCAACAGCGCCTTGCCGCTCACGGCGGCGGCGACGCCGATCCGGGCTAGCGCCCGCAGATCGGCCGCATTGCGCACGCCACCCGAAGCCTGCCAGGCGAGCTGCGGGCAACGGGCGAGGGCGGCGGCGTAGAGCGCGAGGTTCGGTCCGCTCATAGCACCGTCACGCTCGATGTCCGTGCACAGCACGTGGCGCACGCTCCCCGGGGGCAAGCAGCCGAGCGCTTCCCAGAGGGTGAGGCCGCTCGCCCGTGTCCAGCCGTGGGTACGCACCCGCGGCTCACCGTCGGTCTCGGTTCGCACGTCGAAGGCGAGACAGATGCGCTCACGCCCGAAGCGCGCCAGCCACTCGGCCACCTCCTCGGGCCGCTCCACGGCGGCGCTGCCGACCACGACCCGCTCAACGCCATGGCGAAGCAGGTCATCGATGACGGCCGCGGAGCGCACGCCACCGCCCACCTGGAGGCGGACCGCGCGCTGCGAGGCGAGGGCGACAATCACCGCACGGTTGGCAAGCACGCCGTCCTGCGCCCCGTCGAGATCCACCAGGTGCAGCCACGAGGCGCCGAGACTACGGTAGCGCAACAGCAGCTCATGAGGCTCGTGCTCATAGCGCTTCTCGGCGCTGAAGTCGCCCTGGTGCAGGCGCACGCACCGGCCGTGGCGCAGAT